>JBDRGM010000001.1:0-29222 GCA_043817815.1 archaeon
ATATAAATATTTTTAAATAAAAAATAAAAAATAAAAAATAAAAAATTCTTTTTTAAATACTTCTATACGAAATAGAGGGGTCACATATGTTTGAAAAGGTATATAAGTTCACAGAAAAATTTATAAATCGTTTTCTTCTAGCTGTGATATGCAAGAAGGAAAAAACGCATTTAGTAGTATTCTAGGAAAAATGATTGTTACAAAAGAAGGTAAAAGATTGGGATTTGTTAGAGATATTACTTTTGAAACAAAATCAGGAGAATTAATCAATTTAATTGTTAAAGATTCAACGCCGCATACAAGAAATTTGAATCTAGAAAGAACAGGATCAAAAGAGCTTTTAATTCCTTACAGCGCAATCATCGCAGTAGGAGATTTTGTGGTTGTATCTGAAGAAGATTTAATTTAACGAGTTTCTTTTTAATCTAATTAATTTAAAGTATTTTTCTAATTAATAAACCTCACCAATCTAATTTCTAGATATTTAATGATTCTTTATTAACAATTGGCTTTTTCTAAAATCTAATTTCTAAATAATACATTTTTATTATAGAAATACTTAAAAACATACTTTTAATTGAATTAAAATGAAACTATTGGGATTTAATTTCACGAAAATAAATGTAGAAAAGATATCTGATAAAATTAATGATCTTCAAATAAATTCTAAAATAGACATTTTAAGCATAGAGGAAGTAAAAACAGATTTACCTATAGAAAATAATGAGTTAATTGCAGTAAAATTCACTTATATTATTGATTATATCTCAAATGTTGCTAAACTAGAGTTTGCAGGAAATCTTATCCTTTCCGCTGATAAAAAAGTAGCAAAGGAGATTAAAAATGGATGGAAAAACAAAAAAATGCCAGATGAATTTAAGAGACTTGTTTTTAATATAATCTTAAGAAAATCAAATTTGAAGGCGATTCAATTAGAAGATGATTTAAATATTCCAATTCATATTCCCCTTCCTTCAATAAAGAAAGAAGAAACAAAAACAGATAAACTTTAAAAAATCCTTTTATTTCTTTTTATTATGAGAATTTCTGATAAAAAAAAAGAAAAAATCTTTGAGCAAATATTAGCAGTATTATACTCTTCAACACCAAAAGCCCTTTTTACTTCTAAAATTGCGCAGGAGATGGCAAGAGATGAAGAGTTTGTTAAGAAATTATTATTTAAATTAAAGGACAGAAAATTAGTAGTGAGAATAAATAAAAATTCAAAAGGAAAATTTTATCTAAGAAGAATTAGATGGAAATTATCTAATGATGCCTATTTAGCATACAAAAATTATCAATAACAATTCCTTAAGGTTTTTATATACATTGTTTTTATTTATTTTATGGATAATGTAAAAAAAGCATTTCTTAGGGTGAAACAAGATATGGATTTTTTAAAGAATGAAAATGATTCTATAAAGCAAAATTTAGTTGAAACAAGGGGGAAGCTAATTGAACTTTGCGAGGTCATTGAAAAATTAAATGGAAAGATAAACTCTTTATCTTTAGAATATTATAAAGAAATGCCCAAAATCCAAATAAATAAACAATGCAGTAGTTCGACAAAAGATGCTTTCTTTAGAACACTTTCTACGGGCGCTTCGACACATAACACCTATTTAGGAGGCTTAAAAGGCCTAAATATGGACATTTCCACTGGAAATGAAGGGGTTTCGACAGACAGACAGACAGACAGACAGACAGACAGACACATCACAAATGAGACGAAAATTAGAGAAAATACAATTGAAAACGCTACAGCAATACTTGATTCACTAGACAGCATTAAAAAAGAGATTAGGATAAAATTTAAAAGACTTACTGAACAGGAGTTTTTAGTCTTCTCTGCATTATATCAATTAGATGAAGAAATCGGTCATTCAGACTATAAGGTCCTTTCTGACAAATTAAATCTAACAGAAAGTTCTATTAGGGATTATATTGGAAGAATTATAAAAAAAGGAATACCTGTAGAGAAAAAGAAGATTAATAATAAGAATGTCCAATTATCAATATCTTCTAATTTAAAGAAAGTAGTAAGTTTGCCAACAATTTTACAGTTAAGAGGTCTTTAAATATATTATCGGTATAACGAATAAGTAAGGCAATACTTGTTTAGCCTCTCTTTTCAACTACCTTATTTTTTTAATACTCTTACATTTCCATTATATTCACCCACTTTCCTATTTTTATCCTCACTTTTTACTCTCTACAACCTTCTTGAAGATTGTTTCCTGATCCACTTTACTTTTGTTAACTCTCACTTTCTTCTTTTTTAGCATTTTATCTTTGATATTTTCAGGGATATATACTCTCTTTTTACCATTTTTCTCTATTATTTCTTCAATTATCTCACTTTTTTGTTTTATCCTATTTATTTGACCTCTGATAGTTGATTTCTCTTTATTTAATATTGCCGCAAGATCTTCATAACCTAATTTCATTTCAGCATTCAATAAGATCCAAATAATCGCCTTTTCTGTTGTGGAAAATTGCTCTAGATTAGGTGTTTGCACACCTGTTTGCACACCTGTTTGCACAGCATAAACGCCTGTTTGCTGTTTAAACACCTGTCTGTTTTTATTAAACAGCTCACCAGCTCCAATGCCTCCGACCATAGAAAGGACCTTTTTCATTTCTTCTAAATCATCTTTTACAGAGGATAAAACCCCGATAATTTCTGCAAGCTCTTTTTTTTGTAAGTTTTTTTCAGAATCAAGGTGTCTAATCCAACCACTCACAGAATCTATATCTTTTTTCACAAATTCAAAACTTTTTTTTGTGTCTTCTTCAACACGTTGTACCTCTTTTTTTCCAGAAAACCATCCAAACATATATTTTTTTATGAAAACACATTTAAATACTTTTTGTTTTTCCGTCGAGAAATATCTTTTTTAACACTCAATAAAATCATTAAAAAGATGTGTCTAAGACCCAATACTTCCAATGGAAAAATAAGCTGTTTGCTGTAAACTTTTGGATAAACAGCCTGTTTAAACACCTTTAAACACATTGGCAATAAACTCCCTAGACTAAGCATACCTTAGTGCACAACCTACGCCAGAAAATATAATCAATAAAGATTTTACCAGAAAATCTTATAAATAATTCATACATCTAACTCAGATGAAAAAGAGGTTATTTGGTTTCCTAAAAAGAGAGAGAAAATTTAGGATAGAATTTAGAAGACAATTAAGGATGATAATAATCGTAACTATTAGTTTCACAATTGCATTCACCTGGCGTCAGACAATTTTTGATCTCTCACAGTCATTTATTAAACTATTCACAAACACACAAAATTCTTCAACTCTGAGCATCTTAGCATCATTATTTATAACTCTAATCAGCATAATTCTAATTTATCTAACATCCCATTATCTAAAGAATAGGCATAGCGACTATTAAATAAGGTTAGTGAAGTTAATGGAATTTTAGGACAATAATTTATTTAAATCAAACTAATAACTAACAATATAAGAAATGCAAGAGGTTTTTATATCAAACAAATTGAATCATTGGTTAACAAAATTTTAATTTCTAAACATAGTAGTAAAATCACGAAGAATTTAGGGTATTAGGGGTAGATGAAAGCTCTAATTGCACCCTAAGATATCAAATTCATAGTATGTATAGATGCACTGAAAAAATTATATCTCCTAAAGAGATTATAGGATATGATATAAAAGATGAAACTTCAGATGACTATTATCCATATATACCTCTTGAATCCAGGGAATCAAAAGGTGGTTGTGATCAATGATAAAATTTCTATAAACTCTGGTTAATAATTTTAAGTTACCTTTATCTTAAATTTATTAACTAAGCTAACCTTAATGCATGAATATGCATAAAATTTATATACTCTTTCTGATAAGGGTATAATATTGTTATTATAAGGGTTCCCTTACTAGAAATGCAAACCCTAAGTTCACATATAAAAATAAGAAGATGGTTAAAAAACAAGGAATAAAAGCAGTAATCTTTGATGTAGGAGGTGTTTTGGCTCTTGGGAAAAAGCATCTTATGTATAAAAAAGGAAAGTATCATAATTCAGGAGTATATGAATATGTAGTTAAAAAACTCAATATTTCCCCTGACCAATATCTTGATTCTATTGATACTTCTTATGCAAAATCTATTGTAGGAGAAATTTCAAGAAGTAAGGTCTTAAGCATCTTAGCAAAAAATTTTAAAACAATCCCAAAAAAGATAGAAAAGATTTATCTAAAAGCTTATAAAAAGAATTTCAACCAAAATAAAGAACTTTACAAAACCGCTTTTAGATTAAAGAAAGCAGGATATAAAATAGCTATTCTTTCAGACCAAGGGTATATTTCCCAAGAAGCATTAATGCTAAAAAAATATACCCAAAAGTTTGATGTTATGATTGTTTCTTGTGAGGTTGGAGTGAGAAAACTAAATCCTAAGATTTACAAATTAGTTTTAAAAAAACTAAAGATCCCTGCAAAAAATTGTATTTTTATAGACAATCAAGATTGGAATATTAACTCTGCTAAAAAACTAGGAATCAAAACAATTCTTTTCAAAAATAATAAACAGACATTAAACAAATTATCTAAATTCTTAAAATGCCAGAAGATATAAAAAAAATCGCAATATATTCGCGTGTTTCAACAATAGAACAAGCAAAAGAAGGTCTAAGTGTTGAGGCCCAGATAGACAAATGCAAATCTTTTTGTCATGCGCGGGATTGGAAAATTTTCAAGGTCTACAAAGATGCAGGATATTCTGCAGGAACAATGAATCGACCAGCTCTAGAGCTTTTACTACGAGATGCAAAAGAAAAAAAGTTTGACATAATCCTCGTATACAAAATTGACAGATTCTCAAGAAAATTAACTGATTTGATCTTAACCCTTGATTCTCTAAAAGAAAAAAAGATTAACTTCACTTCTGTAACAGAACAAATCGATACAACTTCTGCAATGGGAGAAGCTTTTTTTCAGATTATTGGGGTATTTGCTCAACTTGAACGTGGAATGGTTAAAGAAAGAGTTGAATTAGCATTTGAAAGAAAAATAAAATTTGGTGAAGCACTTTTCAGAGCACCCTTTGGTTATGCATATCAAAACAAAAATCTTGTTCCTCATCCAGAAAATTCACAAAAACTCAAAGAGATATTTGAAATGTGGGCAAGAGGAATCGGTTATAAAGAAATCTCTAAAAAATTCTCAATTCCAGCATCAACTTTATACCAAATTATAAAAAACCCTATCTATTTAGGTAAAATAAAATATAAGGGAGATTTTTACAAAGGTAAACACAAAGCATTGATTAATAACGATTTATTCAATCAAGCTAATAAAATTGAATCTTAAAATGCCAAAGAGAATTTCAATACCGTTTAAAATAAAATCAGAAGTTTTTAGTAGAGATAAATTTAAATGCCAAAAATGTACCTTCAATGGAATGTCTGATGAATTAGAAGTTCATCATATCAAAATGAGGGTTGATGATGGCGAAGATAATATCAATAATTTAGTAACTCTCTGTTCAATTTGCCATCATTTTGCACCAGATGATGAAAATGATTTTATAATCTATCTGGGAGAAAAAATAGATTGTTCTGTTTTGGATACATTTAGAAAATCTGCAAAATCAATCTCAAAGCGAACAAAAAAAGGGATGTCTAAGAAATTTAAAGAAGGAAGTATTGTCACAAGAGCCCCTTTTGGATATAAGCTAGAAAATAAGCAGATTATTCTAGCAGAGGATTCATATCTTGTTCAAGAGATGTTTCAAGAGTTTCTCAATAATCAAATAAGTCTAACACAATTATCAAAAAAATATAGATTTTCAGTTAATGGATTAAAAAAGATTCTGACCAATCAAACGTATCTCGGAAAAATAAAATTCGATGGCCAAATACATCAAGGATTACACCAAGCATTAATATCATCAACTTTATTCAATCATGTGCAGAATAAATTAGAAAAATTAGGAATAAAAAAGATAAGTTCTTAACCATTTTTAGAATTTACTTATCTCTTACTGCTTTGTCTCTTTTTTCGAGCTTTACTATCTCCTGGTTTGTAAGCTTCTTTTCTCCTAACATCTGCAACAAGTAAATTTCTATCATATTCCAAAAGAGCTTTTGTTAATTGTTCTGACTTTGAAAAATCAACAATTGCTTTTGCCAATGCAAGTCTTGAAGCTTCAATTTGACCTTTTTCTCCCCCCCCATGGACTGTAATTAAAACATCAAAATTTACACTACCAAGAATTTTCTCTGCAATCATTACAGGCTCTTCAATTTTAAGTCTATCCAACATTTGCAATTTTTTATAATCTTTTTTATTTAACTTAATATTTCCAGAACCTTTGACCAACATTGCTCTTGCAACAGCAGTTTTTCTTTTTGCAGATGAGATTATTTTTCCTTTCATTTAAATATCTCCCCCACTTCTACAAATTTACTTGTTTTCTCTTTTCCAGATAATATTTTTTTAGAATCCTTAAATTCTTTAGGAGTGCCCTTATAGCACTTTATTTTTTTAAAAGCAATCTTTCCCCTACCTTTTCTATAATTTGGAAGCATGCCTCTTATTGCTCTTTTAACAATTTCTTCACTTGTTCTAGAAACCTTTGGTCCTTTCTGACCACTTCCTATTTTCTCTCTCTTTTCTCTAAATTTTTTTTCAATATCTTTTTTATTACCTGTAACAATAATTTTCTCACAATTCAAAATAACAATTTCTTCTCCTTTAAGAGATTCTTTTGCAACATAACTAGTCAACCTTCCCAATACTGCATTTTTTCCATCTATAATTTTCATTTTAATATTTGAACCTCTTTAGCTTCAGGGTTGCTTTTAATTTCTGTCAATATATCTGAAACTTCACAACCCGCTTTTAATAATTTATCTTTTGCTTTTTCAGAAAATCCAAGGGCAACAACCTTAATTTTTTTATGCACTTCTCCTTGTGAAAGGACTTTTCCACAAACTATAATAATTTTCCCTTCAACAAAATCCAAGATATTAAGATTTACATTTGGCCTACTTTTTCTAGGACCTGATAAAATCTCTGCAACTTTCATCCATTGCTTATAATTCTTAGCTACCAAGATTGTTTCAACTATTCTTTTATTTGCTTTCCTTTCAGATTGTTTTTTTATTTTAGATTTTGTTTTCATATTCAAAATACAAGAGAATTATCTTCTCCTGCTATCGCGATTTACTCGCAGGTAAAAATTTTAGCTAATCTTAGTTTATAAAACTTTTTATGCGGGCGCAAGGATTCGAACCCTGGTAAGCACTAAGCTAACAGGTCCTTAACCTGTCCCGTTTGACCACTCCGGCACACCCGCATAAGATTATAATTCCAATCCAATATAAAAATCTTTAGAATCACTTAACCTGTTTACTAACTTTTACCAAATCTTTTTTCAAAGTATACAGGGACCTTTTAGCAATTTCTTCTACAGGCAACTGTCCAAAAGATTCAATAGTTAATATCAATTTTTTTGTGGGAGTAATCCTTACAGAACCTTTTCCTTCTTTTGTACAAGCTTCAACGCAAGCTTCACACATATCACATTTATAAGAATCTTCTACAATTATCTTTCCCTCTTTTAACTTGAAAATTTTTTGAGGGCACACATCAACAATATTATCGGGGGTATTTTTATCAATTTTTATTTCAACATCATTTCTGTAAAACATTAATCCAGGGGAGAATTTTGAGTGGACATTCCCTTGTCCAATTTTAACTGTTGCAGAAACCTCTAATTTCTGTCCTTTATTCAATGAGGTTATCGGGATTTTTTCATAAGCCACTTCTAAATCCCCCCTCAACTCCTCAGAGTAAACAATTCCTTCTTTATCCACACTCAATTTAAGTGTTCCTCCAACAGGTTTACTTATTTTAAGAGGGATCAAACCCATTCTATGGGCAACAGTTTCATCATACAAAGGAGAATCATTCTTTGATATCTCCACTTCGTCAATTGCTGAAATAGATATTTCATTCAAGTACCTTCTTATCGCATTTGCTAAACTTTCTTCTATATCTGCTTCAAAAACAATTTGATTATCTTTTCTTTGTATTAATTTCATTTTAACTTTAATATTCTGGGTTTAAATAAATAATATTTCTGTGGGTACCCCCACATTCTCTTTCTTTAACAAAACACCCTTTTCAAGTAACTCTCTGATTGCAGTGGTTCCTTCTCTGCTACTCGCTTTTTTTAACTTCTCAAGAGGTAAACTACGGCTAGTTCTCATACTTGCTAACGTGCCTAATAGCACTTCTTCTAATTGACCACTGTTCTCTGCAAGCACGTCCATCACATGTTTTTCAGCTTCTTCCATCTTAAAATTTAATTCTGCGCACTTTTAAACTTATGGGCGTCTTCCTCTTCTACCTCCTTTCTTCTTTGGTCCACCTCTTGGCATTCTTGTTGAATCTAGTATATTCAAAATCTTGAATCCTGAACGAGACAAACTCTTAATTATTGCATGAGCTCCCGGTCCAGGAGCAGGATTCCTTGTTTTGGCCCTTATTCTAACATACAAGGATTTAATTTCAGTGTCTTTTATGTCTTCTGCAATCCTTTTTGCAATGAACATAGCAACGGTTGGATTAGCCTTAAGTCGAGAATGCTTTGTAACCATTCCCCCTGTAACTTTTGAGATTGTTCTCCCAGACATATCTGTAACATGAACAATCGTGTTATTGAATGAAGCATATATATTAACAACTGCCTCTGCTTCTTTTACTTTTTTCTTAACAAGAGCCATTTCAGATTTCTGTTCTTCATTACCTGTTTTTTTTTCTTCAACCATTTTATTCTTTACTATCCTCCATGATTTCTTCTTTCGTTTTGATTTCATTTTCTACTTTCTGAACAACATCTTCTCCAATATTTTCTACAATAATTCCTTTTTTATTAACTTTATTTTCTTTCTTTAAAGAAATTTTATCTTCAAGCTCAATTGGAACTATATATGATGGGGCATTCACAACATTTTTACCAACAAAAACTTTTTTGTGAACTATTTTTTGCCGAGCATCTTTTGGAGTTTTAGCAAGTTTTTGATTTACAATAACTGTCTGAAGTCTTCTTTTGAGATAATCTTCCTTATCTAATGAAAGAACATCTGAGATTGAACTTACTTCTAGTCCAATTTTTTTTAATCTTTCAAATAATGCTTTTTGTTCTTCAGGATTTGAAGAAATCAATCTTTTAGCCTTCTCTCTAATTGATTTAATCTCTGCCTCTGCTTTCCAAATTTCTTTTTTATTTTTAAGACCAAATTCTTTTTTTATCTCTGCTTCTTTATCAATCCTCACTTTATCAAAAGGCCTCTTTGGCCTCGAATATGTTTTATGCTTTCTTTTCATTTTTCTTTCCTTTCTTTTTAATTCCTGCCCCTTTAGATCTATTCTTCCTAAAATTGCTTCGTGTCTTTTGACCTCTTGTAGGAAGGCCAGCCATATGCCTAAATCCCCGATAACTTTTAATCTTCTTTAGTCTTTTAATATCAAATTCTTTTCGTAGCTCTAAATCACTTCCAACAAGATGCTTATCTTTTCCGCCCTCAAAGTCTTTTCTTCGATTAAAAAGATATTCTGGAATCTTTGGGCTTTTCATAAATGTAGTTATCTTATCTATTTCTTCTTTTGTTAAAGAACCTATTTTCCTATCTTTATCAATTTTTAATACTTTACAAAGAGCATTAGACAAAGTCCATGAAACCCCTTTAACTTTTGTAAGACCTGGATAAATTTTCATTTTTCCCTCTATATCCTTTGACAAAATTCTAACTATTCTATCTTCATGCTTCTCTCCTTGTTGTGTTTGTGTTTCCATTTTATTTAACAAATAAATTATGTCTTTCAAAGTTTGTCAATTCTTGAAATATTCTTTTTTCAATCGCTTTTTCAGGGTCAGGTAGATTCTGAATTCTTTTTTTCATATCTTCAAAAGACTCAAATTTTTTCTCCTGTCTTTTCTTTAAAATTTCCTGCATATGTTTCTTTCCAAGTCCAGGAAGTAGTTCTATTTGATGAACTCTTTTATTTATCGCTTCTGCTGTATTGAAAAAATCAACAAACTTTTTATCTTTCATAATTTCTACTATGAATTCTTTTAATTGCGATTTAGCAGATTCTGTTAACTTTTCTCTATGTAATCTTCCTAAGATATAATATATTTTATCTCTCTTCCCTTCACCAATATAAACCTCTTCACCAATCTCCAAAGAAATTCCCCTCCTAGGAACTAATTCCAAAAGTGTCAGATTAATTTTTCCCACAGCCTGGGCTATAGGCATCATTTTTTTCTCCAAAGGATACCCATTTGGAAGGCATTCCAAGATTATTGCATAGTCTTCTTTCATTCAAATATTCTCCCCTAATTTTATTTGGATGAATGGAAATATTCGATTTTCTTTCATTTTTACTATTTTGTTCCTTTAATTGCGTCAAGTATTTTTTTTGTTTCATCCTCTTGTAACCCTACATCGTTAAAAATTTTATTCAAATCTTCTTTATCTTCTGGAAGAAAGTCAACAATTTTTCTAATATGCCTATCATTAATTTTCATCAAATCTAATTGTTCAATTCTCTCTTTAATCTCCATCATTTTTTTCGAATCTGTTTTATTAAACTTTTTGATAAATCCAACAACATCAGTTTCACTATCTTTGTCTTTCTTAATGTACCCTATTGCTTCAGCCATACTTAATGGCCTGCTGTCTTTTATTTTCATGTCTTCTTAATTTGTTTTATTTTTTTTAAATGTATTGGCTCAATAAGAAAGCCTTTTTCTTTGTTTTGATCTTTAATTTTTACAAGATATGCTTTACCTCTCTTGTTTTCAATAAGTCCTGTTTTTCCCTGAAGTGTTAAAGGAAAACTTGATTGAACTGCAGATTCCCTAATAACAGCCACTGTATTTCCTTTCTCAAATTTCTGAAAGTATTTACTAAATTGCAACTTTCCCCTAGTTCTAACTGGTTTTCTTTTAGTCATAAACAACTGAGAAATAGTTTATTTAAAAAAGTATCTAAACAGAGAAGTTCTTATCTTTATTGCTAAAATCACATGTATTATTCGTATGACACAAGTCCCCATTATCTCTTGCTCGCTCCATATTACTTACAATTGTGTTAAACATTTTCTCTCCCCAAACACCTTTCCCACACTGCTCACAAAAATCAATCACACAACTATCTGAAATTTCTTTGCCACAATAAATACATTTTTTTGTCATAAAATCACCTTTTTAATTTGAATTATTTTTTAAGAGAAAAGTGGTTTATAAATTTTTGTGCGATTTTTTATTATAAAATTCATCCTCTTAATCTTCTTTCACTAAATCCTCTTTTAGATAGTTCTCTATAAAAAGGATCAATTATTTTATAAATTTCTTTTTGATATTTTCTAACTTCATCGATAGATTCGTCTAACCCCTCAGTTGTCTTGAGATTCTTTTCCATAATTAATTTTGTTACTTCGTCTACTTTGCTTTTCCATGATCTCATATTTTTATAAAAATTCTGTCTGTCAAAAGATATTTTTCCTTCTTTCAATATCTCTGTTAAGCACCAAATGATTTCTTGTGTTTCTTTTGAAGATTTATATTCCTTACGTCTCTTACGTCCTCGAGGAAAATAGTCCTGAAAATTATTGTGGTCTCCCATGTTGTTTCTTAGATTTATTCATACCTCAATGCATCAACAACATTGGTCTTACTTGCCTGAATTGCAGGAAGTGTTCCTGAAACAGCTCCTATGACAAATCCAAAGCCAATACAACCAAGGATAAGCCATAAAGGCGTTGCTATTTGTAAGAGTGTTGTGTTTAATTGGTTTATTGCAATGTACTCAATAGTTTTGCCAATTCCATATCCAAGTATAACTCCAATACTTGCACCAACAACTCCAAGTAAACCAGATTCAATTAAAAATATCCACATAATGTCTAAGTTCTTTGCTCCAATTGCTTTCATAACTCCTATCTCTCGCGTTCTTTCTAAAACAGAAGTATACATTGTATTTGCTATTCCAATCGCTCCAACTAATAAAGAGATGGCTGCAACACCTGCTAAGAAAGAAGTGATTATTGCTAAGATGTTCTGAACACTTTCAAGCAATTCTTCTGGTGTCAAGATTGTAAAATCTTGAGTGTCTTCTGTTACATCTCGCGACTTTCTCAACTTCTTTTCAACTCTGTCTGCAACTTCATTAATATCTTCTCCTTCATCAGTTTGAACCATAATATAATCGACTCTTGTTGGTATGTCAAATAATTCTCTAAAACTCTCCAAATCCATTATAATAGCTCTATCATCATCAGGATTGCCAATCAAAGACATTATTCCACGAATTTTAAAATCTTCACCATTAACTACTAATTTATTTCCTGCGTTTACTGGCTTACCTAAAACATTTCCTGTTTTATACAAGTTCCCCAATATAATTGAATTTTTGTCTCCTTTTTCTAAATTTCTTCCATCTTCAATTTCAAATGAACCGATTTCATTGTAAACATCCATATGCTCTGGAGGAATTCCCCAAACCATAAGATATCTTGTTTTACCTGAAAACTCTACTTTTGCATTACCTGCTGTAAAATAAGAATAGTCTTTTACCCCTTGTACTTTTGAAACAACCTCTGCATCATCTTCAGTTAATAAAACTCCTCCAACACTTCCAGGAGGTCCTAAGAAGCCTGTAGCTGGTTGAACAAAGAATTTATCTGCTCCAAGTGTTTCAAATTGTTCTTCAACAGCACCTTGCAATCCAAGTGATAAACTAACTAAAACAAAAATGGTTGCAATTGAAATAAAAATTCCAAGCATAGTAAGCCAACTACGTAAACCTCTTTGCCTGAGGTTTTTCACTGCGAGTTTAAAATAGTCTTGGATCATTTCTCATCTCCTCCAAATTCTATTTTCATCGACATTTTTCAAGAGCCTCCATATAGTCTTCTTTTCTGGGATAATTATTGGCCCATCCTGGGCATGCCTCATTAAAATAATTGAAGCTATCAGGATCACCTACCTTTTCTACTACACTATGATTTGAAATCGTTCCATCATCATAAACAAAATGACATAAAAACATTGGAGAAAATTTTGTGGTAGTTCTGTCAGAAACAAGCATTTCCAAAACCCTAGACTTTTTATTCCCCTTGAGAAAAAATCCTTTTACATAACCTGCACTCATTTTGGTACAACCTTCTCCATAATACTTCTCCACAACTATTGGTGTGAACTGCATTAAATGATGCTTCTTACCCTGGAAGTGATAGAGTACTACTCCCCCTTCTGCAAAGTCAATGGTTTTCACAAAAATTGGTTTTGCTTCCTTAAGCAGTGTCTTCCACCTCCCAAGATTTTGGGTTGTGTAATATTCTCTTACTTTTTCAAGTTCTTCTATGGTGATTGTATCAAAAAAACCATTACCATATTCCCCAACACCCATCATTCTAATCTCTTTCATCTCAACTCCTCAAAGCATCAACAACATTTAATTTACTTGCTTGCAAAGCAGGCAATACCCCTGAAATAATTCCAACAAAAAATGAAAATGAAACAGCTCCAATTAAAAGAGTGTAATTAACACTCACAATAAATAAATCATTCCCTAAAGCATTGTTTGCTAAATTTGAAACAAGAATTGCCCCACCTAGTCCAATCAATGCTCCAACAATCCCTCCAACTAAACCAAGTAAACCTGCTTCAATCATAAAGAGCCACATAATGTCTGAGTTCTTTGCTCCAATTGCTTTCATAACTCCTATCTCTTTTGTTCTTTCCACAACAGAAGTATACATTGTATTTGCAATTCCAACTCCACCGACAAATAAAGAGATAAACGCAATTCCAACAACAATCAAGTTAATTATATTCAAAACATTATTTACCGCACTCAAAGATTGCAAAGGAGTCTCAACTGTAAAAGTCTCTTCCCCAACTTTTTCATTTCTGTCTCTTCGCAAATCATCTGCAATTGCTCTTGCAACTTCTCCAATTTCATCTTTATCTTCAACTTGAACAGCAAATAAATCATACTCTCCTTCAGCATCCATTAACTCACTTAAATCACTATTCATAAAAAACACAACACTATTCAATTGGAAACTACTTGATTTTTCTAATATCCCAACAATTTCAAACTCTTCCCCATTAATCTTAACTTTTTTCCCAACTGCAAATGGTTTTCCAAAATCATTATTATCTGAAAAATCATTTCCAAGTAAAACTTTTCCACTATCTCCTTGTTTCAAAAGTCTTCCTTCTTCAACCCCAATTTCAAACCACTGATAAACAAGTTCCATTTGCTCCTTGTCATCCGGAATATCCCCTCCATAACCAAATCCAGAAACATCATTATATTCTAATTGCCCCACCCGAATCAATCTCGGAATAACAATTTTAACTCCTCTTACATTTTTAATTATCCTTAAATCATCATCATTTAATTTCTCAACGACAGTTGAACCAGGAGGTCCAAAACCAGCTCCTTTATTTTGAACATTTAGCACATCAACAGAAAGCCCTCCAAACTGCCCCAAAACAGCAGCTTTCAATCCAGCACCCAAAGTAATTAAACTAACAACAGCAGCAATACCAATAAAAATTCCCAAAATTGTCAACCAACTTCTAAGTCCTCTTTTACGAAGATTTTTAGATGACAAAGAAAAATAATCTTTTAACATGGGAGTTACCTCCTTTCCAAGTTAGATCCTAATTGATTTTTAAAATACATTATCTCGTCACCAAAATCTGGAATCTTCTGTAGGCCATTAATGTACCTTTTCAATTCATTTACTCTAAGTGTCTTGTGCGTAGGGGATTTTATAAAAGTATCCTGCCACCCATCGCGATAAAAATGTCTTAAACTCATTCCTTTATTGGATATCGGAAAATTAAAAACAGGTTTTGTCAAGCCCTCTTCCTCTAGAACAATTCCTCTCAGATTTCCATTAACTCTAAGAACATCTCCCTCTCTTGCGTCAGCAACCAACAATTCTCCGTAAACATCTCCCCATCCAAGAACATCCTTGATTTTAATATCAATAATTTTTTGCGTCATTTTTTAGTTCCAGAGTCGTCTTTAATTTTTATTCCAATTTCTTTTTCTAATTTCTTCCGTGCTAGAGGTTCATTCTCCTCAGAACAGATAAACATAAAAAGAAAATGGTCTCTCATGCCAAATATTCTTACTGATGCTCCCGGCTCAACATGGTAAAGCCCATTATCTGGAGTAACCTCTGTAGCATAAAATTTATAAACCCCTTCTGGAATACCATGAGTTCTTGCATTAAAATTTTCTATGCTTAGAATTTTTTCTCTCCCATAAACATCATAGTTAAATATTTCATCCATATTAATTTTTCCTCCCATTATTTCTTCTACTCTTTTTTATTTTTCTATAAATAAACCAAATTATTAAAACACCAGCAACAACTCCACCATAAACAGCAGTGTTGCTTTTTTGAACCAATCCAAGCTCAAGTGCTTTTTCATAAGTATAAACTTTTACAGGCAAGCTAACAGTTGTAGTCTGGTCAACATTGTCAAAATCTTTGTATGCAATCTTCGCAGATAATACTGGATTATTGTTTTTGAAAATAACATCAAAACTTGCAAAGTCAGAATCATCTGAATCAATTGTTCCTATGTAAACTTTTTCAGGTGAAATTAATTCATAACCTTCTGGAAAAATTTGAACAGAAACAAATTTAACATCGCCCAATCCTTCGTTAACGATTTTCAAAGAAATCTTCCCTTGGTTGCCAACAATCGCGTCTTTTGTTTCAACAGAAAAATCAATCTCTGTTTCAGCACTAACTCTCAAACCAAAACTTCCTGTTTCTTTTTTACTCTCTTCATTGTAAACATAATTTATCTCATAAGGAATATTATAATCTCCAGGAACAATATCTGTTGAAGCCTTTAATCTAAATGTAAATTTCTCTTTGTCATCTTCATCAATATCTTTTGTCTTATCAGAACCCCCAATAGAAGTAAATGAAGTTCCTTCTAAAATCAATCTAACAGAAACATCTGCCAAATCATCATCAAGACTATTTTCAACTTCAAGGGTTACACTTCCTTCATCACCAGGATAAATTGTAATATGGTCTGCATCAACATCAAGGCTGGCTACAAAGCTAACACTAAGTAAAAGAATCAATGCAAAACTTATTAGTAATTTTTGTGTGTTCATTTTGATTTCATACACTCAAAGTAGTGCTCTTCCCGGCCTCTCCAAAAGGCTCGCAGGTGTTTAGCAATTTTAACATTTCTAATATATTTAGCAGGCATAAGATTTAGCCATTTATTTTTCACTAAAATTTCTGCAAGGTCCCCAATACTTACCGTTCCCTCAAGCTTAGAACCCTCTCCAAATATTTCACATCCTCCAGATACTTCTTTGACAACATACCTTTTTATCTTATTTCCAGACCCACTATGTCTATCCCAAATAAATTCTCTATCTGCATATTTTTCATTTCTCATAACAATCTTTTCACATTTATATTTTATAAATCTTTCTGTTGTTACCACAAAGAAATGAATACATTAATCTTGTTTAATCTATATCTTCACAAACCACTTTCTGCTTTTTCCACTTGCCTCCAACTTTCTTTTCAAAACTTTCTATTCTTCCGTCGCGAATTGAATAAATTGTTCTTGCATATTCTCTTGCTAAATCAGGGTCATGAGTTACTATGATGACTGTCCTTCCTTTCTTATTCAAATCTGTTAAAAAGCCCATCATTCTTTCACCTGTTTTTGTATCAAGGTTTCCAGTTGGTTCATCAGCTAAAATAACTTCTGGTTGATTTGCAAGAGCACGGGCAATCGCAACTCTTTGCTGTTGTCCACCTGAAAGTTGATTTGGATAATGGTCCATCCTGTCATCAAGCTCAACAGCCTTCAACAATTCCTCTGCTCTTTCTGTTCTCTCTTCTTCGTCAGTTTCTTGAAACATCATAGGAAGCATAACATTCTCTTTTGCAGTAAGATTTGGAATTAAATTAAATTGCTGAAAGATAAAACCGATTTTCTTTCCTCTTACTTGTGCTAATTCAGATTCATCAAGGTTTTGTATGTTCTCTCCGTCGAGAAAAATATCTCCTTTAGTCGCAAGATCAAGACTTCCAGTCAGATTCATACTCGTAGACTTCCCAGAACCAGAAGGCCCCATAATCGCAACAAAATCCCCTTTTTCAATATCAATATCCACACAATCCAGAGCCTTCACTATACTCTCTCCCATTTCATAATATTTCGCCGCACTTTTCAGCTGAATTATCTTCTTGTTCTCCATCTAACAACTTCAGACAAATAGTATTTAAAATTAACTAATCACAAGTTTTAAAAATACCCATTCAGATTTATTATTATGATAATTCCAGTAAGATGCTTTTCATGTGGAAAACCTGTTGGTCACCTTTGGGAAGAATTTAAAAAAAGAACAGAAGACGGAGAATCTGCAAAAAAAGTCCTAGATGAACTTGGGTTGGAGAGAATGTGCTGTAGGTCTGTCTTTCTAGGTCAAACAGATTTAATTGAATTAGTTGGAAGATTTAAGAAAAGTTAAAATGAAATTAAAAACAAATATTATTAAGACATTAGATTCGATTCTTTACTTAGACCTGTTTCTTTAATTGAAGAATATAAATGTTTAGCAAGAGATAAGGTTAGCGAAGAATCGAAAGAGGTTTACTATAGACTTGCTTGGAAAGGGGAAATTTTTAAAAGCTTAGCGTATAATTCTTGTCGTTTGATTTTATAATTTCCATCTATTAGCATTCCCACAATTTTCGCAAACGACTGATTTAATTTTATTCTTAATCATAACTTTAGGTTTCTGGTATACAGAATAACATTTTTTACAAAATAATTTCCTTTTCTCTTTTAGTGGAATATTATATGACATTGCAAAACGTTTTAATTTTTTAATTTTCTTTGGAGTTTTATTATCCATGTCTTTAAAAAATTCTTCAATATTTTTCTTAGCATCTGTTTTTGAAATAGACTTTTTCATAGCATATCAAAGAATTCTTATTTTATAAAAATAGTGAAAGACAACTTAATGGGTTTGCAGCTTGCCGGCCACTACCACCATTAACATAGGAAGCTTAACTTCTGTGTTCGGAAAGGGAACAGGTGTTTCCAACCTATTATGGTTGTCTTCAAAACTTTATCCTTTTTTGTATTTATAAAGTTTTGTAATGAAAATTTAGTAGAATTTACTTTTCAATTTCTCATTGAATTTTGGATTTTTAAAAGTTGTTGTCCTGATCGATTTTCTTTTTTATTTCATCAACTGTCGGAACCGCTGTCCCAACTTTTTCAACAACAACCCCTGAAGCATAATTTCCCAATTTAACCGCTTCAAATAAACCAAGACCACTAGACAACCCTAACGCAAGTGTTGCAGCAAATGTATCCCCCGCTCCAGTAGTGTCTCTAACTTCGATGGCTTTTGTACCAACATGCCGAAATTCTTTTTGAAATCTGTCATAACTAAATACTCCATCTTTCCCACAAGTTATTACGGCATATTTGGAATCAGTCATCTCAGTAAGCTTTTCAGCTATTTTGGCCAAGACATCTTTTTCATTAGAATATTTTATTCCAGTCATTATCTCTGCCTCTTTTTCATTTGGTCTTACAACAGTGCAGTTCTTAAAAAAGTGAACATTCATGGGTTTAGGGTCAACAAGGACAGGGATGTTCATTGAGTTAGCAAGAAGTATAATTTCCTTCGACAATACCTCATCAAAAAAATGTTTGTTATAATCTGATAAGAGAACATAATCCATCCCAGATAAATCTTTTGTTAATAAGCCTAGTATTTTTTTATCTATCTCTTTACTCTTCTTATTTAAATTAATTTCTCCATGATCAAATCTTGCAACTTGTTGGCCATGTGCCATTATTCTTTGTTTCACAATTGTAGGTTCTTGGTTATAAAATGTTCTGAATTTTATTTTATTTTCCTCGCATAATTGACTAATTTTTTCTCCAAAAAAATCTCTCCCTACAATTCCATATAAGTAACATTCTACTCCAAGAGATGAAATATTTCTCGCCACATTTGCAGCACCTCCAAGAACATAACTCTCTTTAGAAATTTTAACAAGTGGAGACGCGGGTTGTTCGGGATTAACTCTACTGATGCTCCCCCAACTGAATTTATCTAAACAAACATCTCCCATAACCAAAATCTTCTTATCTCCAAATTTATCAAGAGCCCCTTTTAACTTCTCCATAAAATATTCTACAAGATTTGTTTATAAAAATTGTGTATCTTCCATATCATTTTTTAATTTTTTGTTGTTTCTAACGGGTGAACGACAATACTTAAATAGAACGTTTTTCTTCTTTTATAGGTAGGGGCATTCAGTGGTAAATTACTTCGGTAATTTAGAGTCTTTTGATTCCCACTGGCCTGTGCTACCTTTCTAAAGATTTTTATATCTATAATCCACTTTATTCCTAAGCGGAGTTGCCGGAGTGGTCAAACGGGATGGACTCAAAATCCATTAGCTTAGTGCTTACACAGGTTCGAATCCTGTACTCCGCATTAATTAGATGAGAATCAAAGGTTTAATCAAGAGTTTACACGAGAGATTCTGATAACCTCTAAACAACTTTGTGCGAGGTCTCGAGCTTTCTTTTGCTCAACATTACTTTTCTATAATCAGATAGTTTTTTAAACCACCAACTATCTTATTGAAAATGAGAATATTAAAAAATCTAACCGATTATGTTGATAAGGATTTAAGTGTTGTAAATGTAAAAGGGAAATTTTATAGAACTAATCCAGATTTTAATCCTTCAGTGATTGTTCCACAATCATTTGGATTACAGTTCAGAGAAGATTCTTATAATCAAGTTATTGCTCAAGCAATAAAAGACTCAAGAGATATCTTTGGAGAAGATATTCCTGCTGTAGTTGAGAAACCATTCAAAGAGTGTTTAGAAAGAATTGGTGAAACTTGCTTTTATTGTTTTGGAGAGAGCTATGAAGAATATTCAGGAAGTATTTTATTTTCTCAGAAAGGGTCTGATTGGGTTTACAAGGAAGCAGAAAAGAGAATAAATGAATTAGAATTAAACAAGCAAAGAATTATTTACATAGGACATCCAGCACATATGCAAAGACTTGTTTCAATAGCAAAGAAACTAGGATTTAACGGAGTTCCTTTTATTTCGAATAAGGTTGAATGGGCAAAGAATGATTCTCAACTATGGGTAAAGTCTAAATATCTTTGGACTCCAAGAGAGATACCAACAAGAGTTCACCACACTATTAAAGGAATTGCTTAATTTTATCCTTCCCCAAAAAAACTAAAAATTCCCTTCTGGATTATTAATACTCCACAAATAAAACTGATAAACCAGGGAAGAGTTAATATCGCGGATAAGAGTAGTACGATTCCAGAAGAAAGGTCAACCCAACTTCCAAAATCACCAAGCAAACCCAAACCAGATTTAGCTAATAGAACAACACCAAGAATAACTAGTAACTGACTAGGTAAGTCTCCTCCAGCCCCAAATATAAGAACAAGCCCTGCAATCAAATCAATCCCTCCAAGAATCTTAACTAGCATATTTTTTAAACTAAAACATTCTTTAAAAAGTATGCGCCTGTAGCTCAGCTGGATAGAGCGCTTCCCCCCTAAGGAAGAAGTCGGAGGTTCGAATCCTTCCAGGCGCGTAGTAAACTTTAAAACCATCCCATTGATATTTATATCATGTTGCTTTGTGATTTCCTTTAGATTGCACTAAAGAAATCGCTTTACAAGAACATAGAAGGGAAAATACAAAAAACCACTTATAGGTTGTTTTGAGCGTGGATAGTTCAGTGGCAGAATAACTGCCTTCCATAATCGTCTTTGAAGAGAGCAGTTGACCTGGGTTCGAATCCCAGTCCGCGCATAGGGATGAGAACCCAAGGGTTCGACGAGAGCTTACACGAGAGAGACCGATAATCCAGTGACGAGTGTGGGCTCGAGCTTCCCAGTCCGCGCATTTTACACATGCTAAAGAAAAAATAAAAATGGAACAAAATCAAACACAAAGCAAATTTGCAAGATTTCATGATAAACACTACAAGACACTATTGTTAATTCCTTTAGGAATTTTAATATTATCTTTAATCTCTATTGGAATGACATACAATTCAACAGGAGATTTTTTTAAAAAAGATATTTCCTTAACTGGAGGAACTTCTGTAACAATTTACAATCAAATCGATGTTGAAAAATTAAAACAGGATTTGTCAGAAAAACTTGAGGATATTAGCACAAGAGAAATCTCTGATTTAATTACAAGAGAGCAAAAAGCAATTATCATTCAAACAAAATCTAGTGGAGATGAAACAAAACAAGTCCTTGAGGATTATCTTGGTTATGATTTAGTACCTGGAAAAAATAGCGATTTTGATTTCACTGGCTCAGAATTAAGCGAGAGTTTTTTTAAACAATTAATAATCGCAATAATCTTTGCGTTTATCTTCATGGCAATCGTTGTCTTTATAATTTTCAGAACATTTATCCCTTCAGCTGCAGTTGTTATAGCTGCCTTTGCAGATATTATTATGACTCTAGCATTGGTAAATCTTTTAGGGATGAAAATGTCAAGTGCAGGAATTGTAGCTTTCCTAATGTTGATTGGTTATTCTGTCGACACAGATATTTTACTGACAACAAGAATTTTAAAGAGACAAGAAGGTTCACTAAACCAGAGAATTTTCAGTGCGTTTAAAACAGGAATCACAATGACACTAACCTCTTTGATTGCTATTTCTTTCGCACTTTTCGTCGTAAAATCTTTCTCAATTGTTCTAAGTCAAATTTTAACAATACTTGTCATTGGTTTAAGTTTTGATCTTCTTAATACTTGGATAACTAATGTTTCAATACTTAAATGGTATGTGGAGAGGAAAAAATGAAATTGACATGGAAAATATGGTTGCTAATAGTGGTCTTAATATTTTGTTTATTATCTATCTTTGGATTTCCTCCAAGCTTTTTTGAAAAGGGTGTTTTAGTGACTAGTGTCGAATCAAATTCTACCGCATTTGAACAAGGATTACGAGTAGGACAAATAATCACGGGAATCGATGGAAAAAGTATAAACAATCTTGATGATTTTTCATTGGTAATGCAAGAAAAATATCCTTCTGAAGAAAATGTAAGAACAACAATTAATACAGATAAATCCGAGATAATTTTATTTTCAAAACAATCACCCGAAATAACTGTTTCAGAAATTCCAAAGACAAACATCAAAGCAGGTTTAGATCTTGTCGGAGGTTCTAGAGCACTAATCAAGGCAGAAGAAAAAAAACTAACTTCTTCGGAAATAAATGATCTTGTAGATATAACTCGCAATAGGTTTAACGAATTTGGACTCTCAGATATAAGGGTTCTTCCAGTTTCAGATTTGTCAGGAAATAATTTTATGTTAGTTGAGATTGCAGGAGCAACACCAACAGACCTCAAAGAACTGATTTCAAAACAAGGGAAATTCGAAGCAAAAATAAAAAATGAAACTGTCTTCACAGGGGGGGAAAGAGATATTTCCTCTGTTTGTAGAAGCGATGCAACGTGCGCGAGAATAGAAACTTGTCAGCAGTCTTCAGAAGGATATTTTTGTAATTTTAGATTTACTGTCTATCTAAGCGAAAACGCAGCAAAAAAACACTTTGATACCCTTCAAGACTTAGAAGTAAACACAACTTCCACTGGAAGTTACCTCTCTTCAAAGCTAGACCTGTTTTTAGATGACAATCTCGTTGACAGTCTTTTTATTAGCGAAGGACTCAGAGAACAGATAACAACGCAGATTTCTATATCTGGAGCAGGAACCGGCGCAACAAGAGAGGATGCATTTGATTCTGCAGAAAGAGAAATGAATAAACTTCAGACAATCTTAATCACTGGAAGTCTTCCATATAAATTAGAAATTGTTAAACTAGATACCATTTCTCCAATACTAGGTAAGGAATTCATAAGGTCAATATTCTTAGCAGGATTTGTAGCACTTTTCGCAGTATCAATAATTATATTTCTTAGGTATAAAAAATTAAAATCCTCAATAGCATTAATCATAACGAGTATATCTGAAATAATAATCATTTTGGGAATAGCTTCTTTTATAGAATGGAATCTTGACTTACCAAGTATTGCAGGAATCTTGGCCACAATTGGCACAGGTATAGACCAACAAATTATTATCCTCGATGAATCAAGGCAAACCACTTTGTTGAGCATAAAACAAAGATTAAAGAGAGCATTTACAATTATTTTAGGAGCTTATTTCACCGCATTAGTAGCATTACTTCCTTTGATGTGGGCTGGCGCAGGACTTCTAAAAGGTTTTGCAGTAACAACGATAATCGGAATCACTGCAGGAGTTTTAATAACAAGACCTGCCTTTACAGATATGATTAAAATAATAGAAGAATAGTCTTTCATAAATCTTAAAAACTGTTTAATTCTGTTTCAATTATGAAAATTTTAGTAACTGGGGGCGCGGGATTTATTGGAAGTGTAACTTCAAAAAAACTTTTAGACAAAGGGCATAATGTTCTTGTTTATGATAGCTTAATTAAAGGGCACAGGGATGCAGTTGACCCAAGAAGCGAATTTGTCAATGGTTGTTTAAGTGATAAAAAGCTCCTTGATGAAATCTTTAAAAAATTCAAACCAGAAGCAGTTATTCATTTTGCATTCTTTTCAGAAGTAGGAGAATCAATGAAATATCCTTCTAAATTTTTCCACAATAATTTAGTTTGTGGTATAAACCTCCTTGAGGTGATGGTTGAAAATAATGTTAAAAAAATAATTTTTTCTTCTTCTGCAGGAGTTTATGCAAGTAAAGACTTTCCAATTAAAGAAGAAGATAAGACAATACCTGATCATTTTTACGGAGAGACAAAATTAATGTTTGAAAAATTATTAGACTGGTATGATAAGCTTTATGGGATAAAATTTACTGCCTTAAGATATTTTAATGCTACAGGAGCATGGGGGAATTTAGGAGAAAGGCACGATATTGAGACTCATTTAATTCCCCTAATAATTTTCGCGGCCTTGGGGAAAAGAGAAGATATTAAAATTTTTGGAACAGATTATGGTACTCCTGATGGAACACCTATAAGAGATTATATTGATGTGAAAGACTTAGCAGAAGTGCACACGCTTGCTTTAGAAAAACTAGATAATGAATCAAAAATTTATAATGTTGGAACAGGAGAAGGTTTGTCTGTAAAACAAGTCATCAACGCTGTTAAAGATATATCTGGACATTATTTTAAAATTACAGAGACCAACAGAAGAGCAGGAGATCCTGCAGTCCTTGTCGCAGACCCAAGTAAAATTAAAAGAGAATTAGGATGGTACCCAAAAACAGATTTCAAGCAAGGATTAAAAGAAACATTTGAATATTTTAAAAATTTAAAAAATCAAAATGTTTGTTAAACAACACGTCATTCTAGGGGGATTATTTGCTTTAGCCCTTTTTTTATTTTTCCCAGAAATAGGGTTAATTAACACATCATTAATTTTCCTATCCTCTGTTTTAATAGACGTTGACCATTACTTATACTACGTACACAAAAGAAAAAATTGGAGTTTGAAAAAAGCACATAAGTGGTTTGTAATCAACGTTGAAGAAAAGCTTATTGTAATACCAAAGACACAAAGGAGCAGATTTTATGGGGGATTTTTTTTCTTACATGGAATTGAATTTCTAATCATATCTTTTTTGCTAATCTTCCTCTCAAAATATTTTTTATTTATATTCACAGGAGGGACATTCCATCTTTTGTTTGATATTGTTGAGGAGACAAGATATCATAATCGAATAGACAAATTTTCCTCAATTTATGATTGGAAAAAGTTTAAGAAACTAACCCCTATTGAAAAATATGGAAAATGAATCTCAAAAAGAAAGTATAGATAGAGGATTAAGACTACTTGTAAAGTCTTCTTTTATTGTATTTATTACCCTATTTTTGTCTAAAGTTTTCTTATACTTGTATAGAATTATTATCGCTAAACATTATGGTCCTGGAGTTTATGGTTTATTTGCCTTATCAATTATGTTTGTTGGATGGTTTAGAATTTTTTCTGGTTTAGGACTAAAAGAAGGGCTTTTGCGCTACATATCTTTATTTAGGGGGAAAAAAGAAAACAAGAAAATTCAGTATGTCTTTAGAAAATCTTTTTTACTTACAATTTTTACAAGCATCTTAGCAGGTTTTTTATTATTTCTTTTTTCTGAATCAATTGCATTGAAATTTTTCTCTAATACAGATTTAATTCTATTTTTGAAAATTTTCAGCGTAACCTTACCATTTCTTGTCATTGGGGGAATTTTCCTCGCAGTCATAAGAGCATATGAAAAAATAGGATGGTTTTCCTTTATCTCAAATGTTTTATGGAACCTCGCCACACTAATCACCTTAATTATCTTAATAGGGTTAGGAATAAATTCAACATCTGTAGCAATTTCTTATTTAGTAGGAACCTTTGCAATGTTTGCAATGGCCTATGTTGTTTGTAAAATTAAGCTTCCAGAAATTTTTAAGTCAAGCAGGAAAATTCAGGAAAAAGATAAAAAAATATTCGATAAAATGTTTTCATACTCCTGGCCATTTATTTTTTATGGGGCCATGATTTCAATTTTCTACTGGATAGATTCTTTTATGATAGGAATTTTCAAAACAGTAGACGATGTTGGTTTTTATCATGCCGCAATTCCAATAGCCTCGCTATTAGTTCTACCCATTGACTTATTTAAACAACTTTTCTTCCCATTAGTAACAAAAGAATACGCCAAAGGCAATATAGAAGGAGTAAAACAATTGAGTCAGCAAGTAGGAAAATGGGTGTTTATGATGGCAGCACCTTTTTTCATTCTCTTGATGATTTTTCCAGGAGTTTTTATCAACACCCTTTTTGGACCAGAATATCTCGTCGCTGAAAATGCTCTGAGATTTTTATCTATTGGGGCTTTATTTACAACACTTTTTGGAATTTCAGAAGAACTCATTTCAATGAAAGGAAAGTCTAAGATTATTCTAGCAGACATAGCTTGCGTAGCAATAGCCAATGTTATCCTCAACATTCTATTCGTCCCAAAGTATGGAATCACTGGAGCAGGTCTTGCAACAATGCTTTCTGTAATATCCCTCAACCTTTTATTTTTCACACAATCTTACAAATATCTTTCAATAATCCCATTTAGAAGAAAAATGTTAAAGATAGCCCTAATTGTGATTTTTTCTAGCATACTTTTACTATTCATTAAATCTTTTGTCCAAACAAATCTCTCTTCCTTAATTGTATGCGGAACTTTCTTCATATCAGTTTATACCCTTCTAGTATTAACAACAAATTGTCTAGATAAAAACGACTGGCAGATATTAAAATTGATTTACAGTAAGATTAAGGGATAATTCATCTAATAACTTTCCCACTAAGTTCCTCAGGAATCTCAACACCCAACCTGTCTAACATTGTTGGAGCAATATCTAAAATATCAATTTCTCCAATATTCCCTTTTTGTTTACATTTATCCATTATAAAAATTCCTTGTTCAGAATGTGTTGCATCATCACTTCCCATTGCTGTATGAGGAGACCACAAGGTTTTATTTCCTACAAGCGTAGAATTACATCCATAATGTAAATTATCAAAATAAATAACAATATCCGGAGCAAGGTTTTCACATTTTCCCTTAAAATATTTTTCTTTACTAAATGTCCTAGTATTGAGAGCCTTTCCATCATCCCCTTTTATGTTTTTTAATTTTTCTTCTAATTCATTGATTAACAAATCATATTCTTCTATTTTCACAACTCCTAAAGGATCTCGTCCTTTCATGTTAATAAAAATCTGTCCATCATAAGCCCCTATTGCAAAAGCCTTTGTCTTTGTCCAGTCAATCATATTATTTTCTAATTTTTTAGGAGAATCAACTACTAACCCTTCTTTTAGGACTAGATAACCTTCCTTGATTAACCAGTCACTTAGATTTACTCTTGTATGCATTCGTGTAAACCCATGGTCAGATAAAATAACAACTTGGGTATCATCGTCGAGTAATTCAAGCATCTCCCCTAAACTTTTGTCTAAAAATTTATAGTATTCTTTTAAGACATCTTTAAATTCTGAATTGGGATCATATTTTCTATGTTGAGTGTCACAATATTTCCAAAAGCTATGATTCATTCTGTCACTTCCAGTTATAACCCCAAAAAACAAATCCCACTCCTTATTCTTAATAAAGTGTTTTATCACGTCAATATGTGTCTGAGTAACGTCTTTTATTTGCTCTAAAATTTCTCTTTTTGTTAATTCTCTAAAAAATCTTATATCAACTTGAAAATCTCGTCCCAAAACTTTTTTAATTTCTTCTTCAAGTTCAGGAGGATGTGCAAATTTTCCTTTCTCAGTTAAAGCAGGTGCACCACTTATCAAAATGCCTTCATAAGGTTTTGCAGGCCAGGTTAATGGAACAAAGCAAGAGATAATTTTCTTTCCTTCTTCACCTGCAAGTTCCCAAAATCTCTTGTCCTTGACTCTAAACGAAGAAATCAAATCCATTTTTCCAGGAACCTCACTTTCGTGGTTTCTATATAAATATTCAAAAACTCCATGGTCTGCAGGTTTTTTACCAGTAGTCATAGAAGTCCATGCAGTAACAGAAAGAGGGGGGATAGTACTATTCAACTTTGCATAACATCCCCTTTGCATAAGTTTCTTTATATTCGGCAAATCATTTAACCATTCATCAAAAATCTTTTCAGGCATTGCACCATCAATTCCTAACACAAATACTTTTTTCATTATTTATCTCTGTAAAACTTGTTTATTTTCATACTCTCTATTGAGCGCTTTTCTTAAGCCTTCATCCTTCTCTGCCTTTCTAATTTCATCCCACCTATTTTCAGGAAATTTAACATACAAATTAAAGACCTTTCTTATACCCCCAATCTCTTCACTAGATAAAACTCCATTATAAAATGCACTATAAACTCTGTTGTCTTCAGCTCTTTCTTCAGGAGGAATCAAACCTTTTTCAATGCACAATTTTCTTAGCTCTGTTCCAGAATACGGACGAAAAGCATTAACAACAACATTGTCTGGATTTATCTGTTTGTTAATCCTGACAGTATCCATAATGTCTTCTCTTGTTTCATATGGAAAACCAATTATATTGTTAGCAGAAATTCTTATTTTTGTTTTTTCAAATTCTTTAAAAGCATCAATAATAACATCATTGCTCATAAAACGATTTAGCAATTCTCTTCTTACCCTGAGACTTCCGGATTCAATTCCTATTGCAATTCCGTCGCATCCAGCATCTTCAAGGGCTTTAGCATAACCTTGTTTAACAGTTTCAGCGCGGGTTTCAGTAAAAAAAGGCAGCCCAATTTCTTTTTTGTATTTAACTATAAACTCCCAAAATCTTTCTTCACTCATAGACAAAAAACTTTCATCGGTAATAAAAAGATAATTAAATCCATAATTGTCCCTCGCTGATTTAGATTCTTCAATGAACTTATCAATTGGCTTTTCTCTGTGATGAGTATCTTCTGACTTTAGTTTTTCTAAATCAATACCTGAATATTTGCTGTATTTTTCTCTTCCGGCTTTATGCTGATGTCTTAGCATAGGTGTACAGCAAAAACCACATGAAAATGGACAGCCTCTACTCAATTCAACAGCAGCAGTTCTCACAACTTTCCCCCCCATCTTTCTCAAAAATTTTTTATCAGAATAAATAGAATAATCAGGTCCAAGCAAAGTTGAAGCCATATTAGTCAAAGGTCTTCTTAATCCTGTTTTCTCACCATAAATATTATCTCCTGTGGGTAAATCCTCTAACTCAACAATCTCTCCTGAGCGATAGATTTTATCATCCTTTTTCACAGTTAAATTTAATATTTTTATTATGTCCTCACCTTTTTCTAATGCTGTTGCAAGTTCAGGGAGCATCTCTTCTCCCTCTCCTTCACAGACCATATCTACTGCAGGTTCTCTAAGAGAAATTCTCGGAGCAAAACTTGGGTAGATTCCCCCAAAAATTTTAGGAACAGGAATATCTTTAATCGCATTCGCAAGTTCTAATCCTTGGTCATAAGTCATTTCTAAAATAGAAAATCCAATCAACCCAGGATGATAATCCCAAACAGCTTTTCTAAA
>JBDRGM010000002.1:0-5279 GCA_043817815.1 archaeon
GGGCATAATCAATGAAGTTTAATTCCAGTTGATCCTGCTGGCGGCTGCGGCTCTTTGGTTTGCGATTAGACATGCAAGTTTCTTTGTTTCTTTGAAGTAGAGGAGCGAACTGCTCAGTAACACGTAGCTAACCTAACCTTGGGCCGAGGATAATCTCGGGAAACTGAGTCTAATACTCGATAGGAGACATGCCCTGGAATGACTTGTCTCTAAACTAAGGATGGGGCTGCGGCAGATTAGGTTGTTGGCGGGGTAATAGCCCACCAAGCCTTTGATCTGTAAGGGCTCTTAGCGGAGAGGCCCTGAGAGGGAATCTGAGACACTATTCCCAGCCCTACGGGGTGCAGCAGTTAGGAATAATCTGCAATGCGCGCAAGCGTGACAGTTTGAACCAGAGTGCGTTCCAATAGGAACGCTTTTGCCGAATGTAAAAAGTTCGGCGAATAAGGACTGGGTAAGACGAGTGCCAGCCGCCGCGGTAATACTCGCGGTCCAAGTCGCAGCCATTTTTATTGGGTCTAAAACATCCGTAGCTTGCTTGATAAGTTTCTTGTGAAATTTTGCATCTTAAATACAAAGCGTGCAAGAAGTACTGTCAAGCTAGAGACTGGGAGACGTAAGAAGTATGTTCGAAGTAGCGGTAAAATGTTTTAATCTCGGACAGACTCACAATAGCGAAGGCATCTTACGAGAACAGTTCTGACAGTAAGGGATGAAGGCTAGGGGCGCAAAACGGATTAGATACCCGTGTAGTCCTAGCAGTAAACACTGCGCACTAAACATCGGTGCCTCCTCGAGAGGCGTCGGTGCTGCAGGGAAGCCGAAGAGTGCGCTACCTGGGAAGTATAGTCGCAAGGCCGAAACTTAAAGGAATTGGCGGGGAGGCACTACAACGGGTGACGCGTGCGGTTCAATTAGATTATACACCGTGAACCTTACCAGGAGCGACAGCAGGATGAAGGTCAGTCTAAAGGGCTTACCTGACACGCTGAGAGGAGTTGCATGGTTGTCGTAAGCCTGTGCTGTGAAGCGCCCTGTTAAATCAGGTAACAGGCAAGACCCACGTGTATATTTACTACGTGTACAATATACAGATTGCCTTGGTAACGAGGATGAAAGTGTGGGCAATGACAGATGGGTACAGCCCGAATCCCCTGGGATACACGCGCGCGTCAATGGTGAATACAACGGGATGCGACTCTGAAAAGAGAAGCTAATCTCTTAAAGTTCATCTTAGTCTAGATTGAGGTTTGCAACCCAACCTCATGACACTGGAATCCGTAGTAATCGTTTGTTATCAACGAACGGTGAATACGTCACTGTCTCTTGCACACACTGCCCATCAAACTAGCAAAGTTGCGTTAGGGTGAAACTTTTCGAAGGAAAACCTTGGCACGATAATGCAAGTTAAGTTGTCACAAGGTATCTGTAGGGGAACCTGCAGATGGATCACCTCCTATATATTATATTAACTACAAGATTGCTTTTACGTACTTTCTAATTAAAATTTGAAATATATTTTTGAGTATAGGAATGTTTATTAATGAAAAAATAAACAATTCTAAAGGACAAGTTATCTTTTTACAATATACAATAGTAATGAAAACTTAAGAGAAGTGAATTTCAAATAGGTGATAAAAGATATCATTGTACTTTTTTATGTGAAGGAAAGATTAATTTAAGAACTCATAATTCTGCAAAAGATTTAGCAAAAAAATTAATTAAGAAAGAATCTATGGATGTTCCTTTTTCGATAGAAATATCTCCAGTTAAAAAAAGATAAAACCCAAATCTTAAAAACTCTATAATTCTAAATTTATTAGGGGCCTGTTGTCCAACGGTAAGATACTTCGCTTGCACCGAAGAGACCCGCGTTCAACTCGCGGCAGGTCCATATATGCAATCTTCAAATTGCATTATGTGTGTCGGACTAAATTCAATAAGATTTATCTTTCAACTCCGAGCGACTTCGTGGTAGAAGTAAATTAAAATTTCCATTCATCCGAAATTTCAGTTTCGAATGAAAGCATAGTCCATAAACAACTTCGTGCGAGGTCGGGAGTCACGGCAGGTCCATATCTATGTTTTCGTTATTTGGTCACGAGGAGAGAAAATATATTGTCGTGTGTCGGACTAATGTATGCATTCAGCGAGCCCGGGTCCATACATTATTTTTTTCTTACCTTAACAACTGAATAATTTTTATTAAATTCACTACTTAAAATTACAACTCTACCGAAAAACTTATATATTCTAATATATCATTAATTTAAGAATTAAATTTTACAAACTCCGATTTAGGGTTTGGCATTTGTGAAATGGAAAATTTAGATGGAACAAAAGAGAGAGAGAGAGAGAAGAAAATAAGCCAGAAAAAAAGATAAGTGTGGCTGTAAAAAAAGAAACTATTGAACTTCTTGATGAAGTAGCAAGGGCAAAAGTAAATCAAGCATTAAACACAGGCTCTTTTGATATAATTAATTTAATCAGAAGTAAGAGGGGAAGAGGAGTTTCTTATGATAAAGAAATAAATTATTTAGCAAGAATTTATTTAGCAGTAGTTAATGAAACTCAAACAACTGAACATCTTTTAGAAAAAAATCCAGAGTTAAAAAAAGTTCTTGATCGTTTGAATGAGATTAATCATTTCTTTATTAAGTCTGAGCAAGAAGAAGAGGACGAAGAAGAATAATTCTAGATATCACTAACATCACACACATTACAAACATCACTAATGTGCTAAGTACCTTTAACATTTCGGGTTTTATTTATTAATTTCTTTGCTTATTACTTTACAATATTGTTGGATTCATTGAATACAATATTGCTTTACAATAAGATGAAGAAAAAGAAAGAGGATTTGAATCATAATCGGGAAAAAATTATAAAAGAATTAAAAGAAAATCCAGACGGAGCTACTGTTTCTGAATTATCTAAAAAACTCAGTATTTCAAGACAAACTGTATCTAATTGCTTTGCATTTTTAGAAGGTGCAGAAAAAATCAAAACAAGGCAGGCAGGCATGGCTAAAATTTATTTCTGGGTCAAAGGAGGGGGGAAATGAATAATCTACTAAGTATATCTGAAGGAAAGATCACAAGAAATAAAGATTTATTGATGGTCGCATTTGGGATATTTGCCTTAATACTCTTGATATTATCTGTTTTATGGTTGGGTGGAAAATTTGGAATAACTGGATTTACAACAAGGGATACTATACACCCAGATGCAACTCATCTAGCTTATAAAAATATAGAAATGGCTGATGTGGCCAGTGCGATGAGTGGAACAAGCACACAATATACCTCAGCAGAAAATACAAATGCATCAACAAGTGACAATACATATGTTACACTAAATCCAGTAGCAGATAGCAAGTTATGGCATTCCCATCATTTCACTTTTGACTTATCAAGTTATAACATTAATAATATCCTTAATATAACATACACTTTTGAAGGGAAACATATTGGAACCTGGAAAACAATACCTTATGTTGTTTATTACACAGATAGTGGATGGACTCAACCAAGTCCCGCACAAATCCTCACTACATCAGACCAAACATTCACAAAATCTTTTACTTCTAATATTGGGAATTATATAGATGGTTCCAATTTATTTCATCTTTCTGTTGTTGGGAGAGATGATCAAGACGGAAATGAAATATATGTGGATTATATTAAATTAGAAGTAAAAACTAATGACCTCCCTGTTGTAACAGCATTAAATTATCCTACTAATAACTTATGGGTAAACTCTGTTCCAATAGATTTTAATTTTACAGTAGAAGATGATACAGGATTTACAAATTGTACATTATATGGTAACTGGAGTTCAGGATGGCATGCAAACACCACCATCATAAACATCAATAATGGAACAATATCTAACATAACTATTCCTTCAATTGCAGATGGAACTTATATCTGGAATGTATTATGTTATGACAATGCAACTGCTCCGCAATCTGACTGGTTTGATAGTAATTATACTGTAAATATTAATGCAACATATCCTTCAATACAATTTGTTGCTCCAACAACAGAAGCAGGAAGTTTTAGTCAGAATTACATACAATCAAATGCCAGTGTCAGCGACAATGATTTAGATGCTATTATTATTTATCTTTACAACAGCACTGGCTTATTTCAAAGCAACTCCTCATCAACAAGCCCATTATCTATTGATTTTACTTCTTTGGCAGATGGGACATACTATCTAAATGCAACTGCAAATGACAGTGGTGGTAATATTAATCAAACAGAAACTAGAACAATTATATTAGATACTACTCCGCTCCCTTCAAGTTCTTCTTCTAGTTCAGGCGGAGGAGGGAGTAGTTGTGTTTACAAATGGAATTGTACAGATTGGGGTAAATGCTTTCCAAGAGGAAAACAAACAAGAGATTGTTTTAATATTGGTAGTTGTTCTGATAACTACAAAACTCCAGAGACAGAACAAAACTGCACTTATGTTGCTTCTGAAGAACCCCTATTCGATGTAATTATCTCTCTTCTTCCAGGAAGTGAAGAAATTTTTCAAGACATTAAACAAATCCCTCTTCAAATTAATTTAATTAAATTTGGACTTCCTAACGAATTAACCAAGGTAAAAGTTAATTATCTGGTTTACAGTGAAAATGAAACAATTCATGAAGAAAGTGAAGATTTAGAAGTACAAAAAGAAATTTCTTTTGTTAAGACTCTGGAACTGCCAGAGATGGATTTAGGAACTCATCAGGTAGATGTTAAAATCAAATATGAAAAAGGTAAAACTGCCGAGGGTAAAACAAGTTTTATTGTTAAAGAAAAACTTAAAGAAGGATTTGAATTTTTAAAAACAAAAAAGAGTAAAATATATTTTTGGGCTATTTCCTCGGTTTTTACAATGTTTATAGCAGTGATTATATTTAAAAAATTAAAAAAGGCGGGTTTTTAAACTGAAATGCCTTTTTAGATAAAGTTTAAATGAGGTGGAAAAATGAATAACCTAAAGGTCACAAGTAAATCAAAAATTTTTATAGGAGGAACATTTTTATTATTTTTGATAATTTTTGCATCAATGTTTTTATTTGGAGATTTCCTTGGGAAAGGTACGGGATTTGCTGTGCAAAAAGAATTTTCCCGCCCTGCAAGATTATTTGATATTAATGTTTATTTAGAATACAATGAAATAAAGGTAGGAGAAAGCCAGATTGTTACAACAAAGATTATTAATATGGGGGCAGAAGAAGCAGAAGATATTCTTGTTATATATACGCTGTGGGATAGAACTAA
>JBDRGM010000003.1:0-13859 GCA_043817815.1 archaeon
AAAATAACATTCTCTGCAAGAATAGTCCCCTTTTTTTTAAACATTTTATGCTTTTGTTATGAATTCACCACAATTCAATTTATCTAAGTCAGGCGTACTAGCAACAATAACAGGTATATGCCCATATTCCTCCTTGCCTTCAACTTCAGGGAGATCAACAAAATCAAAAAAGGCTTTATTAAAATCATCAACAGATCCAAAGAAAAAATCCTTTACTGAATTCAACCCTCCTTTTTCAGAAATCCCAGTAACTATGAAATACTTTCCATTAAAATTAAAGGGTTTTAATAAATAATTATCTCCTTTAAATTTATCAAGATTGTTAGTATTATACATGTAACTTAAATAAGATTCTGCGTTATTCTTTTTAGTCGACTGGAGATAGACATAAAGATTATTGTAATGAATAATGTTGCTTTTTGTAAATTCTCTGATTTCTTTGTCAAAAGAAAGCGTCGAACAAATTGAGCAGGCTTTTTTCCCCGTAACCTTCCCCCAATCAATACCTTTAGTATAATCAACTTTCCCCTCGCCAAACATCCACCAGCAATCAGCCATCTCATCTGCAATTGCTTTCATAGTTTCATTCTTTGCCTCAGCCTCAGTTCCACTCAAATCAACCTTCACCAGATAATCCTCGCTAAATCCATCACACTTGCCCCCTCCAGAAATACATACATAATTTGTTTTACAATCAAGACTGCCACCTAAACTAGACTTTGATTTCAACAAAACAGAATTATGGCATATCTCTTTATTAGTCTCCTCACCAAGACCCAACCTAAACAACAAAAACAAAATTATCACAAAGCTAACTATTAAAACAATAATCGTTACTAATTGCTGTGTTGTTAATTCGCCTCTTTTATTTTTCATCATCCCATCACTCCTAATTTTCTGAGCATAATATACACTCCAGCCAAAGCTAATCCAAAAAACACAATCCATATTAAATATTTTATTAAATCATCTAAGTTCATTTTGAAATTTTTTCTCCTCTAATCTTTAATACAAGAGGAGGTTTTGAGATTTTAATTGAATTCTCCCCATCATTTCTATCTGTAGGATTCATCGCTTCAATACCTTCCATTACAACAATTAATCCTTTTTCATTATTCTGGCAAATACCATTTTCATCACAACTACCTGACGAACTTTTTTTACATATGCAAATACAACTTTCCCAACCCATATTCTTACAAGATACTGGCTCAAATTCTTCTGTCTTTTTCCATTTCAAATAACCAGTAGTCACATCAAAAGGCCAACTACTCACCCACCAATTCTCAGGATTATAAATCTCAACCTCTGTAACACCCGCATTTATATCTCCAACCAATCGCCCAAGTGTTGCCTTTGCTAATTCCAAGTCCTGATTATCTCTATGATTAAAATACAGCGACGCCAAAAGATAAATCAAAAACCCAATACTAATTACAGCAATAACTATCTTCAAAGTTTCCTCAGCTAATAAAAAACCATGTTTATCTTTCATCTTAAACACAAAATTAATTTACCTGTAGGAAGATTCTTAAAAAAATCAATAACAGTATCTTTAAAGAAAAACCCAACTCCAACAGCAACAGCAACGACTACGAGCACTCCAAGAATTATTTTTATCAACTGTCCAATTGTTAAATCCATTTCAACTCCACTTAAGCAAATTTTTAAATTTATCTACTAATGAAGTTCCAGTATCCTGTAATACAAATATCGCAATCATAATTATACCAAGAACTATAACCGCAATTAAAATCCACGGCAAGTAATCTGCTATCACCCCTCTTCTTTTCATAAATAAAAAAAAGAAAGGTAATTAATAAATCTTCCTAACTAAAACCTCAAAACCAACGAACTCAAAATAAACAATGCAATAGTTGCTAAAAACGCTGTAATAAAATAAAGAACAATTCCTCTCGTCAAATTCTTCCCAATCTTATTTGTCTTCTCAAGTTTGTCGTCACCAGAATCAATTGTAACTAAAGTTCCAGTTAAAATAAAAATTATCTGAACCAAATAAATCCCAATTATAATCTGCAAATAATACGGTGGAATCATCTTCGCCAAACTAAATATTCCAATTAAAGTATCCAAATTACCCATCCCTGCAACATCCTGCCCAGCCAAATTTGCAAGATTTAATTTGTTCAAAATAAAAGATATCATTGCCGCCAATCCAACAACAACTCCAGAAAGCAAAGGCGCCAAAAAAGTCATATTGCTCTTCATATCAGAAACAACCTCTGCAAGTAAATCCTTAAGTCTACTAGTAATCTTATGTATATTCTTGACATACTCTGAAATACTCATCAAACTCACCGCCGCAATTTTCAAGCCTTTCTTTGAGGACTCAACAAGAATTCTCATACTAATCGCAATCAAATCAGACGGATAATAATTAATCGCCCCTCGACGTTTATCAAAAATAGCCTTCTCAACACTCATCCCCATTCTCTGAATATTATAATTCACTCTTCTAAAAAAATCTTCTGTAATCAAACCTCTCGAAGACTCTGCGACTCTCGCAAAAACAAGTTCAGGAGGAACACCATTCCCAACACGATTCCCCAACTGAAACAACGAATTATTAAATTCTCCTTCAAGCTGTCTTGTCTTCTCTCTTTCAACAATCAACTCCTTAGTCTTGTCTTTATATGCTATTGAAAAAAACAAAGCAACACCAAGAGGGATAAACATCCCCAATATCAACGCACCAATTCCAAACGGACCAACAATATCATTCCCAACTTGTTTAAAATCAAAAACATTTCCTTCACCTAATAAAGAACCTAAACCAAGTTCAGCAAAAGTATAATCCTTCTCAAATCCAAACATTCCAGGCAAACCAGTATACTGAAAAATCAAAGGCAACAACCCAATTATAAAAAGAGGTAAACAAATAAAAAATGCAATTACATACGCCCTATTACTTTTATAATGACTATAAAGAGGATTCCTCTCAAGTAATTTAGTCTCTCCGTAACCTCCTGGTCTCAACAACATAATTTTATCAGTTAGATAAAAAGTCAAAAAAGGTAAAACCAAAACATACAAAATAAAAACATGATATGCTTTTAGAAACTCTCCAATCATAGCAGAAGCTAAAGGTAATAATGCAATTCCTAAAACAGGCAACACAACAGTAAGCATGTAAACATTAAACAAAGGGCTTCTCACATTGTGCGTAAACCTCAACATCTTGTCATAAACACCGTCAAGAACAACCTGCAATGCTTTCTCTAAGGTTAAAATCCTTTGAGTATTATCTGGTTCAAACAAACTTCCTTCAATCAAATGAAATGCCTCAATAAATTCAGTTGAATAATCCCTCCACGTTTCCAAATAATTATCCAAACTCTCCTTAATTGAAGAAAACTTCCCTACCTCAACTTCATAAAATATTTTCTTAAAATCAAGTGCAAGAGGGTATTGCAAATTCTCAGAAGCAAAACCAATCGCCCTCTCAAGATTAGGTGTATGTCTCATATAAACAACAATATACAAAATAGCAGGTACCATCTGTGAAGATGCTTTCAACCTCCACTTATTAGCCAGCCTCTTTGGATAACCATTAACAAAATAAAATAAAAACAAAGCAAGTATCACAGTAAGAAAGAAAAACAAAAATGGAAAAGATAAAATACTCCCACTAATCAATGCAATTGCAACAGAAACAAGCAAACCCAAAATAAAAACTCCAACAAAAATAACAACACTCAGAGTCAAAGCCTGCCATGGTTCAACATTCAAATGCGCAATCTCAAGGTCTCTTCTAACTTTATCCTCATCTTTTTTTGCAAGCTTCAACTTAATAATATTTCCAAGACCCTGACACAATCTTTCAAATCTATTCAATTCAGGTGCCATCTCCTCTTTAAACATAACATACTCGCGACTATAATTCGTCTCCTTAACCTTAAAAGTTTTAATTTTCCTTTCAATTCTCGCAGAATGTTTTCTCAAAATATCTCTAACTTTTCTATCGACCATCTTTTATAGAAAGAATAATCAAAGAGAATTAATAAATGTTTAGAATTTTTTACTTCTTTCTTTTCCATCTCAAATCTTCCTCTTCTTAACCTCACTATTCAACCATCTTTGCCACTCAGGAAAAACCCTCTCGCTCATTGGCAGACCAATCTCCTTACTAACTTCATCAGAAATTTTATGAAACATATGATTAGACAATGTATTAAATCTCGCCTCCAAAATATCCGCATCCCCACTCTTCTCAGCAACTTCAACAATCTCTTTCTTAATTTTAGCTCTCAACAAAATATTATCATAAACAGCATCCCAGTTTCCAGCCCAACCTTTTACATTAGAGGCTATATCTTTAATCACCTCACTATCTCCATTTATCAAATCAGCACTTGCTTCAAGTTCATCTTTCTCAACATTATATTTTAGTAAATCCACAAAACCTTTTTCATCTAAAGGATCTTCTTTCCAGTGTTTTCGAACTTCAGCCAATTGCAACATTCTCTTCCATGAATGCAAACCATCAGGAGATTTTATTGGATTACAAACAACAATTATATCTGTTGCCTTGAACGAAGTAGCAGGAACATTCAAATCATTAACAACTCTGTCAAACACTGCATAAGGTGATGCACCGTGAATTGTACCTGCAACAACATTTGCTAAAGCCCCAACCCTCATTGCTTCATAAAGTGCCTTTGCTTCCTCGCTCCTTATCTCACCAACTATCAAGGAACTATCTCCCAATCTCAAAGAAGTTCTAATTCCATCAGAAGCAGAAACCTCTGTTGTCGTCTTCAACAAGGCAGAACGGACCTTCATTCTCAAAATATCATACTTAAGTTTTCTCAAAGCTTCAACAGGCAACTCCAATGTATCTTCAAGAACAATAATTCTATGTTTAGAAATAATCTCTAACAACAAACTTCCAAGCAAAGACGTCTTACCAGAACTTCTTGTTCCCGCAACAAGTAGCGTCCTAGAACCGTCAATTAAAAAACTCAACAACCCTGCTGCAAAAGGATTAAGCATTTTATTCTTAATAAAAAGAGGCAACGTCCACGGACTTTCCCTATGCCTTCTAATTGCATATGCAAGACCATCTGGAGAAAGAGGCTGTTGAATGATTGCAATTCTTGCTCTTATCTTCCCAATATCTAATTGTGTATCTAAAATAGGATTAGACTCATCCAATGGTCTCCCAGAAATCATTCTAAACTTTGCAGCCCAAGAATTAACATCTTCTTGACTTGGAAAAATATTTGTAATACATTCATCATAATCCTGGTGCTTTAAAAAAATATTTGTCTGGGAAATCGGCGCATTCAAAACAATGTCCTGCAACTTCTGGTCTTGTAACAAAACCTCAATAAGTCCAAACCCAATTGTATGTCTAACCAATATCGTAGCTAATTTATTTGAATCAGAATAACTTAATTTCATTCCTCTTGTCTGTGCCAAGTCCTGCAACAAATCCTTAGAAATGTTAAAAAAAACCTGTCTTGTCCTTTCAATATCTGTAAACTCTTCTGCCATTGGCTGATGCTCAACAAGAACCCCTCGTGCAAGATTCAATAACATATTATGTTCTTCACTCAAAACATTTTCAGGAGGAGTCAAACTATAAATAAATTTAGACTCTCTCTTTGTTTTCAAAATAGTCACAAGAGATTCATCATGCTCTCCAAAACCAATTTTATACTGATCCATAATCTCTGCGTCTTCTGGCAAATCAGCAACAAGTCGTGTAAATGTAAAATTAGGAATCACTTCTGGCTTAAACAATTTATGGTATATTTCTCTATCTTTTTTTCTGTAATCTTTAATATAAGGAATAACTTTCCGAATCAGCTTTGTCCTCTCAACCAAATTATATAATTTCTCTAAAAAATGAATATAATTCGTCTGATCCACTTTATATCTAGGATCTACTTTCTCTAAAAAAATATTCGCCTCAATCAAAAGTCTCTTCAACCCACTATAAGCTGCAATAGGATCTTGTTTTAATGAAAACAAAAAAGAAAAAATATCATTATACCTCCTAGTAAAAAACTTAGGATTATTGGTGATTAATTTTTCCTGAGACAAAATCCTCTCTTGTTTAACAAGATAAACATAAAGCTGTGCGATTTCCAGAAGCATAGATGTCTCCTCAAAATCATAACTATAATTTTTCTGCTGAACAAAAACAATCCTAGAAACATTTGGATTCTCTATCAAAACATCCATTGCCCTCTCCATAATCTCAGGATAATCAGAAATACTCGGAACATACGGTGCCCCAGAATAATTAATATAAACAATATCTTCTCCACCTTCTCTCTCAACCTGATAAGAATATAATTCAGCCCCTATTTCAAATTGCATATAACCCCAAAGAAACAAGACTTTAATAATTTTTATGAGTTAAACAATCACAAGAATTTCAGATACCAAAAGCCAAAAAACTCCACCATGGTTTTTCAGTATCTAGTAATCTCCCTTCATCAACACTAATCTTCTGCACTACTTGTGCTTTTTTTGGAATAACAAAAAATAATCGGGCATCTTTTGTTCCATAAACACTATACACTGCAATTGTTTTATATTCCTCTATCTCCACCTTATCAACCTCATCTATTTTAGTAGATTTTATAATCGCATCTTTTGCAGTAATTTCTATTTTTTGATTACCCCCCATACTGGTCATTATATATGCCCCCAATTTATTTTTAATCACATCCAATGAACTTCCAACATCAACAACATCTCCTTCTCCAAAATCAATTGAAATCTCTCCATTTTCATTTCTACTAACTTTCATCTCTTTACCATTCAACATAAATACCCCCTTATCAGGTATCTTCTCCAGAACATCTGGCTTACTTGCAGTGTTTGTTACTCCTTGTTGATTTTGAGTTTGTTCTTGGTCTTGAGTTGTTGTCTGTTGTTGTGTTTGCTCTGTTTCATTTACCTCGTCGCTACTTCCTTCTCCAATACAAACGCCATTACTACAACCTTTTGGACACTCATATGCTTTCATAAAATAAAAAAGATTGTCAATTGTTGAATAACGAGTATCAAGATATGCATCAGAAGGAATCGGACTTATACATTTACCCTCAATAAGGATATTTGTGTTGGATTTTTGAGATTCAGTTAAAACCCCCTCTTGTATGGACAAATTAATAAAAAGTTCACCAAATAATCCTCCACCCATCCATTCAGACAAACAAAGATCAGCAAAACTCGTATACGAAGAAGAAGTAGGTTTACTTAAATTAACATTTCCTTTTGAAAAATAATCAACCCCTCCATCACTATCCAAACAAGATATTTTATCATTAGTGCTCTCTACAAGAACTTCACCTTCATAAAAAGAATCTAAATATAGATTACCAAAAGTTTCTCCAGAAACTTCAGACAAACCTTCAAATCTAAATTCCAAAGATTCAAGCAAAGGTAATTTAAGATTCATTTCTTCTGTGATAAAAGACTCCTCATCTACTCTCCATTCAATAACAATCTTGTCTAATTTTCCATTCGAAGACACCTTAGGCAAATAAACAGTCAAACCTTCATAAATATTTTGATTTAATTCAACATCACGACCCGAATCTAATACTAAAATATTACCTTCGCCATCTTGCAAAATAATTTCCTCATCATCAGAATCTACTTGAATAATTACATAAGACTTCCCAAGCAAATATATTTGTCTGTTATCTAATGTAGAATCAAAAGGAATATCCATAAGAAAATCCAACGTATAATTAAGAATAAAATCATTTGAAGAGATATGAAATCCTGTTGTTTGTTCACCACTTTTATAATCACTATCACTAAAACTTTGTAATTCTATCCCACATCCAAAGGTTATTTTTTGTTCATAATCATAAGTGCCAACAGAACCATCTTTTAAAGATGAAAAATCATCATCGTCGACAGTTCCCGTAAAAACACAAAAGTCCTCTCCAATATTTAATTTATCTGACGACTTTTCTAATTTTACTGAATCGGTACTTATTGTACTAACAACTCCTCCAACAACTAGAACAAAAACCAAACAAAACATCAACTCTTTTTTCATAACACTAAATAGAAATTATGTATATAAATCTTTTCAAATTTTATCTCAAAAATCAATAACCCCCAACGCCTTCAAAATAATATAAATTAGAACAATCAACATCATAATCTTTATAAGATTCATCAGAAAAATATAGTCAATCTGTGTTCGTTTCATTTTAACTTTTTTTCAATTACCTCAAATTTTCCTTCTAAATTAGATAAACGACCAATCATATTTAAGTCTTTCTTAAGAATATTAATTTGTCTTACATTCTCATCTATCTTAAAGATATAATCCCTGACAACTAAAAACAAAAGTATAATTACCACAACAGTAAATGAAATAGACCATGCCAAAATCCTAAATTCACTATTCACAAAGCCAATAATAAAACCAACCAAAGTTGCCACAAGAACTAACATATTTATGATAGTATCAATCTTCATTCAGTACATTACCAAAACAATTTTATAAAAATAATGATAGTCAAAGATAATCTTCATAGTAACAAATTTAAACCCCCTTAACATAAATATTACATGGAACAAGAGGCGAATTATTGGGGACAGGCATTTCTTGAAACAAATACAAAACTTAGAGACCTCGAAGAGAAACAAAGAATACTAAAAGACAGACTTCTACTAATTGGACAAAATCTAATAGAAATAAAAGAGAAAAATATCCAAGATACATTAGAGATAAAAAAAGATATTGAAATAATTAAAGAAGGTATTAAAAGAATGAAAGTTTTTTTAGAAACAGCTTCAAGGGAATTTTCAAAATTCGCACGAAAAGATGACTTAGAAATCTTATCAAAACAGGCAAAAATGTTCCAACCACTTGAATTTGTAACAAAATCACAATTAAAACAAATGAAAACGCAAAACTAAAATGACCACACTAGAACAAGTAACACAAATGAAGAATCAACAAATTCCAGAAGACCAAATCATTAACACACTAAGACAAAAAGGAGTTTCCCCTAAAGAAATAAACGATGCGCTTGGTCAATCAAAAATAAAAAATGCAGTGGCAGACATAAACCAAGAAGAGGAAATGCAACCTTCAATATCACAAGCACCTCCAGAACCAGAACAGCCTCAAGAAGAAATATACTCTCCACAAATACAAGAAACCCAAGAAGAAATGTATGCTCCCCAACCCCAAGAATATTCTAGTCAAGAAATTTACCAACCAGAATACGAAGATTATTCTGCTTCGAGTGAAACAATGATTGAAGTAGCTGAACAGGTTTTTATTGAAAAAGTCAAAAAAATACAACAACAAACAGCAACACTAACTGAATTCAAAACCATTGCAGAAACAAAAATAGAAAATATTGGGGATAGACTAACAAGAATAGAAACAATAATTGACAGACTTCAAATTGAAATACTAAATAAAATCGGCTCATATGGAGACAATCTTGAAAACATAAAAAAAGAAATGACTATGATGCAAGACTCTTTTGGAAAAGTAATCAACCCTCTTGCAAACAGAGCATCAGAAAATATCCAAACTCCTAAAACAAACACTTCTTCTAGAAAAAAATCTATTTAGCAACACCCATATCTCTGAATATCTTCGAAGCAATATCTTGGAACGTAGGTTTCTTAGACGCAGGAGTTGATGAAGCAACAATAATCCCCACAATAACTAAAATAAAAACAACAGCCAAAAGGGTTGTCAAATTATCTTGCCACCAAGAACCATAAGTCCATCCAAAATTACCAGCAACTTTATACATTATAGTCAAGAAAATAACAGCCCCAACACCAAAGAGCACATAAACAGACCACTTCTCAGTTGGAAAAAATAAACCTAAGAAAATTATTGCAATTAAAATAATTGCGAGCCCAATTCCCACCATTGGAAAAATATTTGAAAAAAAAGCAGAAACATATCCAAATTGTAATGCAATTAATCCAACAGCAAGTGCAATAAATCCATTAATAAATCTATTCTCTTTGAAAATATTCACCTGAATTAATATTCCATAAACAAGTGCAAATATTAAAAGAAAGGGTAAAACATAATCAAAAAAACCAACTGCCTCCCACTGATTAAGAACATCCCCAAATCCTCCTCCATCATAAAATGCCAACATCACTCCTTTAAACATACAAAAGATTAAGAAAGATTATTTAAATATGTTTCTAAAAAAATTACGTACTCCCTTTAGCTTTCTTCATAACCAAAGCCAAAGCAATTCCAATCACAAGAATAAATGCAAAGTTTGTCCAAAAACTTTCACTCCAAGTTTGTTTAAACAATAAATCAAAAACATTAGACGTTGAACCAGATGCCCAAAACACAGCAATGATGACTGCTATTCCTCCTACAATCCATAAAATATATTTCATCCAACCTTCAAGTTCAAAACCTTTACCTTCCTTTCCTCCTCCTGAAACAAACCCCCACAATAATAAGATTATAAATAACACAACAAGACCAACAGTCAAAAACAAAATCATATTATCTACAAAAATCTTTGGCCAGATAGCGCCGACAAAAATCAAACCAACAACAAAAGCAATAATCGCATTAAGTTGCTTATTCTCTTCTCCAAGAAGTTTTGTCTTTTCTAAAACTCCAAATACAATTGCAGTAACTAGTGCAAACGGAAGTATAAACTGCGTCACAATCCAATGCTGTAAAATTGTCTCCACCATATTATATTAAGTCTTCTGGAATTTCTTCCATATCTGCATCAGAACTTGGCAAAGCAGATTTATTTATTAAAAATATGTCATTAATCGCCCTTACAAACTGGTGAGGTATTATAACTCCCTTCGCACCCCCAATTAAAGACACAACTCTGCCTCCAACTTTTATTCTCCACCCCTCTATTTTATTCTCAGATAAATTCGCCTCTTCAACCTCTCCAAAATAATCACCAGAATCAGTATATACCTTTGTTCCAATAACATCTGTCACTTTTTTTATCCTCATATCTAAAAATTGATAATCTTATTTAAATAGTTTTCTATGGTTGTTAATATATCTTAATAGAGCAGACTAATTTTCTTTTTTTGCTCTCGGTTGTGGGTTCAGGGTCGCAGTGAAGAGAGCCTTATGAATCTATGATATTTTTTCAACAACAACATTTATAAAAAATATCCATTTCATTATACCATGCTCTCTAAAAAAGAAGCCTCAATTATCCTAGCAGTAATCCTCGTCCTCACATTTGCAATTAGTTTAATAAAATCACTTGAAATTTTTCTATACACTCTTGCGTCAGTTTCACTTATCATAATAATAAACATCGTAGCAAAAAAAGTTGCAAGTTTTTATCTTGATTCAGAAATAGATATTAAACTCTGGGAGATTAGCAGATACGGATGGACCGCAGGACAACATTTCAAAAGACCAGTTCCGGCAGGGGTGCTTTTCCCAATAATTTTCACAGTTTTTTCAAGAGGATATTTCACCTGGATGGCACCTTTAGTATTTGATGTAAAACCAAAAGTTTACAGGGCAGCAAAAAGATATGGTCTTTACAAATTCTCAGAAATGACAGAATACCACATCGGATTAATTGCAGCAGCAGGAATATTCGCAAACCTCTTCTTCGCATTAATTGGATACCTTATCGCAACTCCAGAACCAATGAACTTTGTAAAACTCAGCATCATCTTCACATTTTTCAACATGCTTCCACTCTCAGACCTCGACGGAAACAAAATACTCTTTGGTAGCAAAATCCTCTGGAGTTTACTCGCCTCAATAGTATTAATTACATTAACAATTTCATTAATAGCAATATAACAAAAAATTTAAACCCAATTAACAATAACATAATATGAAAAAAATATCAAACTGGCTTGAAACAAGAAAAGCAACAGCCATATTTACAATAACATCATTATTCGGAGGAATTTTATTCATAAACCAAAGCACCTTGACAGGAAATGCCATCTTAAATACAACACTCCCTTTTAATTTATTATCCCTGATTGGATTACTCCTTATTATCTGTTCCGTTATCCTAGGCGCATATTCATTAAAAAAGAAATAAAACTATTTATACCTCTTCCTTTTTCTCATCTCATGAAGTTCTTACAAGGCATTACCCCCAGAGAATATCAGCAAAAGATTTTTGAAACTTGCGTTGAGAAAAACTGTTTGGTTGTTCTCCCAACCGGAATTGGAAAAACTCTTATTGCCTTAATGCTTGTGATAGACAGGATGCAAAAATTTCCCACGGAAAGAATTGTTTTTCTTGCTCCAACAAAACCCCTTGCAGAACAACATTTAGAATCCTTTAAAAAATATCTCCCAGAACTTTTTGCAGACATACAACTATTTACAGGGGCTGTTAACGCAGACAAAAGGAAAAAAATCTGGCAAACCGCAGACATTATATTCTCAACACCGCAATGTGTTGCAAATGATATTAAAAAAAGACTCTACACTCTTGAAAATGTCTCTCTTCTTGTTGAAGACGAAGCACACAGATGCATAAGAAACTATGATTACAATTATGTTTCAAAAAAATATCAAGAACAAGCAACACATCCAAGAATACTTGGGCTCACAGCTTCGCCAGGAAGCGACACCTCAAAAATAAAAGAAATATGCAGAAACCTCAATATAGAACAAGTTGAATTAAGAACAAGAGACAGCGAAGACGTGAAGGAATATCTTCAAGAACTTGAATTTGAGAAAATTGTCTTAGACTTCCCTCCAAAATTTGAAGAAATGAGACAAGTACTTCTAACCATATTTAACAATTATATCGACGAGTTAAAAAAAAGAAGACTGCTATTTGACTTTCCCTCAAAAATTAATCTAATCCATCTTCAAAAAAAACTCATGACAAGCATCACAAAAGGGACACGAAGTTTTAACGATATGCTTGCAGCAAGTTCATGTGCACAATCAATAAAAATCCAACACGCACTAGAGCTTTTAGAAACTCAAACACTATACAGCTTCAATAAATATCTAAAGGAACTTTTTAACCAAGCAGCAAAAAAGCAAAGCAAGGGCGTCATCAAACTTGTCTCAAAGCCAGAATTTAATTTTGTTTACATGCAATCAAATGAACTTCTTGCAAAAAATATCGAGCACCCCAAATTAGAAGAATTAGTTAACATTGTCCAAGAAGAAAAAGAAAAAAATAAAAAAATAAAAATAATCATCTTCACCCAATTTAGAGATACTGCCATAACAATTTCAAAAAGGATAAACACCTTAGAAGGAATCAAATCAAAAATCTTTGTCGGTCAGACAAAAAAAGGCGGGACAGGCTTAAGTCAAAAAGAACAAAAACAAATAATTCAGGATTTCTCCGACGGTGAAATAAATGTTCTAGTCGCAACTTCAATTGGAGAAGAAGGTCTTGATATTCCAGAAGTGAATGCAGTTATATTCTACGAACCAGTTCCGTCGGCAATTCGTGCAATCCAAAGAGCAGGAAGAACAGCAAGATTAATGAAAGGTAAATTAATAATACTCATAACAAAAGGAACACGTGACCAAACATTTTACTATGCCTCTCGAAGTAGAGAGAAAAAAATGCACAAAGCAATAGACACAATAAAACAAGAATTAGCAAATGGAAATAAATTTGACTTTCAGAAAAAGTTAGATTAAAATGGCAAAAATCTTAAACATCAAAGACAAAAAAATAATTTCCAAAAAAAGATTTTGTCCACCCCACTGGTGGCCACATACCTTGCCTTGGAAAAAGATAACAGATGAGCCCTGTCACATTCACAAAAAAACATGGAGAATGCAACACCACACACCCTTCTGTAAATACTGGCTTAAATGTCCTAATTATGAGTTTATGATTAAGAAATATAAAAATGAAAACAAT
>JBDRGM010000004.1:0-36391 GCA_043817815.1 archaeon
GAGGATTGATGGTGCGAGTATAGAAGATGGCAAGTTAATTATTAAGAGAGATAGTGAAATTGTTTCTGTTATTTATGAAAAAAAGTTAGATGAAACTTCTGAAAAAGATTCTGAAGAAAATAAAAAGATTTAAAAACAAAAAAATCTTAAGTTGTTTATGAAAAAGAGGGGACAAGGTTTGAGTACGAATGCAATTGTGTTAATTATTCTTGCAGTTGTAGTTTTAGTTGTTCTTGCAATTGGTTTTACAATGGGTTGGAATAAACTGGCTCCTTGGATTGGTGGAGGAAGTAATGTGGATACAATTGTGCAACAGTGTAGTGTTGCTTGTGCTACTAATAGTGTTAATGATTATTGTAATGTTAAAAGGGATTTGACAAAAAGTGATGGGAATAAAGTTTCACAATCCTGTATTACACTTTCTAAATTAGGACAAGGAATTGGTTCTTGTGGAAGTGTACCTTGTGATTGTGTTGCCTCTGGGGGAGTTGCAAAGTCTTCGTGTGATACTAATTTGGAAATAGAAGCAAAAACAGGCGATACAACTAATGTTAAATGTTGTGTTGTTAAGGATTGGAAGTAATCTTCAAAACAATTATAAACATTTTATTCTATAATTGATTACTATGACAAGTGGTGATTCTGAAAGACGAAATAAGAGAAAGGATAAGAAGAGAGAGAAGAAGAAGCATCCTTATAAGAAAGGGGGAAATCAGAGGAGTATGAATGTTGGTGTTTCTGGAAAGTCTGAATCTAAGAAATCTAAAAAGAAAAAGTAATTTAAACCTTAGGGTGTTTTATTTATTATGGAACGGAGCATTGATGATAGGACTATTTTAGATAAATTTGTTGAGGATTTTGTAGCAGTTGCTGAGAAGCATGTTAATTACATAATTGTGTCGGGATTTGTAGCAATAACTCATGGTAGGAGCAGAGGTACTGAAGATATTGATATGATTATTGATAAGATTCCATATGAAAAATTTTTTTTGTTGCATAATGATTTAGTTGATGTAGGCTTTAAGTGTCTCCAGTCATCTAAGTCAGAGGATATTTATGATTATCTTTTGAGAGGGGATAGTATAAGATATATTCGTAAGGATGAATTTCTCCCTGAGATGGAAATTAAGTTTGCAAAAGATGAATTAGATGGTTTACAATTAGCAACTAAACAGAAACTACCTTTGAGCGGTCTTGATGTTTGGTTCTCGAGCATTGAAATTAATATTGCATTTAAGGAAGAGTTGTTGAAATCAGATAAAGATTTAAAAGATGCTAAGCATCTTAGGATAGTTTATGAAGATAAGATTAATGAAACATTAATTAATGATATTAAAAAAATGATTAGAAAATTAAGAATGAAGAATGAAAAATAAATCACACGATGAACAAGTTGAAAGGTGGGCGAAGTTTTGTAAAGATAATCCTGATAAATTTAAGAAACATCTTAAATCTTTTTTAGACGCTCAGATTATTATGAGTAGAAGATTTTATGAGCGACTTGAGAAAGAAGAGAATGGTAGAGAGATTATTATGAAGCTTAAGGCTATGAAATAATTTTATAAACTTCTTTTGATTTTTATTAATTATGGAAGAGGTGATATTTTTAATTGTGTTAGCACTGGTGTGGGTTGTTTTTGCTAGTGTTCAGGATTTGAGAAAGCGGGAGGTTGCGAATTGGCTGAGTTTTTCACTGATAATTTTTGTTCTTGGTTTTAGGTTTTTTTATTCGTTGTTTTCTGAAGTTGGTTTTAATTTTTTTTATCAGGGATTAGTTGGATTTGGAATATTTTTTGCTGTTGGTAATTTACTTTATTATGGTAGAATGTTTGCTGGAGGAGACGCGAAGTTAATGATTGCTCTTGGACCAGTGTTAGCATTTTCTGAAAGTTTTTTTATTAATCTAAAGATTTTCATTTTGTTTCTTTTGTTGTTTTTATTTGCTGGAGGAGTTTATGGTTTGGTTAGTAGTTTTGTTTTGGCTTTGAGGAATTTTGGGAAATTTAGTAAGGAGTTTTGCAATCAGTTAGATAAGAATAGGAAATTAGTTTACACTGTTTTATTTTTGGGATTAATACTAACGGGTTTTGGTTTTATTGAGAAGACTTTGTTTTTTGTTGGGATTTTTGTTTTTGTAATGCCCTACCTTTATTTATTTGCAAAGTCTGTTGATGAATCTTGTATGATTAATAGTGTTAGAGTGAGGGATTTAACTGAGGGGGATTGGTTGTATGAGAATGTGAAAATTGGAAGAAAGGTGATTAAAGCAAAGTGGGCGGGATTGGATAAGAAAGATATCTCTTTAATTAGAAAAAATAAAAGAGAGATTTTGATTAAACAGGGTATTCCGTTTGTTCCTGTTTTTTTAATTAGTTTTTTGGTGTTAGTTTATTTGTGGTTTAGTGGAAAGTATGAATGGGTTTTTGGGTTGTTTTAAGGAATCCTTTTTGGAAGCCACATATTTTCAACGTCTAATTCTTTTATTTCAGATTGCTCTATTTTTTCAGGTTCTGGTTTTTGTTGTAAAGTATTTTGCAATTCTATAAGTTCTTCTGGTTTTGCCTGCTGTCTTTGGGAGTTGATTGTTTCATTGTCATAGATTGGAATGACATTTAATATTTCATGGCCAAACATATTTGAGGGAATAATTTCAGTATCTTTTGGTTTGAGATTTGTTTTTATTTTTATTTTTATTTTTTCTGCAAATTCAAAGATACTTTGTGGAAATTTGTCTTGTGAATCTAAGTGTTCTTTTGGAATTATTATTGTATGTCCTCTTGAAATGGGGTTTATTTCTAAAACAGCAATTGCTTCATTGTTTTCATCTATTTTATTAGAAGGAATATCTCCAAAAACAATTGAGCAGAAGATGCATTGTTGTGTGGAGGGTGACCCTTCCATCCGCCCGTCAGCAGAGGAATCGGTTTTCATTAAGTTGTTTTGGATTAAGAATTCTTCAAGCTGATTTTCATCCATTGATTTAATCTGTTTGACTGCCTCTATTTTTTTATCCTCTGGAAAAGTTGAAGATATTTGTTGGATTAATTGTTTCTTTATATTTTCTATTTGATTTTTTGGTAACATTTTATCCAAATGCTCTACGCATATCAATCACCTTTGCAGAACTGACATTTTCAACTTTTCCTAAAGATTCTTCAATAGGGTCAAGTTCATGACTTTCATCTAATTCAAAACCTGCTATTACTGCCTTAAGGCCAAAAGCTATTGGTTCTTCTTCAAAATTGCATCTCTGTCCCTTATGACATTCAATAACTTGTTTTGCTTTTTGTTTTATTTCTTCTAAGTCCACATCTGGGGATGTTGGCATTAGTTTTATTTTTATTAATACTATTCCCATGATAATATGTTATTCAGAGGGTTTATAAAATTAATTACTCTTTTACTATCACAATTCTTAAAAAGTCTTGAGATTTTTTTCTTGTATGAAGGGTAATTATGAAAAAATTGTTGAGAAAATTGCTAAGTCTTCTGGGTTGGAAAAAGAGGAGATAGAGAGAAGGATTGAAGCAAAGAGGGCGAAGCTTTCTGGGCTTATTAGTAAAGAAGGTGCGTCGCAGATTGTTGCTGCAGAATTAGGGGTTTCTTTTGATAATGAGAAACTAAAGATAAATGAGTTATTAGAGGGAATGAGAAAAGTTAATGTTGTTGGAAAAGTTGTTGGTTTGTCCCCAGTTAGAACTTTTGTTAGGAACGATAAAGAAGGGAAGGTTGCTAATTTGACTATTGCTGATGAGACTTCTAATGTGAAAGTTGTTTTATGGGACATAAGTCATATTGAGTTAATTGAAAAAGGAGAGGTTGCAGAAGGGGGGGTTGTGGAAATTGTTAATGCAAGTATGAGGGGGAATGAAGTTCACTTGGGAAGTTTTTCAGAGTTTAAATTAAGTGGTGAGAGTATTGAGAATGTTAATACAGAAAAATCATTTAATGAGAAGAATATAATTGATTTTAATATAGGAGATACAACAAGTGTCAGGGCGTTTGTTGTGCAGACTTTTGAGCCGAGATTTTTTCATGTTTGTCCTGAGTGTCGAAAGAAAGTTGTGTCTGGAAGTGAAGGGTTTATGTGTGCAGAGCATGGAAAAGTCGCATCTGAAAAAAGAGCGTTGATAAATATTGTTTTAGACGACGGTACTGAATCAATTAGAACTGTTTTGTTTCACGACGCAATTCCTAAACTAGGAATTACAGAATTAGAAGATGCTGAAAAGTTATTAAACCAGAGAGAGGATTTGTTAGGGAAGGAACTTGTTTTTTCAGGGAATGTTAGGAATAATAGTTTTTTTAATAATCCTGAATTTATTGTGGAGGATGTTGGAGAAGTTAATGTTGATGAGTTGATTGCGAAGTTGGAGAAATAGTTTTAAACTGTTCTTTATTAATTTTCTATGGCGAAAAAATATTTTATCAAGATTTTTTCATTTTTCATTTTTCCTGCGTCGGTGTTTTTCTTTAGTTTGTTTATAGATTATGCCCTTGGAGTATATGATGTTTTTCCTTGGGTAGATATCCCAATGCATTTTTTAGGAGGAGTTGCTGTAGGCTATATGTTTTTTTTATTCATAAGACTTTTTAGAGAGAAAGGGTTCATAAGAATTGAAAATAGGATTTTATTCATTATTGTTATTGTTGCTTTGGTTAGTTTAATTGCTGTTCTTTGGGAATTTTATGAATTTATTATGGTTAGTTATTTTGGTTTTCCTTGGCAGGAAGAAATAGGGAATACAATGTTAGACTTATTTATGGGAATGTGTGGAGGGTTGTCTGTTGGAATTTTTAGTAAGATTTAAATTCAACTTCTTATTAAAATTAAAATGGACTTTACAACAATTATCTTAATTATTTTGTTCTTGTTTGGTTTAGGTGTTGCATATTGGATTGGATTTAGGTCAGGGAGTTTTAGAAAAGATAGAGAGTGGGAAAAAGAGTTACCTAGTTATAGAAAGGATGCGATTTCAAAATCAAGGGCTGTTTTGTCTGGACTGTTTTCTGAACAGCTTGCTCCATTTTTACCTGATTTTAATTATAATCCTACTGAATGTAGATTTATTGGTAAACCCATTGATTTTATTTGTTTTAGGGGGTTAGATAAAAAAGATGTTGATGAAGTTGTTTTTGTTGAGGTTAAAAGTGGAAATTCTAAACTATCTCCTACTGAGAAAAAATTAAAGGAGGCTATTGATAAAAAGAAAGTTCGTTGGGAGGAATATAGAGTCTCAAAGGAGCTTACAGATGTTGAGGATATTGAAGAGGTTGAAGAATAACTATATTTCTTAGACTATAAATCCTTATAAATCTAAGTAAGTTTAGACTTGTATGGCAATTAAGAAAGAAACAGATGTAATTAAAGAAGCTATTTCTAAAGATGAAGAGACTACAGAGATTATAAAAGAAGATAATTCAAAAGAACCACAATTGACTGATTTGCCTGGAATTGGACCTGCTGTTTCTGCGAAGTTAGAGAGTGCTGGAGTTTTTGACATGATGAGTTTGGCTGTGATGAGTCCTTCTGCACTTGGAGATGCTGCGGGTGTGAGTAGTGCTGTTGCGCGTAAGGCAATTCAGGCAGCGAGGAATATGCTTGAGTTAGGTTTTGTGGATGGAACAGAATATGCTAGGAAGAGGGAAAATGTTCATTATATTACAACAGGGAGTAAAGATTTTGATGAGCTTCTTGGGGGAAAGGGTGTTGAGAGTAGAGCGATTACAGAAGGTTTTGGTGCATATGGTTCTGGTAAGACTCAATTAGCTTCGACGTTGGCAGTGAATGTGCAGTTGCCAAAAGAAAAAGGAGGTTCAAGTGGGAAGTGTGTTTTTATTGATACAGAAGGAACTTTTAGACCTGTGAGAATTAAACAAATTGCAGAGGGTATTGGGGCAAATCCTGAGAAGGTTTTGAAAAATATTATGGTTGCAAGAGCATTTAATTCAGACCATCAAATGTTATTGTTAGAGAAGGTTACAGAAATGATTAAAGGTGGAGAGCCAATTAAACTAATGATTGTTGATTCGCTGACTGCGCATTTTAGAGCAGAGTTTTCAGGTAGAGGTCAGTTAGCAGATAGACAACAGAAATTGAATCGTTATATGCATGATTTAATGAAACTTGCAGAAACGCATAATCTCGCCGTTTATGTTACTAATCAGGTTATGGCAAATCCTGCGCAGATGTTTGGAGACCCGACAACTGCAATTGGAGGAAATATTGTTGGGCATGCTTCAACTTATAGACTGTATCTTCGTCGAGGAAAGCAGGGTTCACGTGTTGCTAAATTAATTGATAGTCCAAATCTTCCAGATAATGAATGTGTATTTTGGGTTACAGATAAAGGTGTTTGTGATGGGTGAAAAATTATATTTTTGATGAGGAAAATAGAGTATATTAATTAGAATTTATTTCATCTAAAATTTTACAGCAATTTTCAATTATTTTGCATTGTGGGTCTCGGATATCTATGTTTCCATCGACTTTTTTTAGAATTCCTTGTTTTTCATAATATTCAATTAAAGGGGCTGTTTGGTCGTGGTAGATTTGTAGTCTTTTTTTAATTTTATCTTCTTTGTCATCTTCTCTTTGATATAATTTTCCTTGACATATATCACATATGCCTTCTTGTTTTGGAATTATTTTTGTTTTGTGAAATATTTCTCCACAATCATTGCAAATTATTCTTCCAGCCACTCTATCAATTATTACTTGGTGGTTTACATCAAAATTTAAAACCAAATCTATTTTGATTAATTTATCTAAAACATTTGCTTGTTCAGCTGTTCTTGGAAAGCCGTCGAGGAAAAATCCTTTTGATGAGTTTTCATTGGATAATTTATCTTTGAGCATATCAATTACTATTTCATCTGGTACAAGTTTTCCAGCGTCTATAAATGATTTTGCTTTTATTCCAATTTCTGTTGAGTTTTTTATGTTTTCTCTAAATAAATCCCCTGTTGAAATGTGAGGAAGAGGGTATATTTTTTTTAATCTTGAAATATAAGTTCCTTTACCTGCACTTGGTGCACCTAATAAAATTATTTTCATTTAATCTCTCTCAACTTCTCTCTTTCTATAATGAAGTTGTGAGTCTAATTTTTCATATGAGTGGATTTCATTGTCATCAAACCAAATTGGAATTTCTGTTTCTTCTTCACCTTTTTCACCAGTGCAATGGATAACCGTTATTATTGGTCTGTTTGAAAGATTTGCAAGTTCAAAAGTATCATGAGCGTAATCTCCTCGTATTGTTCCTGGAAGGGCTTCTTCAATATTTGTTGGACCGACAATTTTTTTAACAACTTTAATTGCATTGTGTCCTTCGAGAACCATTGCAATTATTGGGGATATCATCATGTCCTTAATATTATCATCAAGAATTTCTTGTCCTGCTTTTTTCGGATTGTAATCTTCAGGATAGCCTTTATTTTTTATTAAAAGTTTTCCTTTTCTAATTAACCATTCGTCGTTTTTAAAATAATGTTTTGCAAGTTGCTCTTCTTTTGCGTCTAGCATTTTTAGTGCAACGATTTTCATCCCAACTTTTTCAAAACGAGAAAGTATTCCCCCTACTATTCCTCGTTGTACTGCGTCAGGTTTGAACAATACTAGTGTTCTTTCCATAAAACTTTTCGGAATCTTGATTTATAAATTTTGTTGTGGTAATTTTTGTTGTGTTTTAGTAGCAAATAAATTTTCTTTTTAATTGGTGCATTTGCTTTTAAGTTATTCCTCGTCGATGAATTTAATTCTGCAAAATTTTTTAAAAATTTTTATCAGAGAAATATTTATAAAGCCTAAATTTCTATATGTATCATAAGGAGTTGAAATATACTTAAAAAAAAGATGGTTGATAAAAATAAAAAAAAGGTGGATAAGGTAAGTGTATTAAATAAAAGAGTTGTTGATTTTATTTTTGTTGGAGTAATTATAGTTCTTCTTTCATATTTTGTTTTTGCTGTTGGTTTTGGTGCTGGCTCTATTGTAGAGGGAGGAAATTATTCTAGAATCTTATTTTTGAATTGTTCACCAGGTATAAATACTTCTACGGGTGCAGCAGCAGGTTTAGCAACAGGTTCTAATGTAACTTTTTTTTATAATGCAAGTGGAGGAGCAACAGGAACTAATACAAGTCTTGATGGTCTTATTGCTAATGCAGGGAATTTAACAGGAACTATATGGAATGATACTGATGATTTGGATTTTAATGCTACAATAGATACTAGTCTGTTTGCTGATGGAACATATAATATTTCTTGTTATGCAGATAACGGATCAGTTATCCGAAATCATTCATCTATTACAAATGTTACATTTGATAATACTGTTCCAGTTGTTAATTTTACAGATGGTGTTAGTACAAGTTCTGTAGTCCATAATGGAAACTATTCTGCTAGTGTAGGAAATATCTCATTAAATGTAAGTGTGAGTGATGCAACATTTGGTATTGATTCTGTTTATTTTAATATGACTAATTCAAGTGGGGGATGGGCTCCAACAAATGAAGCAAAGAATTTTACAAGAGCTAATCATAGTGCTTCTGTAGGAAATTATTATAATGTTACTATTGACATAACTAATTGGCCAGATGGGAAATATAATATTACTGTTTGGGCTAATGATAGTGTTTCAAACACTTCTGGTACAGCATTAACTAATTTGAATAGTACTGAATATATTCAGATAACAATTGATGATACTTCACCTTCTTCAGTGACCATTGCTAATACAACCTCTACTACTCAAACCCAGATAGTTGCTACAATTACTGCAGTAGATGCAACAACAGGGATAAATACTTGTGGAGTGGATAGTTCTTCTGGGGTAACTGTTACTGGAACTGGAACAGGTACGCAAACTATGACTAATACTGGATTGAATTGTGGAACTGTTTATTCTTATATTGCTACTTGTGCAGATCAACTTGGGAATACTACTGCTTCAGCCCAAACCAGTCTGTCTACAAGTCCATGTGATAGTAGTAGTAGTAGCTCATCTTCATCTAGTGGAGGAAGTGGGAAATCTACTCAGACTTGGGTTCAAACTTTTACCATTACCGATGAACAGTTTGAACAAGGATATAACAGAAAGATTGGAGCGAATAGGAGGGCAAAAGTTAAGGTGGGGGGAGAGGACCATTATGTTGGGATTAAGAGTTTAACAGCAACGAGTGCTACAATAGAAATTTCAAGTAATCCTATTACTGTTAATTTGGATATTGGAGAAGATGCAAAGGTTGATGTTGATGAAGATGGTATCTATGATGTTTATGTTAAACTTAATGGAATTGTGGATGGTGAGGCTGACTTGACAATTCGATCTATAGATGAAGCAGTCCCTGCAGGTGTTGGAGAAGGTGTATCAACTTCAGGAGAGATTATTCCTGGAGGAGAAGATGAAGATGGAGATGGAGATTCAGGAAATCTTTGGATTTGGATTGTTGTAGGGATAATCCTAATCGCAGTTGTGATTGGTGGTGGAATTGTTGTTAATAATAGAAGATAAACAACAAACTATTTAACTTGTTTTGTTTTAATTTTATATGGATGAAAATTGGATGATTGCTGATTTACATATACATTCTTGTTTTTCGCGAGCATGTAGCTCTGCAATTAATTTTGAGAATTTGGTTAAGTGGGCGAAGATTAAAGGAGTACATCTTCTTGGAACAGGGGATTTTACTCATCCTACTTGGTTTGAAGAAATTAAGAAGTTGAGAGATAATGGAAATGGATTTTATTATTATGACGACTTTCCGTTTGTTATTTCTGGAGAGATTAGTTTGATTTATACTCAAGAGAGAGGGAGGAGAATCCACCTTGTGGTGTTAGTTCCTTCAATTGAAATTGCTGAAAGAATTAATTCTTATTTAGATACCAAGGGTAGAAGAGATTATGATGGTAGGCCTATTTTTAAGGTGCCTGGAGACGAGTTTGTAAGAGAGATGATGAAAATATCTACTGAAATAGAAGTGATTCCGGCGCATATTTGGACGCCGTGGTTTGGAATGTTTGGTTCAATGTCTGGGTTTGATTCATTGGAAGAGTGTTTTAAAGAGGAGGTTCATAATGTGCATGCAATTGAGACTGGGATGAGTTCTGATCCTGAAATGAATTGGAAGATAAAGGACCTTGAGAAAAAATCAATTGTTAGTTTTTCAGATGCACATAGTTTCTGGCCTTTTAGACTTGGAAGAGAGGCAACTATTTTCCGACGCTGTGATTCTTATTCTGAGTTAATAAGACAGATAAGGGAAAATGACTTTATTGAAACTATTGAGACAGACCCTGCTTATGGTAAATATCATTTTGATGGACATAGGGTTTGTGGGTTTTCTTCATCACCAGAGAAGACAAAAGAGTTAAATTGTATTTGTCCTGTGTGTGGGAAATTATTAACTGTTGGTGTTGACTTTAGGGTTGGAGCTTTGTTAGATAAGAATAGTAATCACGAAGTTAAGAAGGAGTTTTACAGGCTTTTGCCTTTGCATGAATTAATTTCTCTTGTGACTGGAGTAGGTATGCAGAGTAAAAAAGTTTGGGCAATTTATAACAATTTGATTAAGGAATTTGGAAATGAATTTAATATTTTGCTTGAGGTTTCTAAGGAACAGTTAATTAGTAAGGAAGTTGATGGTAAACTTATTGAAGTTATTCTTAGGAATAGGGAGGGGAAGATAAAAGTTAAGCCAGGGTTTGATGGAGAGTATGGTGTTGCACAGGTTTCTAATTTAAGTGAGGAGAGTCAGAAGACTTTGTTTTAAAATGAAGTATTTAAAAATGCTTGAATGAGATATTTTTTATGTGGTATGAAAATAGAGAAAATACAGAAAACCTTGGAAGATATTTAAGAGATATAAGGAAAAGAATTTTTCCTAATAGAAATGAAGTTATTCTAGCTATGTGTGGTAATGGACTTGCTCATTATTCTCCAGGAGGTACTTTAAAGACATCTGTTGGAGATATTGAGAAGGGTCTGTTGTTTTTTTTGAGTATAAGAAAAGAGCCTCAAACGAGTATTTTTTGTATTTATGTTAGATGTCTGAATTTATCTCAAGGTCATAAAAAAACACTCTCTGAGATGTTGGGGGGGGAGATTTTGATTTTACCCCAAATGAATCTGTCTTAAATCCGCAGAATAAAGGTAGAAGAAACAGTCCTCGAAGAGAGTTTCAAATAAAGTTAGATGCTCTTCCCCCATCTGCTAGGGATTTGGTTCATGGAATTATAGAGAGATTATCTCAGAGATATTCTACTCAGAAGTAAGGATGCTTAACAAATTTATAATGAGCATTTGTCGTTGGTGATTTGCATTTAGGACAATTGTCATTTAGAGTGTATGTTTTACATGATTTACATTTGCGGAGTTTCACTTTAAACTAAATCAGTTAAGAATTCTTTTAGTTTTGGATGGAAAGATGTTGTGAAATAATTTTCTAATTCTTTTGGGCTTACCCATTTTAATTCTATAATATCTTCTCCTGGTTTTTCCTTACCACTAAATACTTCCGTTAAGAAATAAACTGCTAAAAGATTTTCTTTTTCAGGATATGTCTTTGAGAATATGGCTCCGAGATTTTTTACCTTGTATCCTGTTTTTAATTTAAGAGTTTTTTTTAAAGTTTTATCAATGTCTTCTCTAAAATTTGCATTTCCTCCGGGGAAGCACCATGTTAATTGAGGAATCTCAGGGTCATTTTCTCTCTTTCCAATTAAGATTTTCTTTTCTTTTGGGTCGAAAATTATTCCTAAAATGATGACTTCAAATGTATCTACCATATCTTTGAATAAGTAGTTTGCTTTTTAAGGCTTTCGTATTTGTAAATTAAAAACTATTTTTTAATATAAGTTTTAGTTACTTCTCTGCAATACTAAAGGTCATTGAATCTTTTTTTGCTTTTTGTTCAATCTCTGAGATTATTTCTTTTAGTTTATTGTCTGCTTTTTTTGCGTCTTCGCTTTCTGCTTTTAGAGAATATTTTCCTGCTGAAATGTATTTGACTTCGGCATCTTTTATTTTACCTAAAATACTTTTGATTAATGCTAGTCCGTTTGGTTTTGTTGTCGTGAGTAATATTTCTTTTTTTACAATATATTTTTTTTGTTTTTGTGATTTTAAAATATCTAAAATCTTTTGAGCATCTATTTCTCCCACGATTTTTTTTAGTTCTTTTGGATTTTCTTTTGCTTCTTGTAAAAAATCCGATAAAGATTCCTCTTTCAATATTGTATTGGCAATCTCTTCAGTTCTGTCTCCTAAAACTGTTTTGATAATACTCTTATTGCTTTTTTCTTGTTTGTATCTTTCCCGTATTTCTTTTTGTTCTTTTGGAGTAACTCTCCTTAAAGATAAATCTATTCTATCTCCAGAGATTCTTAATACTTTACAGATAATTTTCTTTTTTGGAACAACATAATCTCTTATGTTTCTTATTCTTCCAGGAGCAATTTCACTTAGAATTATTGTTCCTTCTATGTTAGTTTGGTCTATTTTCATAAACACTATTGTTCCAACTATCCTATCCACTGTACATAATACTATGTCTCCGATTTCTAATGGTTGTGTCATGAACTAAGAAGAAAAAATGGAGTTTTAAAGGTTGTGATGAGTGTTTTAAATTCTAACCACTTCAATTTCTAAATTCTTTTTTAGTAAATTGAGAAATTCATCTTCTTTGTCTTGTGTTATTATTCCTCCTGCTGCAGTTTGGTGTCCTCCGACTTCTCCACCTGTTGTGTTTATAACTCTACTTAAAACTTCTCTTAAGTTTCTTATATTTGTTCCAACACTTCTTGCAGATATTTTTATCTTTTTGTCATAATATGCCATTGTCACGATTGTTGTTCCTTCTTCATATACTCCTGAGTAAGAAAGTATACTCGCGATTGTGCCAATCATGGTTTCTTTTATGTTGTCTCTTGCATTGATAATCACAAAACCATTTCCGGTTATTTTTTTGGTTTCTGATGCAAATTTTAATCCAGAAATCAAGAGTTGTTTGTATTTAGCATATATCTTTTCTGCTATTTTTTTTGCTTTTGGTATTTCCATGCAAAGTTGGATAGCAATTCCACTTTCTCCAAATCTTGAGCATGCATTAATTTTTGCACTTAGTTCTCTAGCATCTTCTAATTTGTTGAATAGTTTTATTAAGAAAATGTCCCCAATCATTTCGTCATGTTTTGTTTTTGGGTTTCTCAATATAATCGCTGTAACTAGCCTCTCCATTTCATCTTCGTTGATTTCCATTAAACTTTTGTATCCTCCTTTCTGAGGAGTTAAACCTGTTTCTCTTAGCAATTCTTGTACACCTTTTGTGTCGCCTGTTACTCCCGGAATATATGGTCTTGAACAAAATTCGAGTGTTCTATTAATTGGTCTTGTTGAGGGGTAAATTAAAAGTCCTCTTTTTCTTTTTACTTCTCCTTCATTTAGGATGTTGTTGTTTAACTTATTTATTTTTTTTTCAAGTTGGTCCCCAATCATTCCTAGAATCGCTAGTTTTGCTAATTTTTTATTAGGATTTATTTGTTTGCAAAAGAGATAGGTTAAGCATGAACCACTTATCTTTTGTTTTTCACAATTTTCTGGATTTACCATTGTCACATTTTCTGGAATTTCTTGGTTTATTTCATGATGGTCAATTATAAACACATTTTGTAAATTAGAATTTGCAATGTGGTCCAAACTTCCTGAGGCTAAATCTAAAAAAAGTATAACTTTGTTTTTAGGAAGGTCATCTATGAATTCTTTTTCTAAGCTTTTGATAATTTTTATTGAGAATTGTTTATCCATTTCTTTTAATGTTTGTATCATAATACTGGCAGAAGTTATACCGTCGGTGTCAAAGTGACTTATTATATAAGTCTCTTTGTCTTTCGACTTTTCCAAAAATAAATCTACTGCAGATTTTATTGTTGTCTCTAATAAATTTGTCACCTCTTGCATTTTAACTTATAGAAGATTAATTATTGTATTTTAAAATATTTCTTCAGTTTTCTCAATTGTGCAAATATCCTGTCTTTTTCTCTCATTGCTCTTTTGTCTTGTTTGTTTTTTGCATAATGTTTTTTTATTTTTTCAAGTTTCTCTTCAACATTTTTTAAATCAGGATTTTTATACTTCTCATTCTCTTTTAATATCTTTGAAATCTTTTTAGGATATTCTTTTGGATGAATATTTTTTTTTCTTAATTGTTCTCCAATCTTCTCACTAGTTAATCCTTTATCTGCTAGTTCTATGACTTTTTTTTCAAATTCTTTTTGTGGGATTTTTGTTTGTTTCTCTTGTTTCTTCTCTGATTCTTTTTTTGGCATCTTATTAAATTGTAAATTTGGTTTAAAAAGTTTGTTATGGGGGTTTGGAAGAATTTTTAAATATAGAAAATCTAAATCTTTTATGGGGAAGATTGTTGGTGTTGTTAGTTTAAAAGGAGGTGTTGGTAAAACTTCTAGCGTGGTTGCACTTGGTTCCGCTATTGCGAGTTTTGATAAAAAGGTTTTGCTTATTGATGGGGATTTTTCAGCACCTAATTTGGGGTTGCACTTGAACATTATTGATCCTGAGACAACTATTCATCATGTTTTAAGTAAGAGGGCGAATGTGAAAGAAGCAATTCACAAGTTAGATAATTTTGATGTTATTCCTGCGTCTGTTTTTGAGAGGATTGAAATAAACCCTTTTGCATTGAGAGATAAAATTAAGCCTTTGAAGAGAAAGTATGATGTTGTTATTGTTGATTCTTCTCCTTCGCTGAATGAAGAAACTTTGGCGGTGATGTTGGCTTCTGATGAGATTCTTGTTGTAACAACTCCTGATTTTCCTACCTTGAGTACTACCCTGAAGGCGGTTAAACTTGCAAAGCAGAGAGGAACCCTTGTGAGTGGTTTAGTTTTGAATAAGGTTTACAATAAAAATTTTGAATTGTCTGTGGGAGATATTGAGAAGACTTCTGATGTTCCTGTGATGGCGGTTATTCCCTATGATATTAATGTTTTGCGGGCGCAGTCTGAGTTTATTCCTTCTACAGCTCATAGGCCGAAATCTAAGGCAAGTGAAGAGTATAAAAGACTTGGAGCTGCTTTGATTGGCGAGAAATATAAACCTGTTAAGATGAAAAATTTCTTGAGATGGATTAATCCAGAGAAACAATATGTTAATCGAGAGATTTACTATAAGAGTGTTTTTGGGTAATCCAAAATCTTATAAATTAATTAATTGTTCTTTATTCACAGCCCCATAGTACAGTGGTCAAGTATGCAAGCCCTTGGAGCTTGAGACCCAGGTTCGAATCCTGGTGGGGCTATTTTGAAATAAAAAATGGAAGAAATATTAGGAGAATTTATTATTCTGTTTCCTGGATTGTTTTTCCTAGGTATTGTCATATATTGTTTTTATAGATATTTTGTCTTAGGTGAAATTTATTCTTTGTTTGTTGGAGTTTTGTTCTCTTTATTAGTGATGGTGGATGTTGTTTGGTATTTGCTTAAGAGAGAATTATTTTTTAAATTTCATTAATGTTTATACCGTCCTCTTTTTTCAACTTTGGCTAACTGATTAAATACTTTTTTGGCTCCTTCTTTATTTATTGAGTTATACCCTTTTTCAAATTCTTTGAACAGAGTTTCCCAATGTTTGAAGTGTTTTGCTTCTAATGCTTGTTTAAGTAAGTGAATATCAACTGCTTTGTCTTCGTATTTGCCGTTGAAGTATCCTAAGCCGAAATCTATTAGGAATATCTTTTCATCTTTGAGAATCATGTTTGAGGTTGTTAGGTCTCCGTGGATTATGTTTTCTTTGTGGAGTTTTGCAATATCATTTCCAATTTGTTTGAGGATTTGTTTTTGTTTTTCTAATGGTAAGTTGTCAAGATGGTCTGAGAGTTTTTTGCCTTCGATGAATGGCATTTTTAATTTTGTAAACCCTTTTGAAGGGTTGATTAGAGGGACAGGTGTGTTGATTATTTCTGATGCTTTTGTTAGGAGTTTTGCTTCAGAGCGAGTTCGTCGTGTTCTGATTTTTTTATCAAGTTCTGGGATGCGATATGATTTTTTTATTCTGTCTTTTATCACGAAATCATCTGATAGAATTATCTTTGCTTCTGCGCCTTGTGCGATGGTTTTTTGAGGGGTCATTTTATTTTAAGTTCCTTTCGGATAGATTGTATAATTCCTGCATTCATGTTCCCTATATGTTCTGTAACCCCCCGAAGTTTTTTTTGATCTATTTTCATTTTTTTATTCTCAATCCTTACTATTCTAGGAGGATCGTCTAGCAGGTCTTGTAGGGATTTTATTTTTTCTTTTACTTCTTTGAGTGTATTCTTATCTGAAAATAGAAAAAATTCATTATTTAATTCAGAAAACAACTCTCCTACACTATTTTCACTTGCTCCCGCGTCTATTAGAAAACTTACCATTCTTATTTTTATTTCACAAGTGATTTTGTATATTTTTTTGAAGGATTCAATTTTTTCCTTTAAGATGAATTCATTTCTTAATCTTTTCATGCTGTATATGTGATTTAATATTGGTGCGATAACAGCTCCAATCAATGCACCACCCAATGCTCCAATTAGAATTAATAATTCAGAACTCATTTCCTAAAACCTCATAACCTTTTTTTTACCAAATTTCTTTGCGAGTTTCATCATTTGCTTTTGAGACATTCCTTTTTCAGGGTCGAATGATGAGCTGTCTTTAATCATTGTGTTAAGCATGTCATATTGCTTTAGGAGAGAGCGAATGTCTGAGTTGTTGACACCAGAGCCTTTTGCAATTCTTGAAATTCTTGATGTTTGTTTTTTTAAGAGTTCTGGATTATCTTTTTCTTCTGGAGTCATTGATTTTATTATATGCTCCCATTTTGAAACTTTTTGTTGTTGAGTTTCTAACATTCCTTCTGGTATTTTTGCACTTCCCATTCCTGGAATCATTCCTTTGATTTTGTCAAATCCTCCTAGAGAATTCATTGATTTGACTTGTTCAACAACATCATCTAGAGAGAGTTTACCTTCTTCTAGTCTTTTCTGAATTTTTTCCTGCTTTTTTTCATCTGTCACAGAACGTATTTTTTCAATTAATGATTGCAAGTCGCCCATTCCTAAAAGTCTTGATAAAAATGATTGTGGATTGAATTCTTCAATGTCGTTTATTTTTTCACCTGTTGCAATGAAATAAACTGGCGCGTTGGTTTCTGCGCATGCTGTTAAAGCCCCGCCCCCTTTAGCAGTTGAATCCATTCTTGTTATTATGACCCCAGAAATATTAACTGCGTCTTTAAATTCTTGTGCTTGTTTTTTTGCAGCTTGGCCAATGTCTGCAGGCATTACTAAAATTGATTCTGTTGGTTTAATGTATTTACTTAAGTCTTTTATTTCTTTAGCTAATTCTCTGTCAAGATTGTGTCTTCCTGCTGTGTCAATTAAAACAACATCATAATCTTTTATTTTTGGTTCAATTGTTTCCCATGTTTGAATTGCGTCATCTTTGTCAAATTCAATGAAATAATTTAATTTACTTTTTTCAGCCAATTGTTTTAGCTGTTCTTTTGCTGCAGGTCTATGCACATCTAAACCAACTAAAGCGACTTTTTTCCCTCGTTTTGCAAAGTAATTTCCCAACTTATTGATTGTGGTGGTTTTACCTGCTCCATATAATCCAAGAAGCATGATTCTATTTTGTTTTGATTGTAATTTTAGTTGTTTTTTCTCACCTAAGATGTTTGTTAATTCATCATGAAGAAGTTTGATTACATGTTCTTTCTTATCAATTTCTTTTATCCTTTCATCAAGAGCTGTTTTTTTTATTTTGTCTGTTAGTTGTTTGATTAAAATAATATTAACATCTGCTTCAATAAGTGCTCTTTGTAGGTCTCTTACTATTGTGTCAACTAGGTTTTTATCTAAGAATATTGCATTAGCTATTTTATCTGTTGCTTTTCTTATGACTTCTCCTAGGCGTTCTAGCATGGATTAAGGAGTAAATAAGAAGTTAATAAAGTTTTGGTGGAGCATAATAATGTTTTTGGTTAGAGAATATCATAAATCCGAAAAGTTTAAGTAAAATCTAATTTATGTTTTGTAAATGGTTTGTCAAATTTGTGGAGAGAAATCCGGATTCTTTCCAATATGTAGAAAATGTAATGTCTTAAAGGAGAAGGGTGATGTAACAAAATGTGAAGCGTGTGGTATTTGGAAAAAAGGAGATAAACCTCTGTGTTATGAGTGTTGGTTAAAAAAAGATAAAGAAGAGAAAAAGAAATCTAAAGATTATAAAATTACTGAAGAAGAAAAAGAAGATAATGATTTTAGAACAAAATTTCCTGCTACATTTATAACTGAAGATGGCCATAGGGTTAGGTCAAAAGCAGAACAAATAATTGATAATTGGTTGTATCATAAGGGGATAGTCCATGCATATGAAAGGAGAGTTCCTATTGAGGAAGAGGTTTTTTGTGATTTTTTTATCCCAATAGGGCAAAAAGTTTGGATTGAGTTTTGGGGGTTGGACGAAGAAAAATATATCAAAAGAAAGATGTTAAAGAAAAAATTTTATGAAAAATATAAAAAAAATTTGATAGAGTTGAATGATAAAGATATTGAAAGGTTGGATGATGTTATGCCCATTAAATTAAGACCCTTTTTACCCCCAACATTTAGTTTTGATTAAAGCCCCAAAGTCTTAATAAATTTCTCTTTATCAAATAAAAGAAACCCTTTGGTTTCTTTTGAACTTTCTCAATGTACGGAACGGTGACTTCTTTTAATGCACTCGACGGAAGCCACATTGATTGCACAAAAATTCACAATCCTAATGTTCTGATGAATTTTTGTTTGTCAAAAGCTTCAATTTTATCATAATCCTGTCCTGTGCCCAAGTATAAAATTGGTTTTTTTGTAACAAAGCCGACGCTGAGTGCTGTGCCTCCTTTTTCGTCGATGTCTGCTTTTGTTAAAACTATGCCATCGATTCCAACTGACCAGTCAAAGCTTTTTGCCTGTTCCACTACATCATTTCCTGTTAAACTTTCTCCGACAAATATTTTTAAATCAGGTTTACACACCCGTACTATTTTTTCTATTTCTTGTAATAAGTTTTTTGAAGTGTGCATTCTTCCTGCTGTGTCAATTAAAACACAGTTGATGAAATTTTTTTTAGAATATTGGATTGCATCAAAACCAACAGAGGCGGGATCTGCACCATATTCATTTGCAATGACTTTGATTCCTAATTTATCTCCATGTATTTTTAATTGTTCAATTGAGGCTGCTCTGAAAGTGTCTGCTGCGGCAAGAACACATGAGATTCCTTGTTTTTTCAGAGAGTCTGCGATTTTTGCGATTGTTGTTGTTTTGCCTGTTCCGTTTATTCCACAAAATAAGATTACAAAAGGTTCTTTTGATTGGTCCTGTGCCTTTTCTTTTATTTTTTCAGCAACTTCAAAAGGCTTAATTAGAATATTCTCGATTATTTCTTTAAGTGAATCTTTTATTTCTTCCTCAATTTCCTTTTTTAATAATTCTTTACCCACAAGCTTGTTTTTGAGTTCTTGAATTATTTTTTCAGCAACTTCTAATGCAACATTGTTTTCTAGTAAGAGCATTTCAAGTTCTTCAGAATAAACTTCAAATTCTTTTTCAGATATTTGTACTTTGTTTATTTTTGAAGTTATTTTTTTGAAGAATCCTTTTTCGCCTGGTTTAGCTGTGCCTTCTTCTATTTTTTCTTTTAACTTGTCTAGGTCTGGCTCATACTTTTGCTTTCCTGCATCAAATTTTACAGGGAGTTCAATTTCTTCTTCGGCCTGTGTTTCTGCTTTTTCAGAAACTTTTTTTGTCCAGCTTTTGAGTTTGTCTTTTAGTTTTGAGAACATAATTGGAGAAAGTGGAAGGGATTTATAAATCTAGAGGGATAATAAGAAATTGAAGGGCCTAGTGAGTTATAAGTAGATTGCTTTTTATTATTAGTTTAATTAATTCAGCAGTTTATTTGTTTTTATAAAGATTTAAATATATCTAATTCTATTGAATGTTATGTCAGAGAAATTAGATAATTGGTCTTTAATATTAGCAATAACAGCTTTTGTTTTTTCTTTAATCGGATGGATAATATCTCATGGTGATTCAATTGTATTTGGGTTAATTATTTCTACTCTTGTTTTGTTTTCTTATCCTATAGGTCTTGGAGGATTGATTGTGGGTGTTGTGGCTTTGACAAAAGGATCTGATAAAAAATGGAAACCAATTTTAGCTATTGTGTTATATCCTTTAAAATTTATAGTATCTCTCTTAATTTTTTTTCTTAGTATGCCTTAAACTTATTTTTTAAACATCTAAATTTTTATAAACAGTTTATTCCTTTTATTATTATGAAAGGAATTTTAGTCATTCTTGATGGAATTGGAGATTTGCCTTGTAAGCAGCTTGAGGATAAAACTCCTTTAGAAGTAGCAAATATGCCTAATCTGGATTTTTTATCAAGTCGTGGTGAGATGGGGCAGATGCATCCTGTTAAGCCTGGTTTCGTGCCTGGTTCTGATGAGGCACTTGTTTCTATTTTTGGGAATGATTTAATTTCAAGTACTCGTGGACAATTGGAAGTAAGGGGGACTAAGAATTTGAAGCTGACACGAGGGGATTTGGCATGGAGAGTTAATTTTGCAACAATTGGTTCGTTTGAGGATAAGGAGCTTATAGATCGGAGAGCAGGTAGGACTTTGACAACAGCAGAGGCAGAGATTTTGTCTAAAGCATTGAATAAGATAAAGATTTCATGTGAGTTTGTATTTGAGCCGACAATTCAACATAGGGCTGTTTTAGTTTTTAGAGGAGGTTTTTCAGATAATATTTTAGGGAATGATCCGCATCCTTTTACAGGAAAATTTAGGCAGTGTACTGTGACAGATGATTCTGAGAATTCTCAATATACTGTAAATGTTATGAATGAATTTTTAGAGAAGGTTTATGAAGTTCTTGATAAACATCCTGTAAATTTAGAAAGAAAAAAAAGAGGGTTGATGCCTGCAAATTATATCCTCCTTAGGGGTGCAGGAATTGAACCTCCAAAGTTGAAGTTTTATAAAAGATGGCTTTCACCAAGTTATATGCCTCTTGAGATTGGATTTTCAAAAGTGAGTGGGATGAAGACTGTTGCATTTGATTACCCTAAATTAAAGAAGCTTGATGCATATTTGAATTTGTGGGATGGTTTGAAAAAAGCATGTAAGTTTTCTATTAAGTCTATTAAGAAATATCATAAAGAATATGATTATGTGTATATTCATCTTAAGGAGACTGATTTGCCTGGACATGATAATAAGCCTGTTGAAAAGAAATTGATGCTGGAATATATTGATAAAAGTTTGTTTAAGTTCTTGAGGAAATTTGCTCCCCCTAAGAAAATTAAAATTGTTGTGACTGCAGACCATTCAACACCTTGTAAGTTAAAGAGTCATTCGGCGGATCCTGTTCCTGTTTTGTTTTATAATGATTCAATTCCTAAAGAAAAGCATTTTTGTGAGAAAGAAGCCAAGAAAGGAACTTTGGGAAAATTTTTAGGTAAGGAATTGTTGAAGAGAGTTGGGTTTGTTAGGTAGTTGAGATTAATAAAATTTATAATAGTAATTTGTAATTGGAATATATGAAAAATTTATCTGAAGAAGTGAGGAAAAACAGAGAAGATATTGAAAAGTTAGAAGGAGAAATGAAAGAACTAAGAGAGATGTTGATCGAAGAGGAAAAAGTAGTACTTGTTGTACCAAGGGATAAAGAATCATCACGGTCAGTATTCAAATATTTGCATAAAAATGCGATAGAATATGAATTAATTGGAGGGGGAGTTATTCTTGGTAAAAGTTATTCTAAAGAAATTAGAAATTATTTTAAAGATATTCTTCTTGAAGAAAAAAGTATTATATCCTCTGGGGAGATGGATTATAGAGAAGTTCAACGTCTTAGGGAGAAACATCGGGAGGGGATGTGAAAATGAAAAACTATGGAGAATATGATGGTCCAAGAACTTCAGAGGGATGGAGATTAAAGAAAGAACAATCTAGAGAGTATTTTATTAAATATCTTTTTAGTAATGATGTTCCTCATGAATCTGTTTCTAGAGATGTTTGGAGATTAAATCCTGAGGTTAGGTTTGCATTAGAAAAAGCTGGATGGGAGTTTGAGAAGTATGAAATTATGAATATTGGAAAATTGCTTCTTGAGGAAAGAAACAGAATTAAGGGAGAAGCAAGGGACCCTAAAAGAAGAGAAAGAGCTATAAAAGAGCTTCTTGAGAAATATGGAAATTTGTAAAATTTTTCTGGCCAGTTTTTATTGATAATTCTAGCACAGCAATTATTAAAAGTCTTTGATGGTTGTTTATTTTATGATAACATATAATGATATTTATGAAGCAGGGCGTAAGGAGAGGTATGCTGAACAGTTGCAGAAATTGCCTAAGAATTTTGTTTTAGAAGTTGCTAGTTACCTTAGAGAGAAGAAAGAGATAGCTTTGAAGGAAGAGGGTGATTTTTCTGATGTAATTATTAAGACAAAGAAGCAGCTTGAGAATGCAATTACATTGTTCAAGGAGTTGATACTTCGTAGGAGGAAGAAACTTTTGAACCTGGTGTTGATTGCTGCTGAGACAGGAATTTCTAAACAAGATTTTGAAAATATGTTGGATTTTGAGAAAGAGTTATTTGAAGAATTAATGAAAGGCATTGATGTTTCTGATAAGAAACTTAGTGGGATGTTGAATGGAGGAGATAAAGAACAGGAACAGAAAAATGAGTTAATTGTGTTTAATGAGAATGTAGGAGAATTTGTTGGATTAGATGGAGATAAAATGGGGCCTTATGAAAAAGGACAAGTTGTTAATATTCCAAAAGAGATAGCTAAGATATTGGTTGACGACGGAAAGTGTGAGGTTGTTGAGAGATAAATTTATTAACTCTATGTATTTCTTTTTTTTTATGACCAATGTTACAAGTAGAACAATAACTGGGATAGTAATGATTGTTGTAGGATTAGCTTTGACTATTCTTGGTTTGTTCGTTATCGTGACTTTGATTTATGGAATACCTTTGCTTATCCTTGGGTTTTATATCTTGTTTAATAAAAAAGAGGATAGGATTGAGCAGATTAAATCAAGTTCTAAAATTAAATCAGGGAGGAAAAAATAATGACTGAAATTGTTGTTACAACAGGAGACCAAGTTCCTGGAGCAAAAGCTATGCAGGTTTTGGGAGTTGTAAAAGGAAGTACTGTAAGGGCAAGAAATATTGGGAGAGATATTGGTGCGGGTTTTAAGAATCTTGTTGGTGGAGAGATAAAGACCTACACTGAAATGGCAAACAATGCAAGGGATGAAGCGTTTAACAGAATGGTGAATCAAGCAATTGACATGGGTGCAAATGCAATCATAGGATTTAGATTCACAACATCTATGATAATGCAAGGTGCTTCTGAGATGTTAGCTTATGGAACTGCTGTTAAATTTAATTGATTAGAAAATTGAATGTTTTGCTGGATTAGAGTTTTTAAAATTAATTTAGGTTTCTTTATAAAAGTAAAAGCCTGCAGAGAGATTCTTGCTCCCACACACACATGCTAACGACGTTCATTTTGTTCACAAATAATGCAAGTGCGAATGCTCGACTCCCAAGAGTAAATCTTTTTGAATTTACCTGACTTATAATCTCTAATAAATGCTATCTAAAGATAGCATACAAGCCTGCAGAGAGATTTGAACTCCCGACCTACTGCTTACAAGGCAGCCGCTCTACCACTGAGCTATGCAGGCATAATAAAATTAGAAGTAATTTGTTTAAAAGGTTTGTTATTCTTTTCCTTCAACACTGAGTGTTCTAATCTCACAAAGAGATAATGGATAAATCTTTTTTAGTTTTAGACTTAATGTTTTTTGTAGTTGGTTTTTTAGGATTTCGTCGAATATTGTTTGTGTGTCTTTTTCTTTTATATAATTTGTTAATTCTTCTCTTGCTTTTTCTCTTAGAGCTTTTCTAACTGCACGTGAGACTTTTCTTCTTGTTACAAGGAAAGGTTTTATTCTTATTTGAGCATCTTTGCATTTTGTTGAGAATGAATCTTCGACGTAGTTTGTTCCTTTCCTTACCATTCTTCTTAAGTAATAAGGCATTAGTTTTATTTGTCTTGGTTCTGTTGTTGCTTTGTCATCTTCTATTTTTACTTTTAGTTTGAGTATCATGCTTTTTCCTCTTAGGATTCTTGTTAAATCATATGTAATGAATCTGCTTTCAAGTTCTTTAAGTTCATATGCCTGCAGTTGTGTATGTTTTTTTATTAGAGGCATGTCAACATCAAAAAATCTTTTTTTACGTTTTGCTATTGCCATTTTATTCTTGTAACACCTTACTTGCCCTTTTATTTCTTCTCCCTTGTCTGTATTTTGATTTTTTACATTCAGTACAAGTATACATTATGTTTGTCTTTTTAGTTGTTTTTGTTTTTCTTTTGTTTTTGGTAATTGCTGGTTTTGAGCCCCATTTTCCCTTGTTCCCAATTCCTGTGCTAAGTCCTCGTTTTTTTGCCCGTGAGATGCTTCCTCGTGTAAGTGTTCCTCTCTTGCCTCCTGTTCCAACTACTTTTATTTTTTGTTCTGTTTTTTTCTTGCAATATGGACAAAAACGGTTAGTTGTTTTTGGCAATTTCATGAAGATGAAAGAAAAATTTGGTTTATAAAAGTTGTTAAATTGGTTTAAGGAGAATAGCATATGGTCCTGCCCAGAATTGAACTGGGATCTTGTCCATGTCGAGGACACGTCTTAGCCACTGGACTACAGGACCTGTAAAAGACATTACGGTTTTTCTTACTACGCTGACCTTAGGTTAGGGTCAAGCCTGATAAAAAGGAGTTTCAGAAATATTTAAATATGCTGTTTTTTTAGTTTAGATATGGATATAAAAGCTTTTATTGGGGTGATATTTCTTCCTATTGGTGTGTATACTATTCTTCTTGCTCTTGAAATGTATGAGTTATCTTTTGTACCGAGTAATTGGGTAATTATCGCGAGTGGAACAATTGTTGCGATTTATTCTTTGAAATATTTTAAGTATTTTAAGTCGAGCAGTGGAATCACATCTCCTTCTACACAATAATCCTTTTATTTAATCTATTTGAGTTTTGTTTATTTACAATTTTGTGCTTTCACTTACTAACTTACTAAGTAATTAAGTTAGTTATTAAGAAAGATTTATATATTATCTTTTTTTAATATATTTGAGGAAGAGGTGAGATGAAAAAATATTTGTTACTTGTTGAGGATGAGAAGCTTTGGGAAAAGTTTAAAGAGGTTATTGATAGTGATATAAATACAGGGATTCTTGAGCTGATAAAAAGTAAAGTTAATATGGGGGGTAAAAAAAGTGGTAAGTAAACGCGGACAAGTTACTATATTTATTATAATTGGGATTATTTTAGTTGCGTCTGTGTTGGCGTATTTTGCTTTTAGAAGCAGTGTGTTTGGTGATTCTGTTCCGCCAAGTCTTGAACCTGTTTACAATAGTTTTTTGAGTTGTTTAGAAGAAGATGTTTTAGTTGGTGCAAGCGTGCTTGGAAGTCAAGGGGGATATATTGAGTTGCCTGATTTTGAACCAGGTTCAAGATATATGCCGTTTGGTTCACAGTTGAATTTTTTAGGGAATCCTGTTCCATATTGGTATTATGTTTCTGGGAATAATATTCAGAAGGAGCAAGTTCCTTTGATTAATAATATGGAGAGTCAGCTCGAAGATTTTTTGGAGGATAGAGTCAGGAATTGTGTATTTGATAATTATTATGAACAGGGATTTGTGATAACTCAGGAAGAGCCAAAAGCAAACGTGATGATTAAAGATGATTATATTAGTGTTGATTTAGATATGAATTTTGGAATAGAGAAAGGAGAAGATAATGCAGTTGTTGGAAAACATAGGATTGATGTTGATTCTAAACTTGGGATGCTTTATAACGAAGCGAAAAAGATTTATAATAAAGAGCAAGATAGTTTATTTTTAGAAGAATATGCTATAGATATTCTGAGACTTTATGCACCTGTCGACGGTGTTGAGTTAACTTGTGCCCCTAAGACATGGAGTGCTGATGAAGTATTTTTGTATTTACAAGAAGCTATTGAAGAAAATACTTTAGCATTGAAGATGAAAGGGGGAGATTATTCTTTAGGTAATAAGGAGGATGAATATTTTGTTTTAGATATTGAGAGTGATGCAGATGTTAGGTTTATTACTTCTAGAAATTGGTCAAATGGATTTGAAGTTAGTCCTGCAGAGGGGAATGTGTTGATATCAAAACCTATGGGTAATCAGGCTGGTTTGGGTATTTTAGGTTTTTGTTATGTTCCTTATCATTTTGTTTATGATGTGAAATATCCTGTTTTAATTCAGGTTTCAAAAAATGAAGAGATATTCCAGTTTCCTGTTGCAGTAGTTCTTCAGGGAAATATGCCAAGAAAAGCACTGGAGGTAATTGGATCTGAAATTGAAGACTCTGGAATTTGCGATAATAAAAATACTGTTGTGCAGGTGAATGTTTACGATGGTAAGTTGAATTCTGTTGACGCTGATGTTTCATACGAATGTTTTGGTTCTTCTTGTGATATCGGGAGAACTGTTGAAGGTCTGATGGTTGAGGAAGTTCCACAGTGTGTTAATGGATATGTGTTGGTACAGGCTGATGGATTTAAGGATGCGAAAGTTTTGCACTCGTCTGTGAATGAAGGAATTGTTGACGTGATTATGGATAAACTTTATGATACAAAGGTTGAGTTAAAGTTAGATGGAATTAATTATAATAAGGATGCTATTGTTAGTTTTATTTCTGATGATTATTCAAGGACAATTGTTTATCCTGAGACAAAGAATGTCGAGTTAAGTGCAGGGAAATATGAAATTCAAGTTCAGATTTATGAGAGTTCTTTGTTGAATTTACAAAAAAGTGTTAGTAGGCAGTGTATTGAGATTCCTAAGCAAGGTGCTGGGGGGTTGATTGGTTTGACAGAAGAGGAATGTTTTGATATTGAAGTTCCTGCACAGGTTGTTTCAGAAGCTCTTTCAGGAGGGGGGAGTTATACTGCTTATTTTTTAGAATCTGAGTTGGAGAGTTCAAATGTTTTGGAGATTAGTGCAGAGAGTTTGCCAAAGCCAGATACAATTGAGCAGTTGCAGGATAATTATATTTTGTTTGAAAGTAAATATTTGAGTGTGGAGTTTAAATGATGGAAGATAAAAAAAATTATAAATGGAATGGGCTTTTGGTAGATAGAGAGAATTATGTTATGCTTGAGGAAAGTTACCTTGAGCAAGCTCAAGATGATGAGGAGTCAGTAATGAAGAAACCAAGTAAATTAAAGAGATTAATGATGACGTTATGGATAAAATGAGATTTAATACATTAAATTACAGGAGGTTAAAATGAAGAAAAAGACAAGGGATGTGTTAGATGCTATCTTGTTTGTTTTGGGAGCAATAGCAATTATCTTATTGATTTATGGGATAATAAAAACATTTATCTGATAACTTAGTAAAATGGATAAAGAAATTTTAAGTTGGATAGGGAATTTTATAAACTTTTTAATAATTATATTTTTGATAAGAGCAACTATCAGTCTTGGGGCTTTTAATTTTTCCCATAGTTTAATTGCAATTTTTGGATTATTTATTTCGGTTATTATCCAATTGTATAATGTTAGAAGATGATATTTAATAAAAAAATAAAAATTTGCATGATTTTGATATTAGGAATATTAGTTGGATTAGTTAGTGCTGGAAGTTATTCAAGTGTGAATCCAAATTACGGAGCATTTGAAAGTTTTGTCCAGAGTGATTCGTCTTTTAAATTTAATTCTGAGCAGTGTGCTGCTGGACAGGATTTTATTGTGCAGGTTGCGCCATTTGGATGCAGTCCGGCTGTTGTGCGAGAGGATTTACTTGAAGAGCAAGATGTTCCTGTTTTTTGCGCTTTGGCTGCAACAAAGATTAATCCTTTAATTGATGTTGATGCTATTGAGGGAATTTCATTTACAGGTCCTGGTTCTGAAGGGGTGAGGACAGTTGGTTTTTATCCTGCTAAGGCAGCCCTTGGTGTTAAGGGTGATTTGAATAGTCCTGTGCTGAATAATATTGGATATGCTGTGATTGTTTTACAAAAAGCAAGGAATGGAACAATGCCTGGATATGTTTCTGGAAATTTGACTGCTAATTTAAAATATGATATTAAGAATGCTTTTGGAATTGGAGATGCGACTTTTTATCTTCCTGAGTTAAAAGAAGAGGAGTGGAGTGATAAAAAGAACCAGTTTGGTTTTTGGAGTGGTAGAGGATACTTGAGAGCAGAGGGTATAAATGATGACAGTGCAAAGATTGGGATTTACGACGATATTAAGAGAATTGGCGGGGCAACTTTGACAAAAGGGCAGACTTCTAATAAAATTTATATTCCTGGATTTGACTGTATGGCTGGTTTGCAATTAAAGCTTGATGGGCTTGAAGCTCCAAACACACGAGCCAAGCTTGATATTAATGGAGATATCGTTGAAGTTAAAGAGGGTGAAAAGTTTTTAGAGAATAGATGTACAATTAAGGGAGAGCCTGAAAAAAAAGGACTTAGCCAGAAAGTTACAATTAATTGTATTGAGGATGGTGACACTGGATTTTGGGGGAGCAAGGATTTTGATTTGGTGATTGAGCCGAGGGTGAAGTTGGAGATTGATGGGGTGGAGAAAGATTATGGTGTTGGAGATGTTTTGTATGAAGATGCTATCGCAGGTAGGAAAATCTTTTTAGGTTATATTGGGAATTATCAAGGTAAAAAATTTATTATTCCTGTTGCTTCAACTGCGATAGATAGGGATAAATTTTTAAGTTCTTTTAGTAGCAGAATTATGAATAATTATGTGGAAGCGAGTGAAGGATTAAGTATGGATGTTTTTATTGATAATCTTAATGTTGAGACTATGTTTTTTAAGAACAAAGGTTTGGTTGGTGAGTTGATGGGTTTGATTGTTAAGGGAACAGATATAGGAAATAGAATCTCCGAAGGTCAAACCGAAGATATTCGATTTTTGGGGGTTGAATTTAAGAAAAAAGAATCTAATACGTTGTTAGGAAAATTTACTGAAAATATTGTTAAGTATTGGGGCAAGAAAAAAATAAATGAGTTTGTTCCAAATTATAATTCTAAAAAAATAACTTTTGTAGGATTCACAACTCCTCAGAATGATGAGCTTAGAGGAGCATATAAGGAAAATTATGATAATGCAGTTAGTGATTATAATCAAATTATTGAGGGTTATAATAATGAGAGGTATAAAGATGAAGTTGATTATGGTGAAGAAGCTTTGGTTGAAAAAATATTCTTAATGGATGGGACTGGTCAGAAAAAGACAATGGTTGATTTGTGTAATGAGTTTAAAGAGAAGTATTCTGAATCAAAACATGATAAACTAAAACTTGTTTTAGAGAAATGTAATAACTTGCCTTTGCTTTCAAGTTCTGAATTTGCGAGCAAGGACATCTCTATTAACGGACAAGCTAAAAGAATTACTTTTGTTGATATTGTTGAGCCTAGTGAAAAAGAATATAGTGCTGTTGTTCAGGTTAGTGGAGCTGGAGTTTTTGATGGAGAACATACTTTGGGAAAAGACGAAAGAATAAATAAACCTGGAGAATGGTTTGAATTAAAAGAAGTTCATGACGATTATGTTATAATTTATGGTCCTTCTGCTCGGGGAACTATTGAGAATAATGTAGGATTAAGTTGGAAAAATCATAAGATTGAACTTGGGAAAAGTGGAGTTGTTTTGGGGGAGAGTAGATATGAAGTAAAATTAGTTAAGGTAAATCTAAAAAAACTTGCTAAAGTTTCTGTGATTTCTAATATTGATAATGTTGGAGCAAAGGCTAATTTTAGTTTTAAGATTGGGATAGATAAGAGGGATATTAAGTTGTCACCTGAGAAGATTAATGAGAAGCTTGAGAATTTGAAGGGCACGATTGCAAAGTGGGAGAAGAATTCTGAGAGTCTTGGTAAAGTTGTGAAGACAATGAAAGGAGCGTGTCTTGCAACAGGTGCTACGTTGACTATTAAGAATTTGTTAGATAATATGGGAGGAAAATCAATTGCAAGAAGTAATATTATGAGAATGGATGGAGGAATTTATGATATGTGTGTTGAAGCGACGAATGGGAAAGGTGAGTGGGGAGGTAAAGGATATGAGCGTGTTGAACAGTGTTATAATGGAGAGTCTAAATTTATTGATGACGCTGTTGATAAATATGGGGAATTATTATCTACCCAGAATAACGGAATAAAACAATTGCAGGATGGTTGTACAGGTAATAAAAATCCAGAAGAATGTTTTAGAGAAGCGTATGCTAATCAAGTCAAGAGTGAAATTGTTAGTAGTGGATTAAGTAATATAGATGTTGGTGGAGGAAAGACAGAAACTGTTTCAGAGATTGCAGATAGGATAAATAAAGATTCTGTTTCTGTTGAGCAGTTGAGAAGAATTCAATTAAACTTGAGAGCTAGAGGAGATGTTAGTTTTGTTGGTAAGAAACTTAATTCTGATTTGAAGGATGTTTGGGTTACAACTGACACAGATGCAAAGTTATCTTCTTTGATGACTGATTTTAAGAGTAAAGGATATGGTAATGCAGATGTTTCTTGGAATGTTGATAAAGATGCAATTAAAGGAAATTATAAGGGATGGACTATTAAGAAATCAGATATTGTTGGGGGTGATGAGGGCTATTTTAAGGACGAAGAAATTTATAATGCTAAGATTCAGGGGCATGGTTCTGATAGGTATTTGTTTATTTTAGACTCTGGAGGAGGTTCAAAGTATGGTATTGTAAAGGCATATAAGTTTGATGGGTTTGATACTAGCAATAAAATTAAGATTTCTCCTGTTGACCAAAGCATTACCCGAGGATTTGAGTATACTAAATATGATAAAAATTCTTATAATAATCCTTATGATTCGTCATTAGGTTTTCCAAGTGGTCCAAGTGTGAGGTATTTTGAGACAGGTCCGAATAAAGAGTTTCCTTCTGTTGTGCCATTTGATAAAGTGAATGGGTGGTATGCAGCGACGACAAATGTTCTTGGAGGGATTGGGAGCAGTGGAATGAGTGCATATGGTTCATCTGGTGCTTTGCAGAATTATTATATTTGTAATGTTGGAGAGAATGGGCGTGAAGAGAATCGCGGGGGAGATGATATTTGCAGGTCATTTAATAAGGGAACTGGACAGGCAGTTAATTTTCCTGGAATAGAAAGTGAGGGAGAGGTTCTTAAGTTAATGCGGTGTGCTGAGCAAGCGGTTAATCAGGCAGCAAAGGCGTATAAGCCAGGTGTTGGAAGTGTGAGGATTAATTCTGGATGTGGTGCTAGTTTTAATGCAAAGGTGGGGAATCCTGCTGTTGATATTCCAGAAATGCAGTGTCAGGATTTTATGTCTCCAAAAGATTGTAAAATATTGTTTAATGTTTGTGACCCTGTTGTTTGTCCTTCTTCGAGGTGTGACCTTGGAGGAGCATATCCTGTTCGTGATGTTGTTCAGTCTGGGATAATTGGAAGTCTTACACTTTGTGCACATAATTTTGTAGGGTTTGGTGGAGATGTTTATGTTCCTGTTTGTTTAAGTGGGGTTAAAGCAGGTATTGACGGGTATTTGTCTGTTGTTAAATCTTATAGAGATTGTTTGCAAGAAAGTTTAGATACTGGAGAGACTGTTGGGATTTGTGATGAGATTTATTCAATACATCTTTGTGAATTTTTCTGGAGGCAGGGTGTGCCTTTTGCAAAGATGATTATACCTAAAGCAATTGAGTGGTTAATGGGGAAGAATGTTCGAGGTGGTGGAGAGTATTTGACTGTATCAAGTGCATGGGATACAGCTGACAAGTCTGTTGAGTATTTTACACAATATTATGCTGCGAATTCATTTAAGGCATTTAAGGCTAGAAGTGCTGAAGAAGTTGGAGGAGAGGTTTGCAAGAACTTTGCGTCTGGAGTTTATCCAGAAGGTACGAGTGTGTTGGATGCATTGACAGAACCTGATTCACCTCCGCAATTCCACGGAAGATTTGATGAGATACCATTCACAGACGCTACTGTGCCACCTATATCACATTATAAGGTATTTTATCATATTTATGCAGGCAATGATTCAAGAGCTTATTATAAAGTTTATCTGAAAGATGTCCCGTCAACTTCATTTTATCAGGACATTACTTCAACACGACTTGTTGGTTCAGGTTATATAGCAAGAGGAGGATATGTTTCAGAAACAAAAGATTTTACTGCTCCTGCTGGTTATAAGACATTATGTATTCAGGTAAATGACCAGGAAGAGTGTGGGTTTAAGCAGGTGTCAACGTCATTTGCAGTTAATTATGTCGAGGATAAATATCTTGAAGAGCAATCTAAAGAAATGAATATTAAGACAGAGAAGGAGTGTATTTCTGGAACAGTTAGTGCTTATAGTTTGTTGAGTCCTAATTTGCAAGAGGGTGTTGAAGAGACAATTAATCCGCAGATTTATAATCGAGGAATTATTCGGGTTTGCTCAACTGGCAATCCTGGAATTGGAACAGATAGTAAAGCAGAGGCACAAGGGTCAAGGTGGGTTCAGGTGGGTAATTGTGGAAGTACTAATATGAAGTGTTGGCTTGATACGAGCAGTGTTAAAAATGTAATTGAGAATACTAATATTGAGAATGGAACACTTGAAGAAGTATATAATAATTATAAAGGTGTTTTGGTAAGTGAAGGAAAGTTTGTTGATGAGAGGATAGTTAAGAGTGAGATTGACAGGATTGATAATTTAGATAATAATGGGAAGATTAGTGAGGTAAGTAAGTTGATTGGAAAGGTTTATATGAATTCACAGAAAGCGAGGTTGTTGTTGATTAGGGGGAATGCATATAAGGAGTTGGCTATTGGGGCTGATCAAAAAATTGTTAAGGAGACAATAGATAAGGTTGCTGTGCCCAAGACTACAACGACGAGTGGTGATGGGGCCACTACGACAACAACAGGGACGGGGGCTGATGGTGGGGAGAGTGTGGAGGAGATATCATCTTCAACCGATTCATCTGGTGATGGAGTTTTAGAAAATATTAAATCTCAAGTTGCTACTTTATGGAAGAAAGTTTTTGGAGGAGATAGTGGGGTTTCTGTTGAGGAGAGTCAACAAGGTTTAATTGCACAAGCATCTTATGGGTTTGATTCTCCTGTGACTCCTTTAACTAAAGAGGATGTGAAAGATGCATTAAAGAAAACCGGTTTTTCAAAATGTGCGGATTATGTTGATGCTGTTTATGAAGTGTCTGAAGGGATTGGTATTAATCCTTTGTTGGTAACTGCTGTGATGATGCAGGAATCTAGTTGTGATAATAAAGAAGCAACTGGGGGTTCTATTGGGTTGATGCAAGTGAGTACGCAATATTGGTGTGGAACATATGGGCTTTCCTACGATAAAGAAGAATGTAAGAATGAGTTAATTAATAATCCTAAGAAAAATATTGAAGTTGGTGCGAGGATTTTAAAGAGTAATTATAATGCTTATGGATTAAATAATGGGCGTTATAAAACAAAGGTGGAGAGTTTTTGCAAGACTGATGAATATCAAAAGAAGTATTTGATTTATGATGAATGGACTGCTGCCCTGAGAGCATATAATGGGTTTGGGTGTTCAACTGGAGCAGATGTTAATTATGTTGAGAACATTATAAATAAATATAAGTTGGTACTTGATGAGGTTGATTCTTCTGATAGTGCTTTACAAGTATCTGCCTGATTCTAAAGATTTTTATATTCTAAAAATTCCATAATCTTATGCGGATGTGCCGGAGTGGTCAAACGGGTCAGGTTTAGGACCTGATAGCTTAGTGCTTACCTAGGTTCGAATCCTAGCGTCCGCATTTTATTTTAATAGAAACATTTAAATAATTGGTAAGATTAATCTTACCATGGCTAATATAAACATAACTAAGATGAGTTCAAAGGGACAAGTTGTTATACCTCTGGATATGAGAAAAGGGTTTAATGAAGGGGATAAGATTCTTATTATTCAGCACAAAGGAAAATTGATTTTGAAAAAAGCAGAGGATACTGATGAAAATTTTCAGGAAGATTTAGAATTTGCTAGGAGAACTGAGGAAGCTTTGAAAAGAATAGATGCTGGAGAGTTTATTAGTGTTGATTCTGAAAATCTTTTTGAGGAAATGGATAAATGGTAAAACAAGTTTTTTCAAGATGTATTTTTGAAAGAGGTAAAAATGTATAATGGTAGAAATACGTTTTGATAAAAAATTTACAATTATTTTTTCCAAATTAAGAGACGAATCCTTAAGATTAAAAATAAAGAAACAGGTTAAGAAGATTTCTGAAAATCCAGAAGTTGGAAAGCCTATGAAGAGTTTGAGGAAAGGAACACGTGAGTTATATATTAATCCCTTTAGGTTATCTTACTCTTATCATGCCAATCAAAATATTGTTTATGTTTTAGATTTATATCACAAGAAAAATCAATAATTATTTCTTTTTAGACTCAGCTTCTTTCTGTTTTATTTTTTCTTCTAGATTTAGTTTTTCAATTAATTCTTTGTATCTGTTTCGTATTGTGACTTCTGTTATTCCTGCAATGTCTGCTACTTCTCTTTGAGTTTTCTTTTCATCATTCATGAGGGCAGCGACGTATAATGCTGCTGCTGCAATTCCTGCAGGACCTCTTCCAGAAGTTAGTTCAACTTCTTCTGTTTGTCTTAAAACTTTGAGAGCGTCATTTTGAGTTCTTGGAGATAGTTTTAATACAGAAGAGAATCTCGAAATGTAATCTTTTGGTGAAGATTGTTTTACTTTGATTCCCAGTTTTCTTATTATGAACCTGTATGTTCTTCCTATTTCTTTTCTTTCCACATCTGAGGCAGTTGCCATTTCATCGAGGGTCCTTGGAATATTATAAGACCTACATGCAGCATATAAGCAAGCGGCTATTACTGATTCCATACTTCTTCCTCGTACTAAACCTCTTTGCAGAACAAAATTGTAAATTCTTGCAGCATCATCTTTTACTACATTTGGAAGATTTAGGTAAGAAGCAATAACCCTTAATTCTGCCATTGCTAATCTTAGATTCCTTTCAATACTTGTTGAAACTCTTTCCTGCCATTTTTTTAATCTTAAGAATTTTCTTGTTTGTCCTGGTTCTAATTTGTAGATGTCTGAAATTTCTCCAACATTTGTTGTAAGACCTTTGTCAAACTTTTGCATACTTATTGGAGCACCGCTTCTTCCTTTTTTTTCACTTTTGTCAAATTTTCCTTGTAAATCTATTCCAGTATCTACCATTTTTTCTTCAACAACAAGTCCACAATCATTACAGATAACTTCACCAAGGTGGGGATCGTAATTAAGATGTATGCTTCCACATTCGGGACATTTTTTTATAAAAGCCATTTTGAGATAACCGTAAGCTTTATAAAATAAGTAGCTTTCTTTTATAAATGTTTTCTTTTTTATTGTTATGAAGTAATGGTGAAAGTTTGTAGGAGAATTATCCCATTAAAACCCCATTAACAAGCCCTTCTTGAGTTGGGCGGTTTGTTATTCTGATTTTTCCCAATTCTGTTTCAACAATTGTTCCTTTTGTCAAGATATTTTGTCTTGCTAAGAATCTGTTCGAGGGTGTTTCAATGACATTTTTTATTTCAACTTTTTTGTTTTCAACATTGATGAATTTTGCTTTTAGTAAGAGAGTTTTTTTATTTCCTCCTCGTGTTCTTTGAATTTTTCTTTTTTCATCACCTATTTTTACAACTCTTTTTTGCCCAGCTATTTCATAGGATTTTTTCTTTCGGTTTTTATTATATTTGCCTCCGGAGATTTTTCTTCCTTTATTCATAAATAAATATTAAGTTTTTTGTTTAAAAACTATTCGGTTTGGGAGAATATTTAATAAGCTTATTATCCAATTAATACAATGGTTGGATTGTATGAACTTCATTTAGATTTTAATCCTAAGGAAGCTTCTAGGGGGATGCTAAAAATTTATAAAAATTTTTTTAAAAAATATAGTCCAACAGTATTTGAGAAAACCCCAGAATTTTTGATGTATGTTCAGATACCTAATGAGGAAGGAGTTCTCAGTGTTAGACATGATTTAGAATGCCTTAACATAACCTTTTTTCAAGAAATTGAATGATGTAGTATCCGGTTATTTATTCGCTTTTCTTTTCCCTTACTTTTACCCTTCATAATTATTCAAACCCCCTCAAAAATACTCCAAGAATGGAACCTTTCCTAAGTCTATTCCAAATTGCTTCATTTGGGGTGATTCCTTCTG
>JBDRGM010000005.1:0-6750 GCA_043817815.1 archaeon
TGGAGTAATTGGAACAGGGGGGCTTGTAACATTAGGGGTAGCTATTGCAATAATGATATATATTGTAGTTATTGGCTGGGGAAAAACAAAGCAAGTTAATGTTGAGTTTACATGCATGCCTTGGCAAGCACCTGTTGGAGGGAGTGATTGTTCAAAGTGTAATGACGACGCGTCGAAACCCTGCACAGAATATCGGTGCAGTTCTCTTGGGCAGGCGTGCAAATTGTTGAACAGCGACGAAGAAAATCCTGTTTGTCAGAGTATAAAATATGAATCCAATCCGCCTGTGATTTCTAAAGGATATGTTTTAACTTCTGGTTATAAGTTTTTGAATGAGCAGACAAAGAGAATAGAAATACGAAAAAATAATGGAGGATGTGTTCAGGAATTTACACCAGTTATTTTCACTTTGGAGACAGATGAGTTTGCTCAATGCAAATATAGTTTTGCAAAGACAAGCACATTTGATGAGATGAATGAATATCCTCTTGAGCAAACAACATTCGGAGACAATCATACTTTTGGATTTTCAATGCCGAGCATAGATAGTTTGAGTGTTTACAATGTTAGTGGGGATTTGAAAGAGATGTTTGGAAATACAAATATGTATGTTCGGTGCCAAGACTACCACGGCAACTTCAACATAGATGAATATGTTGTGAACTTCTGCGTTAATTCAGGACCAGATACAACTGCAGTTGCGCATGGATTGACTACTACCAACCCTGCGAATGGAGCTTTCTTAAAATACGGAACAACGCAGAAAGATATGAAGATGTGGATAAACGAGCCAGCAGAATGTAAGTACGATGTTGTTGCAGGAAAAACTTACGACGCTATGGCTAATTCAATGCAATGCAAAACAAATCTGGAAGAAGTAGAAGCACAGGGTTGGCTGTGTAACACAACTTTAAGTGTTAGTAATGACACAAACAATTTTCATGTTAAGTGCAAGGACAAGCCGTGGGTTTTGACTGCAGATAATGTTACAAAATATGGAGCGAGGAATATTAATGTTGAGGATTTTGTTTATGTTTTGAAGGTAACTGAGAATGAATTAAAGATTGATTCAGTTACTCCGCAAGGGACTTTGGAGTTTGGGTTTGAACCGGTTTCTGTTGAACTGGAAGTTAAAACCTCTGGTGGTGTTGAGAATGGAAAGTCAGAATGTTCTTATAAATGGGGAGGAAACTTTGTCCAGTTTTTGAATACTTTTTCAAGCACGCACACCCAACCTGGACTTAGTTTAATGCACGGGAATTTTAATATTCCAATAAAATGCGAGGACACTGCAGGAAATGTTGCTGAAAAAAATTCTGTGTTTAATATAGATGTTGATTCAACACCTCCAATTGCAGTGAGGGTTTTTTATGAAGGGGGAAATTTAAAATTAATCACCAATGAAGATGCAAAGTGTTATTATAATTTAACTACTTGTGATTTTAATCTCGGGACGGCAAATTCTATGAGTTCTATATTTTCAACAGAGCATTCTGCGAATTGGATTGTGGGGCAAACATATTATATAAAATGCAAGGATATTTGGAATAATGAAAATCCAACTTGTGCAATAAAGGCTGAGCCGAGTTAACAATTAAAATAAATTTATAAATAAGGTTATCGTAAAATAAATATGAAGAGGAGGGATAATAAAAGGGGACAAGTGACTATTTTTATTATAATTGGAATAGTGATTGTTGCGATGGGAGTTTTGGTGTATTTATTTTATCCGCAGATTAAAACAACTCTTGGGTTTGAAGAAACAAATCCTTCAGCATTTATCCAAGAATGTGTTGAAAAAGAAATTGAAAATAATTTGGATATGTTGTCTTTGCAGGGAGGAAGTTTAGAGCCAGGACATTATATTTTGTATGACGGAGAAAAAGTTGAATATCTGTGTTATACTGAAGAATATTACAAGACTTGTGTTGTGCAACAGCCAATGTTAAAGAGGCACATTGAAGAAGAGATTAAAGAGGGGATTAAAGTTAGGGTTGCAGAATGTTTTAATAATTTAGAGGAAAATTATCTTGGAAAAAATTATGGTGTTGAGTTGGGAAGTGGAGAAATGGAAATTGAATTACTTCCGAAGAGAGTTATTGCTACATTTAATCGTTCGCTTGTTTTAACAAAAGAGGGAACAGAAAAATATGATTCGTTTGATGTGATTGTGAACAATAATATTTATGAATTGATGAGTGTAACAAATAGTATATTAAAATGGGAGACAAATCTCGGAGATGCAGAGACAACAAATTATATGAATTATTATCGGGACTTGAAAGTTGAAAAGAAAAAGCAAACAGATGGTTCGACAATTTATATTTTGACAGATAGGAACAATGGAAATAAATTTCAGTTTGCGTCGAGGAGTGTTGCATGGCCTCCGGGATATGGTGTTTAAATGAAAAAAATAATTATCTTGATGTTATGTATTTCCTTAATTGGAATTGCTTCTTCTGTCGGAGAAGTTTCATATTGTTGTGAGAAAACTGTCGGCGGTGCGTGGTGTCAGAACTCGCCTCAAGCAAATTGTAAAACAGACAATAGTTGTGCAGGTGAAAAATGTAAGAGTGTTCCGAGTTCGTGCGAGTCGACTTCGTATTGTAAGTTAGGTTGTTGTTATGATAGTCAAGAGGGAACTTGCATGGAGAATACTCCTCAGAAAGTTTGTAATGATAATGGAGGGGTTTGGGATGGAAGTGCAGATTGCAGTATTCCTCAATGTGAATTGGCGTGTTGTTTGATTGGAGACCAAGCAGCGTTTGTAACGCAGACAAGGTGCAAAAAGTTGTCTGCATTGTATGGATTGGAAACTAATTTTAGAACAGACTTGACAAGTGAATTAACTTGTATAGCGTCGGCAATGTCTGATGCAAAAGGGGCTTGTGTTTATGAAGAAGATTATTCAAAGACTTGTCAATTTCTAACTAAAAAAGAATGTTCAGAACTAAGTGTTGGAAATGAAACTGAATTCCACGAGGGTTTTTTGTGTTCTGCTGAAACATTGGGAACTAATTGCGGGGCTTCTCAAAAAACAACTTGTGTTGAAGGAAGAGATGAAGTTTATTTTGTTGATACTTGCGGGAACTTAGCAAATATATATGATTCTTCAAAAGTAAATAATAAAGAATACTGGACAAATATTTATGAGAAGGGGGAAAGTTGTGGTTTTGGCTCTTCAAACGCAAACTCAGTTGGTTGCGGGAATTGTGATTATTATTTGGGAAGCACTTGTAAAGATTATAAAATAGCAAACAAGAAAGCAACTTATGGAGATAATATTTGCAAGGATTTAAGTTGCAAGTATGATGGGGAAATTTACAAGCATGGAGAAACATGGTGTGCGAACAGCAACGGTGTTGACAAGAGTTTGCCTGGAAGCAGGTCTTTTAGATTAGTTTGTTATAATGGGGAAGTTAGTGTGGAACCATGTGCAGATTTTAGGCAGGAGAATTGTATTCAATCAGATATTAATGGATTCAAAACAGCGGCGTGTAGAGTGAATATGTGGCAGGATTGTTTTTCTCAAACAGAAAAGAAAGATTGCGAGAACATTGATAAAAGAGATTGTAAATGGATTGCAGGAGGAAACAAAGTGGGCAATTCAACTATTGGATGTGTTCCTTTGAATGCTCCTGGTTTTAATTTTTGGGAAGAAGAAAGTGAAGCAGAAGAATTATGTTCTTTAGCTACAAAAACTTGTGTTATTAAATATGAAAAGAAAATAATTGGTGGTGAAAAATGTGTTGAGAATTGTGAATGTGAAAATGAAGAAGCTTGGAAAGCAAGTCAGAATGAAATGTGTGTTTCTTTTGGAGATTGTGGAGAGAAGAAGAATTATTTAGGTTTTGTAGGGTATTGAGTTTTTGAGAATTGTTAATTAAATTTATAAGTATTAATCTTCTTATTTTTTTATGAAAAAGAGAGATAAAAAATTAGGAATTTTTTATCCCACTCGTCCTCCCAAGCGTGGTAGAACGAAAGGGGCATTGCAAATATCTTTTACTTGGCTTTTTGCAATTATTGCTGGAGGGTTTATTTTGTTTCTTGCGATATTTATGACTTCAAAATTAATCGGCACAGAGCAAGTTGCACAGGATTTAAAATCTGGAAAAGAGATTGGAGTTTTGTTGAACCCAATTGAAATGGGATTTGAAAGTGCAAAATCTACATCGATAACTATGCCTGTTGAAACAAGGATTAGCACAAGGTGCGAAGAAGATAATAATTTTGGAAAGCAAATTATAAACCTATCACAAAAAAGTTTTGGTAAATGGACTGACACAAAAACTGAAGTTAAGTTCCCGAACAAATATATTTTCTCTGAAAATCCTGAAGCAAAGACATTTTATATTTTTGCAAAGCCATTTGAATTTGGGTTTAAAGTTGCGGATTTAATTTATATGACTTCTTCTGAAAAAGAGTATTGTTTCAAAAATGCTCCAGAAGATATTAAAAAAGAAATAGAATTTTTGAACCAGAAAAATTTTGTTACAGAAAATTGTAAGTTAGATTCGATTGAAGTTTGTTTTAGTGGCTCTTGTGAGATTGAGGTTAATTATAATGCGAAGTATGTGAGAAAAGATGAAAGCAAAATGTATTTTAGCAATGACGCTTTGATGTATGCGACGATTTTTTCAGATAGCAGAACTTATGAATGTCAAATTAAGAGATTGATGCAGAGAGTTGAAAATCTTGCCTTGTTGTATAAAGACAAATCAGATTTTATTGCGGGAAAATATGATTGTAATTCTAATTTGGATTTAGTTGGATTAGAAAATGCTGCGAAAAGTTTGAGCAGTTCTGCAAATCTTAATTTAGTTAGTAGTATTGCAGAAGAAGTTGATTATGAAAATGGAAGAAATGGAGAGTGTAGGTTATGGTAGTTAAAATAAATAAAAAAGCCCAATTGAAAATACAACAAATGGTATTTATGTTGCTTGCTGTAACTTTGTTTTTTGTTTTAGTTGGAATGTTTATTTTGGCTTTGAAATTTTCAGGATTAAAAGATTCAGCTACTGAACTTGAAGAGAAAAATGCCATGCTTCTTGTTTCAAAAATTGCAAACTCTCCGGAATTTTCATGTGGAAGTGCATTTGGAAAAAGTAGGACAAATTGTATTGATGCAGATAAGATTATGATGTTAAAAAATAATATTGAAAAATATGATAATTTTTGGGGGAGAGAGACAAATATTGAAATAAGAAAAATTTACCCTGAAGGAAATGTCGTATGCACTCAATCAATATACCCTTATTGTAATTTGATAAATTTGCAATCAAATATAATCAATGTTGAACATTCGAATTTTGTTTCGTTGTGTAGGAAAGATTTGGTTGACGGAGAAGTTTATGACAAATGTGAGTTGGCGAAGATAATGGTAAGTTACAAGGATTGGGGTGAAATAGATGGGTAAAAAGAAAGCAACTCGCGCCTTGACATTGGGATTTAGGGAAAAAATTTGTCCAAGGTCAAAACGCTCGCAAGAGGAGATGGTTGGGTTTGCCTTAATTATAGTTTTAGTTGCAGTGATAGGATTGATTTTTCTTGGGTTTTCTTTGAGAAATTCTCAAAAAGAAATAGTTGAGAGTTATGAAGTTGAAAGTTTTATTCAAGCATTTTTACAATACAACACTGATTGTGGAAGTTATAGAAAACCTTCCCTTTCAGTTCAAGATTTAATTTCTGAATGTATCGACGAAAAAGAATGTTTAGATGGTAGAGAGAGTTGTAATGTTTTGAATTCTACATTGACAGAAATAATTAAAGAAAGTTGGAAAGTTGAAGGAGATAGACCAATCCAAGGGTATAAATTAGAAATAGTTTTGGAAGACGGGATAGGAGTAATTCCTTTAATTGGAAAAGGGAATAGTACAAAAAATTCTAAAGGTGTTTCGCAACCTTTTACTCCCTTAGGTGAAGATTACGAGATATATTTTACAGTTTATTATTAAGAGAAAAATTTATACTTTCAAATGAATCGTAATTGTGTCTATTACTATTTCTGGTCTGTGCCTTATTCTGTTTTTAGTTTTTTCTTCTATTAATTCTATGAACCCAAATCTTTCTAAAAGTTTGATATCATCATTTACGGATTTAAATCCTCTCCCTAATTTCTTAGCTAAGTCATAAATAGATTTAGGTTTTTGAGTTTTAATTTCGTGTAATATTCTGGCTTTCTCGTTACTCAAAAGTTGCCTTAAAGCTAAAACCCCTGAAAAATCATAATCTTTTTTTGATGTCCCAGATTTTTTGAATAATGAAAACGCCCCCTTTGATTCTTTTATTGTTATCTCTCGTGTTTTTATCTTTGGCATTTGATATCTATCTTTTTAGTGAAGATATATTTAACATGTATTTTATAGTTATATGTTTTTTTATAATATATATTAATGTTAATTACCCTATATTAATAAATGTTTGTTTTATTGAAAAATAAGGGATTGTATTAATAGTTAAGTGACATCATAACATTTATAACTAAAACCATTAAAAACAAGGGTTTTGAAAAGGATTAGATGAAATTGTAGGACAAGCTTTTTAAAGAAAATTGAATTTTGAAGATTATCTAAATAATAGTTTAGATATTACGCCTTAGGCGTTCTGATAGGGGATCATACTCACTCAAGAAAATAGTTTACCCTATACTATTGAATTGAGTAATGTTGTCATAGACAACTCATCTTATACAGGTGAAAGGAGGTTAAAAATAAAAAATATGAAATTTAATTTTAGAAAAATTTCGGC
>JBDRGM010000006.1:0-37235 GCA_043817815.1 archaeon
CCTGCGCGTGCAGAAGCGTGCAAGGGTGTCGGAGTTCACGCATTAAAAGGGATCGTTAGCTGGGTTAAGAACGTCGCGAGACAGTTTGTATGATATCTACTAGGTGTGTTATTGTCTGAGTGGAACGAGTTTCTAGTACGAGAGGAACGGAACTTGGGTGCCTCTGGTGAGCAGTTGTCATTTGGCAGGCTGCATAGCTATGCACTGAATGGATAAGAGCTGAATGCATCTAAGCTCGAAGCCATCCGCAAAACGAGACAATTAAAGCCGTCGAAGAAGACGACGTTGATAGAGTTGCTGTGTAAGATTCGAGCTTCGGCGAGAATTTCAGCAGACAACTACTAAAAGCTTTACTTTAGTTTCTTGAGAATTAAATTGTGAGTAACTTTTAAAAAAATTATGAACAAATTAAACGAAGAGGGATTCTGGTACTTATGAATTGTTAAGAATTAGCGGATTCTGGTATTACTAAGGAGGTAAACGACCACCAGAAAGTTTAAAAACACCTAACATAACTTATTATTACTTAGGATAGGGAAAACAAGTTTTGACTGATTCTAGGACAATAGATGTAAGGAGGACAAGCAAAATGAAGATATATGTAGGTAATTTGCCTTTTGGTGTTGATAACAACAAGTTGAAAGAGCTTTTTTCATCGTATGGTGAAGTTGAGGAAGCAACAGTTATCATGAACAAGTTTAATGGAAGGTCAAAAGGATTTGGATTTGTAACTTTGAAAGATGACGAATCTGCGAAGAAAGCAATTGCAGAAATGAATGATAAGGAAGTTGACGGAAGACAATTGAAAGTGAATGAAGCAAAACCAATGGATCCAGATAGACCAAGACCGCCACGAAGAGATTTTAACAGCAGAGATAGAAGATATTAACTAGATTCTAAACAATTTTATTTTTTAATTTTTTGTTTTTTACTATTGTAGTTGGGACATTTATTTATTAAAATGACTCATTACATTCACGATTGATTGGGAACAATTAATAAGAAACACTGAGTGTGGGGTGATTATAATTATTATTTACAACGCGGTTGGTAGGAGAAAAATTTGAGTATCATAAAGTTTAAAAAGATAAACATTAGAGGAGAGGTATGAAAAATTTAGATAAGATACCTGGATTACAATTAGTGAAGAGGGGAAATTCGGGAATAGAAAAATTTGAATTGGGTAAAGATGCCTTTCCTTTTAGAGGATACTTTATTGCAATTATACCCTCTGAAGGACCAATTTCAATAGATTCTCCTAAAGAACAAAGAGAAAAATTACACAAACCAGATTATGTATTTTCTGGTCATAAAATTACCTCGCATCCAATCCTTAAGAAAATTTTTCAAAAAAGACACAAAGATTGTTTGGAAGAAGGTAATCGTTTCATAATAACCAACGGAGGAGAATTAGAAATAACAGAAGATAAGATTAGATTTTATGGTAAAAGCAGTACATTTGGCAAATATGAACCATCAAGTATTTCTCAAATAGTAGAGAGATTTGTAGATAGAAATCTCCCAGACCATGAAATTATTTATGAATAATTTTTATTTTTTATCAACTTCTCATCAATCCGCGAACTTGTTTCGCGCAATTTCATATTCAATTTTTCTTAACACCCCCATAGAATGTTCTAGTAAGCAGGCGTCTTTGCTGTGCAAAAGCAATCAAATAACACTCGCTTTAACAATCACAACATCTTCAAGAGGTTTGTCTTGAGAGTTTGTTTGTACTTTTGCAATTTTATCAACGACATCCATTCCTTCTATTACTTTTCCAAAAACAGGATGTCTGCCGTCGAGGAAGTTGTTGTCAACGAGATTTATGAAAAATTGGGAACCGCCTGTGTTAGGTCCTGCGTTTGCCATTGAAATTGTTCCTCTGTTGTTTTTGTCTAAATCTGTTTTTGTGAATTCGTCTTTTATGTCATATCCTGGTCCGCCCATTCCTGTCCCTGTTGGGTCTCCTCCCTGAAGCATAAATCCGTCGATGATTCTGTGAAAAATAACACCATTGTAAAATCCTTCGCTAACGAGTTTTTTAAAATTATCTGCTGTTATGGGCATCTCTTTGTAAAGTTCTATAACTATGTCTCCATGATTTGTCTCTAGTTTTACTTTTGTTCCATCCCCCCCATTTATTGTGCTTCCTGTCATGTTTCCTGTCATATTAAATCCTACAAATATTAAAACTCCTAAAACTATTGCTGTTATAAATATTACTATGGGCTTGTTCATGAGGAGATTAAGAGATTTGCGTTTTTAAATTTTATCTAAGAAAGTTTTATAAATTATTGTTTATTTAGTTTTACATAAAAGGAGGTTGAATGTTATGGAATTTACATCAGTTGAATGGATTGCTCTGATAGTGATTATTGTTTCTGCAATAAAGATGTTTGTCTTGTTAGTGAAGCCTGTTGCGTGGATGAATTTTGCGAGGAGTCTTTATGCTAAGCCAGGCATTGCTAAGGTTGTTGGCTTGATTTTAGCAGGAATAGTGTTTTACTACTTATACTATGTTAGTGGAATTACAATAATCCAGATTTTGGCAGTGACAGCATTTGTAGCACTTATGCTTATGATTGGGCTTGCAGATGAAGCAGATGAACTTGTGAAAAAATATCAGTCAGTAATCAAAAAAGGTAATCTTTGGAAACGATTCTGGTTTTACACCTTGCTGTGGATTATTCTGCTAGCGTGGGGAATAAAAGAATTATTTTTTTAATTTTTTATTTTTCTTTTTTCTTCTTTATTAATTCTCTTTGAAAAGACTTATTCATTCCAACCTTTATGCAATTATCTAAGAAAATACAATCCTTACAAACTCTTTTTATTGTTTTTGAATTAACTTTATCAATAGATAAATTAAAAATATCTTCTGCTTTGTGAACTGAATTTGGTTTTAAATTTAAATATTTGCAAACTCTCTTGTCAATGAGAGTAACCCATTTGCCTATCTTTGGAGATTGAACACATCTACCTTCAAAAAGATACGGGCATTTTTCACAGAGATTGTCAGGTTTTCCGACAATCACTTTTATCTTTGTATTTGGATCTTTTCTAATTTGTATACAAATCTTCTTCATATTGTCTTCAAATTCTTTGTCATACCCTCCTCTATAAAATCGTGGGATGCATAATAAATGATGTGTCCGAATATTTAGTGGATGGTTCATTTTTTCTTCCTCATCAACTCCCTCTGATTAAGAATCATTAGTATAACTGCTCCTAGGATAAATAACCAGTCAATTAAAAAAGTTAAGGCAAGAAAGCCTAAAGCGATTATTGAATAGATTACTACTTTGTAATTTGGTTTCATAAAAAGATTAATAGATAGTTGTTTTTAAAATTTAAGGAAATGAAAATATTTATTAACTTCTTTTTGATTGATTGTAACAGAGTAAAAAAATAGAATGGTTAAGAAAAATTTCATTCAAAAAAATTTGGATAAAATATTATGGATAATTGGGATAATTATAATTCTTGCTTTATTGATGAGGGCATTTGATATAATATAAAATGCTTCAAATCCTTCCTTTGTTATTAAATTTTGCAGTTATAGTTTTTATAGGAATAAAGTCATTAAATTCTGAATGTTTTAACGCAGGAGATATTAATATTTCAATAACTGCATTAATATTTGCAGTGATAGTTGAAATGGTATTGATAAAAAGAAGGTGGTAGGAGCATAAATAATTTATTATTTTACAACCCAAAGTTCTCAACGAAGTTTTCAATCATTCTATATTCCTGCAAGAAATCCTGACCTTTTTTTGTGAGTGAGAAAAACTTTTTTTCTTTTTTGTCAACTTCAAGTGTGATAAATTTTTTACTAATAAGTTCATTAATATATTCCTTAAACATCTGAGGCGAAAGATTGGAAGAATATAACAACCTAGTTGGTTTTATCTGACGATTCTGCATTATTGATTTTAATATATCTCTGATGACCTCTAGCCTTTCTCGTTTTCTTGCCATTTTATGTTTTTGTTACTTTAATTACTCCATAAAGGAATAATAGAAAGATTACTATGTTTAATGCATAGACGCTGATTAATATAACTGGATTCCATTCAAATGTTAGGGCTGCGATAAAATTTAATGCCCAGGCGATTAGACTTAAGACCATTGCTACAAAATAGAATTTGAGGAATTTTCCTTTTTGATTGTTTCTTCTGTAATTTGAATAGCTTATCCCACTTGCAATAATGAAAAGAAAAATTTGCGAGAAAAACAAGAGATTGTGACTTGACCACAGATGGTCTAAGAAAGCTATCACGAAAGCCATTAGGTAGAATAATAAGATTTTTGGATTTACTAAAGAACTGTGGCTTGGTTTGTCAGAACCCTCAATTTTTTTCCATAGCAAACTGTATAACAAAAAGAATCCTGCCATAATTAAGAAGAATTCAAAAAATAAATTTACAACAGAGAAAGGAATAACTCCTGAACCATATCGAATTAAGAAACCAATTCCGTAAAAAAGAAAGGCATTTCGAAAGTACCTTATTCCTTGATGAAGGCTAAGTCTGAAAAGGCTGTCTGTTTTTATTACAATTACAGTGCATACAATCAAAACGGCTAGAGCATAAAACACCTTTAGTAATTCTTTGTTTTGGATAATCAATTCATACATAAAATTTCAGTTGCTTTTCCTTATTTAAATGTTTATGTATCTCGAGTATAGTAGCACTATATATCCTTACTTCTGACGGTTTATAAAGAAATTTTCTTTTGAATAGTTAATAAAACTGCGTGATATTTATAAAATTTTTTAACCTCGAACACCATTAATCAGGGGCTTTGGACATCACGCCATGATGGCTGAACTTGTTTGTTCAAAAATCTGTGAATTCCAAGTCCTTGATTATATTTCTATTCAGCTTAGATAAGAAGCACTTGTACTTTTTGTTTCTACTTTGGCTTTAGGAATTTCTTTGTTCTTTAGTTCTTGTTTAATTTTATTTAAATTGTCATCAATTAATTTTGGAAGGGCTTTTAGTGTACTGTGCGGGAGGTTGATTCGTGCTACTGCTTTTTTTGTTATTGCGTCGATGAAGATGAGTTCTGTGCAGGCCTCTTTTTTTATTTTGTCTGTTTTGGTTTTTTCTACTTTGAATAAAGTTGAAATTGCTACGTCATGCGCGAAGATTGTTGGTTTGTCCCCTAAATTTACTTCCATAAATATTTTAAGTAGAAAGGTTATTTAATGTTTTCTATGACATCAATAGAAATTTCACTTCTTAATAGATTTCAAGTTCTTTGCAAGTATTGCTCTTCTTTCAAGACCACGTGTTACCAGAATTTTCTTTTTGCCTTTTTTTGTTGGATTTTTAATTGTCTGTCCTGCTTTTGCTTTTATAATTGCGTTTAGAAGTTTTATTGGAATTTTTTCTCCTTTAGAAATTCCTAACTCTTTGTGTAACTTTCCAGGACGATGAATTGCTTTTTGTATCCAGAATTTCATTTTTACCTCTTGATAAATTTAATTGTTTGGAGTTTTTAAAATTTTACAAAATTCCAAATAAAACTAATATACTAAGAATTACTAAACCAACAGAAGTTATTTGTCTTTTGTAAGGAATTTTATTGAATGTGTTTGCGAATTTTACTACTACTGTGAGTTGTATGATTGTTGCGAAAAATATTCCAATCACTACATAAACAGATTCTATTGCTGTGCCTAAAAATAATCCAGAATAAGCTATTGTGTCGTCGATAATTGTTGCTATTGCTGCTACAAAACCAATACCCACTAATTTGAGGAACCTTTTTGTTGAAATGGATTTTATTTTTTTCAAGTCTTCTTTGATTAATTCTTTTGGCTTTGTTATGAAGATTTGAAAATAAATAGACATTGCTAAGAGAAAAATGAGAGTTGCTGAAATATATCTTGCATAAGGGATTCCCTTTATAGTTGAGCCAAATACATACGATATTGTTATTGCTGAAGCTATTGCAAAAAACATACCTATTGCAAAAGCAATCCGCCCTGTTTGTGTTCTTGTCATATTTCCAATAATGGGAATATGAGTCATTGTGTCGTCAAAACCCGCAATTACTTTTACAGCAAAGCCTGAGAAAATATGTTTTATCACCATGTGGTTGTAAAGATGATAAACTTTAAAAAGTCACTTATTTGTATAGTTTTGTAAGTCAGGTAGTTAACTTCGGGATTCAGTCTTTAATTAGGCAAATGTTGAGAATAACAACATTGAATTCTGCGGAAGGTCCGGACACCGTGAAAAGTTACTAAGTGAAAACTTAGATGTTGTGAGGCATGGCCCTGTTACAGAAACGCCACAGTCTTTGCTGAGTTATGAAATTTGCGTGGAACTTTGAAGCAAAGGATTTGATGAAACGAACATCCTAACTGGTGCAAGGCTTAGAGCCGCTTAGTTAAATGTTAACACTTTCCGTCCGACACCCAAGGGTGTACCCCGAAACATTTCTGTAAGAAATGTTTACTAAGGGCATCACGGGGAAAGACAGAATCTGGCCTATTCCTGACTTACACCAGATTCTTACAGAATCAACTCGTTGCCTCACTCGTCACTGGATTAACGGACTCTCTCGTGAAACAACTCGGGCCTATTTTCCTGACTTACATTTTTTATAGTGACTGTCTCTAATTTTAATAAGGGGACATATTGAAGTTATTAGAAAGTAGTAACAGATAGAAAGGTTTATATAGTTTTGATTTCTTGATATATCATACTTACATTAGTTAAAGAGATGTAAGGAGGTAAAAAACAAAAATGAAAACAAAAGATCTTATTCAAAAATCTTTAAAAGAAAACCCAAAAGATGTAGCAGAATATATCCAAAGATTAAATGAAACTTCTGTGCATGGAAAAGGAGAAATTTCGAGAAGACGGGAGATTATATCTTCGATAACAGACGCATTAAAGGAACATTACGATTTTGTTGATGATTCAGAATCATCAAGTGTGATTGGTTTGGTTCCTACAGAATATGGATATAATGGAGAACCAGGTGATGTTTTAGATAGGAGAAAAATGTACTATTTTTTATTGGAAATGGATTAATTTTTTATTATTAACTTATTTTTATTTATTCACATTACAAGCGTTAGCTTGTAATTTCACACCCTAAAGGGTGCAAGCAAATCATATTCAATTTTTCTCAACACAAATACATAGAATGTTCTAGTAAGCTGGCGTCTTTGCTTTGCATATTTTAATTCTAAACATTTAAAAAACTCCATACTCTTTTTCTAATCATGGGACGGTAGCTCAGCGGGAGAGCACATGACTGAAGCTCATGGTGTGCGGGGTTCGACTCCCCGTCGTCCCATTCAAAACTTTTATAAAGAAGTTTTATTTAGTTTAATTATGGCAAAAAAAGAGGAGAAAAAATCTAAATTAAAAGATAGTACTGAAGGATTAGGTATTGCAGGATTTATTCTTGGTATTATTAGTATAATCTTTGCTGCTAATAATGGAATTATTGTAGCTGTTGTGGGATTTATCTTGTGTATGGTTCAGCAGAAAAAAAGTCCTATGAGGTTGGCGAAGACAGGAATGATATTGAATATAATTGGATTTATCCTCGCGATTATCATAATAATTTTACTTTATTATGTGTTAAGACCGTTAATGGAACAAGCTGGTTTTCCAGTAGCATAAGATGACAAACAAAAAGAAAGGGGCGATGGAAATGAGTATGGGAACTGTAGTTACAATAGTCCTGATTATAGCTTTTATGATTGTAGGAATTTATTTTTTAAATCAGATAAGAGAAGGAGGAGCTCGGGCAATTGATGGAATAAATCAGGGAGTAACTAATGAGATTAATAAATTATTTTCAGAAGACAACACAAAAACACTTATTGTTTATCCTGCAACAAGAAAGATTACAATTAAGAAAGGAGATGATAGTTTAGGATTTGGTTTTTCAATAAGAAACATTAATCAACAAGAAGGTAGGTTTTTATATGATGTATCTACGACAGAAACAAGTTGTGGGATGAGACTTTCAGATGCAGATAATTTGATTTCACTAGGACAAAGAGGAAGTAATATTCAACTCCCTCCTGGGACTCCTATGGAAGATCCTATTTTTGTAAGATTTAATATCCCTACAGATACTCCCCCATGCCAGATAAGATATTCCATAACAATGCGTGAAGGAACAGCTCTTTATGGAACTCCAAATTTTGTTGATTTGGAAATTGAGAGTGCGTAAAAAGTTTTATTAATCTCTTTTCTTTAAATTGTTTATGCTAAAATTATATAACACTTTAACCCGAAAGAAGGAAATTTTCAAACCAATTAAAAAAGGGAAGGTTGGGATTTATGGATGTGGACCTACGGTTTATTGGTATCAACATATTGGAAATATGAGGCGGTATGTTTTTGAAGATATTTTGATAAGGACACTTTTATTTAATGATTATAAGGTTAAACATGTGATTAATGTTACTGATGTTGGACATTTGACTTCTGATGCTGATGAGGGTGAAGACAAGATGGTTAAAGCAATTAAGAGAGAAGGTCTTGAGTTAAATAAAAATTCTATGTTAAAGATTGCTGATAAGTATACAAAAGTGTTTAAGGAGGATTTGAAAAAATTGAATATCATTGAACCTGATTTTTGGCCAAAGGCAACTGAACATATTAAAGAACAAATTGAGTTGATTAAGAGGCTTGAGGAAAAAGGATATACTTACAAAACTTCTGTTGGTTTGATTTTTGATACGGAGAAGTTTGGATTTGGGGAATATTCTAAGTTTGGTAAACTAAATATTGAGGAACTTGAAGGGGGTAAGAGAGTTAAGGAAGATCCTGAGAGGAGAAATAAATCTGACTTTGCTTTATGGATTACTAATCAGCCAAATCATATTATGCAGTGGGATTCTCCTTGGGGAAATGGTTTTCCTGGTTGGCATCTTGAATGTTCTGCAATGTCAATGAAATATCTCGGAAAGCAATTTGATATTCATACTGGAGGGGAAGAACATATTCCTATTCATCATACAAATGAAATTGCTCAGTCAGAAGCTGTAACTGGAAAAAAACCATGGGTAAGATATTGGCTTCATATGAGGTGGCTTTTAGTTAAAGATGATAAAATGTCAAAATCACTAGGTAATGTTTACAGGCTAGATGATTTAGAAAAAAAAGGATTTTCCCCAATGTCATTTAGGTATCTGTGCCTATTAACCCATTACAGAAAACAATTAAATTTTACCTGGAAGCATTTAGAATCTGCAAAAAAATCTTTAGAGAGAATGAAAAACATTGTCTCAAATCTGAAAAAAAGTTCTCAGAAAACAAATAAAAAAAATGTTGAAATGGCAACAAAACAATTTACAGAATTTCTTAATGATGATTTGAATACCCCTAGGGCGCTTTCTTATTTGTGGGAGATTTTAAGAGATGACAGATTGAATGATGCTGAGAAATATGAATTAGCTTTGGAATTTGATAAAGTATTTGGATTGGATTTGGATAAAGAAGAGGATGTTGAGATTCCTGCTGAAATTCAGAAGTTGGTTGATGAGAGAGAGAAGGCTAGGAAGGAAAAGGATTGGAATAAGGCTGATGAATTGAGGAAGGAGATTCAGAAGAAAGGATTTTTAGTGGAAGATGGTGAGAGAGGGAGTGAGGTTAAGAGAGGATGAAAGATGCGATTATCAAAAATTCTAAAATACATGGAAAAGGAACTTTTGCTAATAGGGATTTTAAAAAAGGCGAAGTTGTGATTAAATATAACCTCAAGGAATTAACAAAAGAGGAGTTTGAAAATCTTCCAGAGAAAGAGAAACACTACACTTCAAAAGAAGACGGAAAGTATTTATTATTTTTGCCTCCTGCAAGATTTGTGAATCATTCCTGTGAAGCAAATACCAATCCTATGAACAAATCTGATGTTGCTATTAAAGGTATTAAGAAAGGCGAGGAGATAACAACAGATTATACAAAAGACAATGTTCCTGGGTTGAATATGAAATGTAATTGTGGAAGTAAAAATTGTAAAAGAGTAATAAGTAATGGCAACTAAATCTTGCCCAAACACCGACGAGAATTTAGAAGTATGCCCATGTGATTATCATTGCGAAAGGAAAGGTTTTTGCTGTCAGTGTGTGAAACATCATCGAGAAGCAGGTGATTTGCCTGCATGCTTAAGGGTGTGAGAATATGTGACTATTCTTGAGTAAGTACAAATAGGAAGTTTTATAAAGAAAAGACACCTATTATTTCTATGAAAAAACACATGTTGAAGGTCGCTGATAAGCTGAAAAAAATCAGGTCTGTGGACAAAAAGAAAACGATTAAAGTCTTATTACTTGTAAGACTGCCGTTCACAATTTACTTACTTATTAGCCTGATAATGGTTCCTGGAATAAACAGTGTTGGTGCTCAAGTTATTCAGGGTGCACATAGAGGAGCGTCTGTTGATTTTGAGGAGAACACAATGGAAGCGTTTGAAAAAGCTTTGGCTGATTCAACATATAAGTTTGTAGAATTTGATATTTTTTATACAGCAGATAATAAGATAGCTGTGTTTCACAAGAATAATATTGTTAGGATTCCTAAGAAATTTGTTAATATCTCTGAGATGACTTATGATGAGTTGAATGCAAAATTTGAATTTGAGATTCCAAAGTATGAAGATGTTATGAAGCTTTTAGCAGGGAAGATTCCTTTAGATATTGAGATAAAAAGTTGTGGAGATGTTGAGAGAGATATAGCTTTGGCAGAATTTGTTGTTCAAGATTGTAATGAGAGAGGAATATTGCATGAAGTTATGATTAGTGCGATACAAAGTGAGGTAGTAGAATATATTGAAGAAAATTATCCTGAAGTAAAGACTGGACAGATTCATTGGGTTACACTTAAATCTATAATTCCTATAAATAGTATTTGTGATGATATTTATGAAACACCTGCAGATTATGTGTTGCTTCACGGCCATAATTTGCGTAACTATGAAACATTAGTTGAATGTAAACCTGAAGACAAGACTTTGATGTTTTGGTATTTCACAGATGAACTTTATATTGTTGATGATGGAAATAATTGTGAGTTTTGGGAAGAGTGTAAGGAAGTAGATATCCCACAACATTAATTCTTATAAATTAGTTTAGTTAAATTCTTTAATGAATAATAAAAAGAAGTTAATTATATTTTGTGCTTCAATGATTTTTGCATTTGTATTTTGGAGACTTGTTGTTTTTTTTAGGCAAGGAGAAATTTCTATTTTACGAGGGGCGACAGGGTTGAATCTTCATCATTATCATTATGGGATATTGTTTATCTTGATTGCTGTTTTGGTTTTTATTTTTTACAAGGCAGAGAAATATTCAGTTGCTTTGGCAGGCTTTGGTATGGGAAGTTTTTTTGATGGTTTTGTTTCAAGGGTTTCTGGAAACACTGTTAGAGCAACAGAGATAACAAGATATAATGAGGGATTTCTCTTAACGTCTTTTCTTTTTGTTATCCTTATGTTGTTTGCTATTTGTGGGTATTTGGTTTTTAGGAGAAAGGAAAATTTATTAAGTGGGAAATGATTTAGAAGTATATGAAAAAGAGGCTGTCAATATGGGATATTCTTGCATGGGTTGCTTTGGTGAGTATTGTGGTTTGGGGGGTCTTAAAAGTAGCAGGGGTGATTAACACCCCATTGTTATTAGAGTATTATCCACTTTTTGCAGTGAGTTATGTTTTTGGATGGCAGATGAATAAATTGAATGATGTTGCTAGAGAAGTTGAAGGGTTAAAGAATTTTAGAAACGAAACGATTAAACATATTCATTTGATTAAAGAAAATTGCGCGAGGAATCATCAATGAAAGCAAAAAATCTAGGAAAAAAATATATGGAAATAATAAAGATTTTTACTGAATCTTTTAAAAAAGACCCAAACATCATTGGTATAACTTTAAATGGGAGTATCCCTCGTGGAACAGGGGATAAATATTCTGAGATAGATATTGATTTTTATGTTAAAAGCAAAAAAGCACAAAATCTCCCTCCAAAAAATGACATTAATGTTAATGGTGTTTGGTTTGATTTTGCAATTAAAGAACTAAAAGAGGAGGGCAGGGAAAATTGGAGCATGCAAAAAAGATGGGATTGCAAACATTCTAAAATTTTATTTGAGAAAAATAAAGCAATAACAAACCTTTTTAGGAAAAAAGTTAAATTTTATGATGGTGAAAAGGAAAAAATAGGGTATGAATTAAAGATTAAGACATATTGGTGTATCAGTCTTGCGGAAATGTTTGTAGAAAGAGGAGACATAGTAAATGCACATCTGCTCATTAATGAATCTTTAAACTCTTTTGTGGATTATTATTTTTTGAAGAACAATGAATTTATTCCTCATTATAAATGGAGATATTATTATTTTCAAAAATTGGGGAAACCATCAAAGCAATTTAAGAGGAAAATTCTTGATTGCTACCTTATAAAAAATTACTCTAAAAAAGAATTATATAGAAGAATAAAACTTTTGGAAAGAGCCACTGTTAAAGAAGGGTTAAAGGAAAAGTTTTATCCATATTGGTCTCAAGACCTTAACGCCATGGAGAAGTTTTCTGAATCATTTAGAAAAGGAATTAAATATGAATCTCCTTGGGAGGATTAAAATGCAAAAACAAAACTTTGATTTTATAGATTTGAAGTACAAACCAAAGAATGATTTGGTTTGTTTGTTTAAGATTAAGCCTAATAGAATTTCCCTTCTTAAAGCTGCGAATACTGTTGCACTTGAATCGTCAACAGGAACATGGACAGATGTTGCAGGAAACGAACTTGATTATGTTAAGAAACTTGGTGCTAAGGTTTTTTCAATTAATAAAGATGGTTGGATAAAAATTGCTTATCATAGTGAATTGTTTGAGAGCGATAATGTTCCGAATATATTATCATCAATTGCAGGGAATATTTTTGGGATGAAAGCTGTTAAGTCAATTAGGTTGGAGGATGTTAGTTTTCCTAAATCTATTTTGAAAAGTTTTGCTGGTCCAAAGTATGGTATTGATGGTGTGAGGAAAATGATGAAAATTAAGAAAAGACCTTTGGTTGGAACAATAATAAAACCAAAACTTGGGTTGAATACTCATGACCATGCCGAGTCTGCTTATGAATCTTGGGTAGGGGGCTGTGATATTGTTAAGGATGATGAGAATCTTGCTTCGCAAAAATTTAATGAGTTCAGAGAGAGGCTTGCAAGGACTTTGGAAAAAACGCATCAGGCAGAGGAAGAGACTGGTGAGAAAAAGGCATATTTAGTTAATGTAACTGCTGAAACAAAGGAGATGGTTAAGAGGGCGCAGTTGGCACAGGACCTGGGGTGCAAGTATGTGATGGTTGATATTATTACTGCGGGTTGGGGAGCGCTGCAGACTTTGAGAGAGGCAAATTTTAAGTTGGTCTTGCATGCGCATCGGGCAATGCATGCTGCGTTTGACAGAAATCCAGAGCATGGAATAAGCATGCTTGTCATTGCTGACTTTGCAAGGTTGATTGGTGTTGATCAGATTCATATTGGAACTGGAATTGGAAAGCTCGAGGGCAAAATACAAGATGTAATTACAATTAAACAAGATATTGAAAAGAAGAAAGTTAAAGCAACTAAAAAAAGATTAGAGCAGAACTGGCTTAAACTTAAACCTGTTTTAGGAGTTTCATCAGGAGGTTTGCATCCAGGCCATATTCCTTTTTTAATAAAGCATTTGGGAAAGGATTTGGTTATACAGGCGGGTGGTGGTGTGCATGGGCATAAATTTGGAACACGTGCAGGTGCAATTGCAATGAGGCAGGCTGTCGACGCTGTTATGAAAAAAAAGAGTCTAAGAGAATATGCTAGAACTCATGTAGAGTTAGAGGAGGCTTTGAGGCAGTGGTGTTGAGATGAAAAAGAAAAAACAATTAACTAAAAAATAATGTTTTGATTAATAAAACAGAACCAGCTAATATAAAAACAATCCCAAAAAGATAAGTGATAATTTTACTTTTATATGAACCAAAAGGCGTCCAGATCCTAATTAACCTACTAGAAGCTTCATTAAATATCATTGCAAAGAATCCGACCATAATCAAAATAAATCCATAAATTATAATTACATCCATAGAGTATTAAATATAAAAGATTTATAAATTTATCTTATTTAGAGAGAATAATGAAAAAGAAAAAACAATTAACTAAAAAAGAGAAACTTAAAATATCCGCAAAAAAGTTTAATAGAGAAATTAAGAAGGCTGTAAACACTGCAATTGTTGCAGCGTTTGGTTTTTTGATTGCTCTTGTTTGGAGAGATGTTATAACTGAATATGTGAATAAACTTACTTCATTGAGTCCTGTTCAGGGAAAATTAATTAGTGCTTTAATTATTACTATTGCTTCTGTAATTGGAATTTTAATTGTGACTAAACTTATGAAGGTTGAGGAATGAAACCAATTCCTTTTCCAGAAGATGAAATTGATGATATTAAAAAACGAATTAATAAAAAGGAGAATATATTCACAATTAGGTGTAGTAAAGAGTTTAATAAATATAATGAAGGAGATTTATTGAAGACGGGTTGGGGAGATGCACTAAAAGTTGTTGATGTGAAAAAAGCGAAAAGTTTTGTGGAGCTAAGAGAAAAATTTGAGCATTTTAATACTGCTATGAAAAAACATCCAGATAAAATGAGTGAAATTAAAAAATTTAAAGATTTTGATATTATTGAATTGAGGAGTGTGAGATGAAACCTAAAACATACCGTCGTGCGATTTTTATTGTAACCTATGCTAGGACTAAACAAGGAATTAAGTATTTAATTTTGAAGAGGAAGTTGCATTGGGTTGGCTGGGAGTTTCCAAAAGGAGGGAAGAGGATTTATGAAACAAATAAAAGAACTGTGAAGAGAGAGTTGAAAGAGGAAACAGGTTTGAAAGTTTTGAAGATAAAGAAGTTTGACTTTTCTGGAAAATATAAATATGATAAAGCATATAAAGGACGAGAGAAATTTATTGGACAAAGTTTTTCATTATATGCTGTTGAGGTTGATAAAAGAAAAGTGAAAATAGATAATGAGCATTCGGATTATAAGTGGGAGGGGTTTAGGGAGGCAGTTAAAAAGTTGAAGTGGGATAATCAAAAGAAAAGTTTGAGGATAGTTAATAAATGGCTACTTTCTGATTAAATAAGTTAATTTATAATCTTTTGCTTGGAAAAATTGTTTTGCAAATTCTGCGACTTCTTTTGGATTGTAGAATTTACATGAAAAAATATCCAGAAAACCAGCGTCTGTGTCATCTACAAAATGGGCAATTATGTTTGAGGTTTCTATGAGCTGAATCACAGAAAGCCCTGCTGTACCTCCTTCCCCAAAACGAATTACAGATGGCTCCCCAAATCTTTTCATTTTTATATTTTCACAAAGAGAGATTGCAAATTCCTTGAGTTTATCCTCTTCAATTATAAAATCATGATTACAAAAATGTAAGTCTATTGAAGACAATAATCCCCATCCATTCTGCTCTTCAAATTCTTGTTTTAATTTTTCAAATTCATTTTCCATCTCAATTATATAAAACATAGGTTTAAAAAATTTATGTTCGTTTTTTAAGTATGAAGTTTAGAGAATTAAAAACAAGAAAAGGAAAAGAAATTTTATTGGGCAAAAATGCTGAGCAGAATGATGAGCTCGTAGAACAATTCAAAGGAAAAGAGAATGTAATAATTCATACTGTTGAGGCAGGAAGTCCTTTTTGTGTTATCAAAGAATTAAAACCCTCATCTGAAACAGTTACTGCAAGTGGGGCTATTTGCGCTCGTTATAGTCAGGACTGGAGAGATAATAAAAAAGATGTGAAGGTTAATATATTCACTGGCAAGGATGTTAATAAGAATAAGGGTATGGATGTTGGAACATGGAAAGTTAAAAAATCAGTAATTAAAACAATCAAGAAAAAGGATATTGAAAAATGGGAAAAATAACACAACTGCAATTAGGTAAAAATGGTCTGACTGATAATTTTATTGAGACGCTGAAAACTCATTTTAAGAAATGTAAGAATGTTCGTATTTCTGTTTTAAAGAGTTGTTGTCGAGATAGAGAAGAATTAAAGAAAATAAAAAATGAAATTCTTGAGAAATTAGGAGAGAAGTATAGGGCAAGAGTGATTGGGTTTGTTATTGTGGTTAGGAGATGAAAAAGATAATTATAGAATTTTTTTAATAGTGGGTTTAGAAATATTTTTTATTGAGGAAAAGTTTAAATACATGTAGGATATCAATATTTTTTATACATGACAAAATCTTCCCAAATCCTAAAAGAAGAAGCAGAACCTCCGGATCCAGACATTATTTGGAGAGAACTTCTTAGAAAAAGTGCGATTTTGCCAAAAAGAATTTCTGGGTATTTTGGAACAAGTGAACAGGAAATTCAAAATGTCTGCAGAATATATCCTATGAAAGTAAACCCTTATTATTTCTCTTTAATAAAAAATTTTGATGACGCTATTTACAAACAATGTATCCCTTCAAAAAAAGAAATTGAAGATTCTTTTGGAGAGGCAGACCCGCTTCACGAAGAGCCAGAAAACCAAATTAGGCAAGGAGTTCCTTCGTTGATAACACATAGATATCCTGACAGGGCTCTTTTTAGAATTTCAAACACCTGCGCGATGTACTGTAGATTCTGCACGAGAAAAAGAAAAGTTGGGGATGCTAGCAAAAACCCTACGTGGACTGAAATTTCAAAAGCCATAAATTACATCAAGATACATGTGGAGATACGGGATGTTATCCTCTCTGGTGGAGACCCGTTAATGCTTTGTGATGAAGTTCTTGAGAAAATTATTCAAAGAGTTCATTCTATAATCTCCTTAAGGGAAAACGGAATAATTCGGATAGGAACAAGAATCCCGTGTGTTCTTCCCCAAAGGATAACTCCTCAACTTTGCAAGATGCTGAAAAAATATCCTCCTCTTTATATCAATACCCATTTTAATCATCCTGATGAAATAACTGAAGAAAGCAAGATGGCATGTGGAATGCTAGCAGACGCAGGAATTCCGCTTGGATGCCAAACAGTTTTACTAAAAGGAGTTAATGATGATGCAGAAATTATGAAAAAATTAATGCAGAAACTTGTGAGCATAAGAGTAAAGCCATATTATATTTATCAATGCGACCCTGTGAAAGGGGCAAATCATTTTAGAACAAAAGTTGAAAAAGGATTAGAAATTTATTCTGCACTTCGTGGATGGACATCTGGTTTGTGCGTTCCGCATTATGTTATTGACGCGCCAGGCGGAGGAGGAAAAATTCCATTAATTCCTGAATATGTTCAGTCAATTAAAAATGGGAAAGTTATAATTAAGAATTATTGTGGAAATATTTATGAATATCCCCAAGTTGAAACAGAATTTTAATATAGACTTTTGAAGAGACATAATCAGTCAATAATACATTTTATAGATAAATCAAAGATTTTCACTATAACATTTTCTTTCTGTAGTATACAGTTATTATTTCGTTTTTTATTTTCCATCATTTAACCTCAAAAACAACCCGAGCACTGACTCAGGTCGAAGTTTATTCATAACAGCTTCATTCGGAGTTATACCTTCCATTCTACTCAATCCCAAATGAATCATATCATTATACCACTTCACAAATTCTTCAAAAGATTTAAACTTATGCCTGTTTTCCTCATAAGTTCTAAACCATCTTTCCTTCTTTCCATTTGTCTGAGGATGATTTCTCCTCGACGGAATATGATTAATTTTATTTTTCTGCAAACACAATTCAAATTCTCCCAAAGTTCTTTTCCCATTTTTACTCAAAGTTGAATTGTAAAACTGAGTCCCCTTGTCTGTATTGCATTCTCTTATCACAGATGAATATTTTTCATAAGCAATCTTAATTGCTTGCTTCATCAATTTGATAGCGTGGATAGCTTCTTCGCTATCAAATTCTCCACCACATAAAATCAATCTGGATGCATCATCCTCGACGCCACAAACAAATTTGCCGACGGCAAATTTAGAATCATGATAGTCCAAATGAACTAGAGAAAAACTATGTTCCCTTTCATACCTGCAATATTTTCTCTGCTTCTTTTTCTTTTTATCTTCTTGTGAAACTCCTTTTTTCAAAAGATGTTTGTGGATTTTGTTATAAGGTAATTTCTTTTTGTATTTTTTATCAATGTACAATCTTAGTTTTACTGCTCCGCATAACAAACTTTCTTCAACAGCCTCGTCAATTAATTTTTTGTCTTCTTCTGAGAGTTCTGTTCTGGGTCTTCGTTCTTTTTTCATGACAGGGTAAAGTCCTGTTTCTTTATATTTTTTAACTAAGTTTTGGAAATGTCTTGGAGTAACTTCATAGATTTCTGCTACTTCTTTGGAACTTAATTTCCCAGAGATAATCTTTTTTACTCCCCATTTAATCTGGTGATTGTTTAGTTTAACCATTAGTTCGCCAGGATTCATTAGGCGAACTAATTTTCGTATACTACAATAACATTTTCTTTCCGAAAATATTATAAACCCAACTCTTCCCCTATATTTAGTTAAATAACTCAATGAGTTATTCTATTGCTGTATGGCATGAGAAAAATCTCAGGCCGTCGTCAGAAATTTCAGTTTCGAACGAAAGCAAGCTAAGATGACAGAAAATAAAATAAATCCAGTATTTGAATTAGACTCTCATGAATATAACTTAAAATTAGCTGAGGCTTTGAAAAGTGTTGATGAATTTAAGAAGCCTGAGTGGGTTGAGTTTGTTAAGTCTGGTCCTGCGAAGGAAAGACCGATTGACGATGAAGATTTCTGGTATAAAAGAGCTGCGAGCATATTAAGACAAATTTATAAGAAAAAGATTGTTGGTGTCAATAGGTTAAGAACAAAGTATGGAAGTAAGAAAAATAGAGGGATGAAGCCAGAGAAATTTAAAAGAGCAGGTGGAAAAATAATTCGTGTGATTTTACAGCAAGCTGATGCCGCAGGTTTTACTGAAATAGCTAAAGATATTCATGGTGTTAGAAGCAAGAAACCTGGAAGGCAATTAACCCAGAAAGGAAAGGAGTTTATGGAGGGGATACAATGACAGACATGATTAAAAAACATTTAATTATGGGGAGAGATGAAGAAGGAAAGATAAGGAGATATTTGGAAAGAGTTATGAATGGGGGTAGTATTAGGAGATTTTTTTCATTAGCTTCAAAAGGATATAAACCTTGGGCGTTTCATGTAGAACAGGACAGAGAAAGCATTGCATTCAACACTGGTTCAGTTACAGGATTTTATGATTTAAAGGATAAAACACTATCTTTATCTGGAAGTGATAAAAGATCTGTTAACAGAATAGCATGGAGGATGCCTTGCTAAAATGGGAATAAAAAATAATCAGAAAAAAGCAAAACTTGCAAAGAAAGGCAGACAGACAAAGTGGGCGCCTGTTTGGGCTGTTTTGAAAAAATATGGGATAGGCAAAAGAGTTCATCCGTCTGCTATGACAAAAAATAGACGTTCATGGAGAAGAACTAAATTACACATCAAGCCTCGTAAGCAGAGGAAGAGTCACTTTGGATAAATGGTTAAAAAAACAGAAACAAAAACAGAGAAGTTGGAAAGAGAATATGTAATTCCACTTAGAAGACAGGTTAAGAAAGCTGTGCGATATAAGAAAACTCCAAAGGCTATTAAGACTATAAAAGAGTTTTTAGTTAAGCACATGAAAATTTATGATAGGGATTTGAGTAAAATTAAAATTGATAAATACTTGAATGAGTTTGTCTGGTTTAGGGGAATCAAGAGACCTCCTGCAAAGATTAAAGTTAAGGCTATCAAGGAAGGAGATGTTGTTAGAGTGACACTTGCTGAGTTTCCAGATAAATTGAAGTTTAAGAAATTGAGAGAAGAGAGAAAAGAGAAGGCTGGCGAGGAAGCTGTTAAGAAGAAGAAAACTTTGATTGAGAAAGCTAAGGAAGGTGTTACTGAAAAACCTGCAGAGAGCGATGAGAAAACAGAAGAAACAAAAGAAAAACAAGCGTCTGTTGTCGAGGCTGGAAGGCAAATGGAAAAAGCTCAGGCTAAACAGTTAAAGCATCAATCTGGTGGAAAGATGAAAGCAAAGACTCAGCCTCAAAGAAAGTCGTTGGAGAAGTAAGATGACCAGAGTTCTATGTTGCGGAACATTTGATGTTTTGCATGACGGACATATTGAATTTTTTAAAGATATTAAAAGTCAAGGAGATGAATTGATTGTGATGATTGTTCCTGATGAAGTTGTTTGCAGAAATAAAGGAAGGGCTCCTGCGAATAAACAAAGTGTGAGAGCAGATAATATTGGGAAGATTGACATTGTTAATGAAGTGGTTGTTGTTAGAGAATGCTTTGCAAAAAACCCTGAGTTTGTGAAGTCACTTAAGCCTAATGTGATTGCTTTAGGATATGATCAAGAAAGTCCTGTGATAGATAATTTAAGAAAAGAGTTGAAAGGTGTTAAGTTTTATAGGTCAAAAGAATTTGCAGGAGGAATTCATTCTAGGGATTTGCGAGGAGGGGATTAATTTTATTTTATTTGCCTTGCAGCTCGTACTCCACTTTCGAAACCAGGTAAAGCGGAACAATAGAGGCGATTAACAGCATGGAGATTTTGGAACATGGCTACACGCTGGGTGTCCATGTGATTTTTTGGACTAAGAAATACGAGCTCTTCTCCAGATTCTGCATCCTTAAGAGGGAATCCTTGAGGAGAACTACTTTCAAACCACCCTTCTAAAGTCATACACTTTTCTTGGTCAATAATCCCGCTATCTAAACTTTCTGAATTGCAAGAGGTCATATCTCCGTTTTCACTAAAAACATGACGAGAGTGTCTTGTTATATCTTCATTAATTCCTGTAAATCTCTCATCAATCCATTCTTCTCTTTTTGGGCTTCCTACTTCAAAAATATCGTTAAAATAATTTCTACATAATTTTGGTGACAATCTCCTATGATTAGCATCATAGACATCTACTTCTCCTTTGGACCCAGAATAGAGTAGCTTTCCAAGACCGACAAACTCTGAGAGAACGAGAGTTTGATATCCTAAAGCCTGATTAATTCTCAAGGCTTGAGTCCAATTCATATTATCTATAAATTCTCTACCCATAGAATCAGTTGATGTGTGATTTAAATTTAAACCTAATTCTTTTCCTACCTTCTCGACAGCAGGACTATAAGCAAGTCTTGCAGAATCAACATGTACATTATATTCTCCTCTTGTAAATTGCTTTGGGAGAATTATCCAATTTTTTCTATTTGAATCTTCGATTTCCATTAGACTATTAGGAGATAACAGATTTATAAATATTTATATAGTGGGAGAGATTATTTTTTTATTAATCTTTCCTCTCAAACCTATCTTTATCTCTATTGTCTAATTTATCCATATGATTTTTCCAAGCTTCATCTAAATCAATTTTTTGAGAATTTGCTAAGCATATAAGTGCGAAAATTATGTCACAGATTTCTCCTTCAATGTCTGCTGTGTCTTCTGGTGATTTTTTTATTCTCGGACCAAATCGGTTATTAAGTTCACGGGAAAGTTCTCCGACTTCTTCCATCATCTGGGTCATAATCTCAAGGGGTTTGTAATATCCTACTTTAAATTGCGAAATCCATTTGTGCACGTCGTATTGGTTATCTTTTATTGACATATTTTAATAAGATTGGATAAATATTTAAGGATTTGTGTTGAGGGATTAATATGCTAAATAAACTAAAAAAAGAAATAGAATTCCTAACAGACCCAAACAGAGGGACAAGTGAGTCAAAATATTCTAAAACAGGACCAGGAGATTATGCAGAAGGGCAGATTTTTCTTGGGATTAAGACGTCTGTAAAAAGAGATATTGCTAAGAAATATTCTTGTATAAGCCTTGATGAGATTGATAAATTAATAGAAGAAAATATTCATGCCAACAGATTTATTGCATTAGTTATTTTAACAAATAAATACAAAAAAGACAAACAAAGTGTTGTTGATTTTTATCTAAAGAATTCTAAAAAATGGAATAACTGGGGCCTTGTTGATGTTTCTGCAGATAAGATTCTGGGGGATTATTTGTTAGATAAAGAAAGAGATATTTTGTATGGATTAGCAAGGTCAGATAATTTGTGGGAGAAAAGAATTGCGATTGTTTCTACATATGCGTTTATTAGACAGAATAAGTTTGAAGATACTCTTGCTATTTCAGAGATTTTATTAGGTGATTCGCATGACTTGATTCACAAGGCTGTTGGATGGATGCTTAGAGAAGTTGGGAAAAAAGATGAGAAAGTGTTGGAAGAGTTTTTAAAGAAAAATTATGCAGATATTCCGAGGACAACATTGAGATATGCTATTGAAAGGTTTGAGGAGGGGAAGCGGAAGAGGTTTTTGAAGGGGGAGATTTAAAGAAAAATTTATAAACTATAGATACTATAGTTGTTATAGAATGACAAGCACAATACAATTAAGTCCTGAAACAAAGAATATGATAAGTTCTTTTGGTATGAGGGGGGAAACATTTGAGACGATTATTAAAAGAATTTATGCTCTTGCAGTCAAAGACCAATTAAGAGAACTTCTTATGTCTTCTGAAAATTGCATTCCTATTGAAGAAGCAATAAAAGAGGCGGAAAGAAAGTGGCCAAAGTCGAAATAATTGAGGCTCTTAAAAATGAGATTCTAAAAAAATTTAAAGGAGAATCTGCTGATATTTTTAGATTTATGAAGTCTTTAGGAGACAATCCTCACAAAGGAAAACTTCTTGGGAGTGTTGCAGGAGTTGTGATAAAAGAATTAAAGTATAAAAATTTTAGATTTTATTTTATTGCTGATGGATATAAATTAAAAGTGTTTTCTGAAGAAGAACTAACTGATTTGTTATTGAAATTTGTTCGAATGTCTGACAAGAAAGCTCAGCAAAAAACAATAAATGAGATAAGGGAGATTTTGATTAAGATTGGTCCGAAAGGATTTAAATGATGATGTTAATAAGTTTTAAGGAAGAGGTATTTGAGAGGAAAGATTTAAAGTTAAGGATAATGAGAATTGTGCGATGAAGGAAAAAATTTGAGTGAGGACTGTGGGAAGCTACTTTAATATTTTCAGAGATGCTTTCCTATTTTTAATTTAAATAATTTATCTGCATTTTTCCAAAAAACCTCTTCTTCTAATTTTTTTGGCAAATTAAATCCTTTTATAAGATTTATGTGACCAGACATATCACAACCTTCACAACAATAATCCGTTCCAAATAAGAATTTCCCCGGCCTTTCTAATATTGTTTTTTTAATAAATTTCTTTAGGATTTTTTCACCAGACATTTCAAAAACCTCTTGATGCACTAATGCAGAACTATCAAAATAAATATTAGGATAATCCTTTGTGGTATTATAACAATATTCTATTTTTGGATTGAAATAATGGCAGATTAAAATCTTCAGATTTGGAAATCTCTTAGCAATCTTTACAATAAGTTTTGGATCATTATATTTCCCAAGTTTAGAATCTCTTGAATTTTCCCCCGTATGAATTACAATCGGAAGATTATATTTATCACATAACTTATAAACAGGAATCAATCTTCTATCTGTAGGATAAATAGGATCATGTCCTGGAAAAATCTTTATACCTTTTATTTTTCCCTTATTAAATAAAAAATCTAATTTTTCAATCATTTCTTTCCCATGAATTCTAATATCAATTGTTCCTAATAAAAACAATCTTTTAGAGTCTTTAATTAAATTCAAACAAGTATCCAAATCCCCGATTTTAGAATTATTTTTATTATCGGGAATTAATATTGCATAATTTATCTTATTTTTATCCAGTTCTTTCATAAGCTTTTTCTTTGACTCTATAAAACTTAATTTAGGATTTGTTGGGGGTAAATGAAGATGTGCGTCGATTATCATACTTCATATTCGGAGAAGGTTATTTATTAATTTATTGAAAGCACCCCATGAATTTTTATGAGGGTGTTGAAATGCTATCTTTAACTATCTTTTAATTTTCAAAGTTTAGTGTCTTGAACAATTAGACATAACATAAAATTCTCATAAGTTTATTTATGATAATCTCCCAATAAGGATGTTTTCAATATTTTTTCATTTCACAGTAACTGACTTTGCTAAAGAACGAGGATAATCAACGTCATGACCTCTGAGAATCCCAAGATAATAAGCGAGTAATTGAACAGGGATTAGATTTACAACAGAAGAAAATAAATCTGGGACGTCAGGAGTTTTTATCCACAAATCAAACACTTCATTGTTTTCAGGGGCTATGCCTATTATTTTTGCTCCTCTGGATTTTACTTCAATTGCATTGCTTATTATTTCTTGTTTTCCAAAGCTGTCTGCAACTAAAACTATCACAGGGGTTTCATTTTCAATTAGTGCAATGGGACCGTGTTTTAATTCTCCTCCTGCAAAACCCTGTGCATGCATGTAACTCACTTCCATAATTTTAATTGCGGACTCCAGTGCAATGGGATAATTTATCCCTCTTCCGATAATGAAAATATTTTCTTTTTCAAATATTTTTTCAGCGACATTTTGAATGTGCTTAATGTATCTTGGGTTTAACATATCATTTACTTTTCCTGCAACATCAACAAGAAGTCTGTCCCCTTCTCTTAAATTTCCTGAGCAGGCATAAGCGAGCAAAATTAAAACCGCAATCTGCGAGGTTGTTGCTTTTGTAGAAGCCACGGATTTTTCAGGTCCTGCATTTATTAAAAAAGTGTAGTCAGATAATTTTGCTATTGAAGACTCAGGAACATTTACAATTGAAATTATTTTTGAGCTTTTTTCTTTGGCGAAATTTAATGCTTCAAGAACATCTGCGGTTTCTCCGCTTTGCGAGACTGCAATTACAAGTGTTTCAGGAACTAAAAAATGCTTGTAACTTTCAAATTCCGAAGCTGGAATGAAGTTCACGTGCTTGTCTGCAATTTCAGAAAAAATATATTCTGCTGTGTGGCACACTCTTGCTGCTGTTCCGCATCCTATAAAAAAAATCCCTTTTGCTTTGATTATTTCATCTGCAACATGCATAAGTTCTCTGTCATTCTGATTAATTGCTTTCATCAGAGTCTGTTTCTGGTCCATTATTTCTTTTATCATAAAATGAGAATAATCTCCTTTTTCTGCAGTTGCTCCTTCTAAATTTATTTCAATTAAACGCTTTTCAATTTCATTTCCTGTTTCTGCATCAAAAAAAACAGGCTTTTCTTTTATCACGACAATCTGATTGTCATCTAGATACATAACTTTATTTGTTCTATGTGAAAATGCCTGTATATCAGAAGCAATAAAAATTTCATCTTCTTCTGGATTGACTCCTACAATTAATGGGGAGCCGTTTCTAAATGCTATCATCTCTTTTGATTCAGAGTCTAGAACCAAAAAAGCATTTCTGCCTTTTAGTTTGTTTCCTGTATTTATTACAGATTGTTTTAATGTTGAATTTTTTTTAAGCTCCTCCTCGATTAAATGGGGTATGACTTCTGTATCTGTTTCACTTAAAAATTTATGATTGAGCAGTTGCTGTTTTAATTCCTGGTAATTCTCAATGATTCCATTATGCACAACTGCAATTTTCATTGAACAGTCAAGATGAGGGTGGGTGTTTTTTTCTGTAACTTTTCCATGCGTTGCCCATCTTGTATGTCCCATTCCAATTGTTCCTTTAGAATTCATGTCTTTTGCATCGCTAACTTTTCCAATTTGTTTTTCAATACTTAAAACATCAGAAACAATTGCTGTCCCAAAACTGTCATACCCTCGATATTCAAGCCTTTTAAGAGAATCCATAATCACAGGCATAGCTTCATTTTTATAATTCCAATAACCAATAATTCCACACATCAGATTTTGATAATTTAAAAATTTATAAAGATTTAGTAGGTGGGATTAATATGAGAAAAACAAAGAAGAACAAGTCAATTCAAGAGATATTAGAATTCAGTAAGTATTCTCAAAATTTTCCCTGTGAGATACTCTTTTTTCCAAAGTATACTGCTTATTCCAGATGTCTTTTAGATTTGTATTAAGGATATTTCCGTGCAAGAGATGTCCTTTTCCGAAGGGTTGAGCTATTTGACCATTTGGAAAAATCATAAAGGCAGTTCCACTCTGTTGAGCACTTGTTTTACCAACAATGTTTAAATTAGAGAATCTACTAACTGTCCTATTAACATGTTCCTTGAATTCTTTTTCAGAAATTCTATACTTCTTTTGATTTATGTGCCCAGCACTCCGAGGAGTGAATTGTCTTAATTTCCATACATAAGGAGAATGATTCTCTAAAAATGCTCCAATTTTTTCAAGTTCATTTCTAGTAAGTTGGCTTACAACTGTGACGAGTTTCAAGTTTATCTCTTGATTATTACAAGAATTATATATCTGATTAAGATGATTTTTAGAGAGATACGGTCTTCCCATTTCATTACACCTATCTTCCTCAAAAGAATCAACTGAAATCGCAAGCATATCTAATTCAAGTTCCCCAAGTTTCTGCAAATGTGATTCCTCTAATAAAACTCCTGTTGTTTCTATGTTTAATTTTGCTCCAAGAGATTTAGTGTATTCAATGAGCTCAAAGATATCCTCCCTCATAAATGGTTCTCTTCCTGCATAAGATATAATCTTCACTCCACCATCAGCAATCTTTTTCATTACTCTTTTAGCTTCAGATGTTGGAAGGTCTGGGATGTCCACATCTGAAATACAAATTTCACAATTTCCCACACATTTAGAAGTTATTAGATAGCAAATCAAATCTGGTGCTTTTCCGTTCTCTTCCATTCTGTTGTTAGAACAAGAATCTTTTAAAATATGTCTATTCTTTAAAATATATGATAAACATAAAAAAAATCAAGAAAAATAAATCGATTCAAGAACTCCTTGAATTTGGAATAATAAATATAGACAAACCTTCGGGTCCAACTAGTTTTAATGTTTCTGATTTTGTGAGAAAGAATCTGAAATTAAGGAAGACTTCGCACTTTGGTACACTTGACCCAAAAGTTACAGGGGTTTTACCTATTGCATTAAATCGTGCGTGTAAGTTGACTGGTTATTTTCTTGGTGAAGATAAAGAATATGTGGGGGTGATGAGAATTCATGAAGATGTTTCACTAGAGAAAATACAGGGGATAATTAATAAGAAATTTCTTGGAAAGATTAAACAAACTCCCCCTGTAAAGTCGCGGGTGAAGAGACAGGAGCGTGAAAGAGAAGTGAAAACGTTTGAACTCATTGAGCAGGAAGGTAAGGATATTTTGTTTAGAGTTGAGTGCCAAGGTGGAACATATATTAGAAAATTAATTGATGACTTAGGAATTAATCTAGGAATCGGTGCGCATATGCTTGAATTAAGAAGAGTTAGGGCAGGAATTTTTAAAGAGAATGATGCAGATTATCCAAGTGTAAATTTATATGATTTTGAAAAAGCTGTTGAGGAATATAAGAAAGGCGATGAAAGATTATTGAGAAAAATTATAATTCCTGCTGAAATTGTTTCAGAGGTTTATCCTGCAGTTGGAATAAAAAAATATGATTTGCAAAAGATATTTACTGGGAAACCAATTTATCGAGAAGACTTGGTCAGAGAGAAGAAAATAGATAAAGACTCTGTTGTTAGTGTTTTTTGTGAGGAGAGGTTTGTTGGAATGTATAAAATAATTAATGGTAAAGAAATATTCGCAAAATCAGAATTTGTTATGCAGCCGATTAGGAATTAAAATCTCTTAGATTCTTTCCACATCTCTAAAAACTATTTTCTTAGTATTTGAATTAAAGGTTTTGAAGTTGTCCAAATTGTTAGTTTCAATTTTTGAGAATGCCTATAAGTTAGAGTTAAAACAAAGAAATAGGAAATAATATTTTTTGGGTGGGCTATGTATTAGAGAGACGCGTGCTTTTTTTGTTTCTTTTTTTCTTAAAAAAAGAAAATGGGAATTTCCGTCTTTTTGCTTCTTTTCTTAAAAGAAGATAATTTAATAAATGTCTAGAATTATTTAAAGTTATGGAACTGAAATTATACCCTAAGAACTCGTTTGATAATAATTCAATTAAAACAATGAACAATCTAATTAATATTGCAAAAAAAGAATTAAATGAATTGAAAATTTCTCTCCCAAAAGAAATAGAATTTTATGATGACTTAAACTTATTCATAAAAAAAATATTGCCTCAAGTAAAAAATTATGGTTTAACAGAAAATCAATCTAAAGAATTTATCAAATCATCTTTAAATTCTGGAACATATGGAACTTTTAGTATTGAAGATAACTCAATAATTGAAATGAACTTTAATCCATATTTCAAAACATTTTATCCTTCAGTCCACTTTCTAAAATTGTTAATCCATGAAGCACTTCATCTTTTTTTGTATTCCAAAATTAAAAGAAATATTTACGAGGATAAATTTAAATTTAAGGAAGGTGAATATATTGGAAAAGAAAAAATCATTCAATTAGATGAAGGATTTGCAGAATTTTTAACCGATAAAATTTTGGAAGATTTTGATTTTGATTCAATAAAAGAACTTCCGATTTATTCTGAATTGAATAATCCACCAAAATACCAAAATGAAGTCGAAGGATTAAATTTGAATGATTTTAATAATAAATTTGATAAACTATATGAAAAAAACTCAAAAAAAGGTTATAAATTAATTGGGAAAAAATTTAATGAATTGAATGGTGATTTAAAGGAAAAAATAAAAAAATTAATTTCTTATATTTCTACAGAAATTGGAGAATTATTTGAACATAAATGAAATATCTTTTATATAAACATCATCTGTTTTTAATTTTTCCTTAACAGATTTTACCAGTAACCAATCTAATATTTTGTGAGTATGTACACAAAAGGTTTTATCTCTTTTTTGTAGTCCACCGAATTTAATTTCGGCATTAAAAGCACAACCTCCTCCGCAAACTCCAATTGAAGGACAATACTTACAATCCCACATATTAATTGGTTGTCTATTTGTCCATTCCCTTAATACATTACTTTTTAATACTTCTAAGGGTTTAACTTTGTTTTTGGAAACATTTCCGACTAAAGGTTTAGTACACCCAAGATATGCTTGACAAACTCCGATATTTCCGTCAGGATAAAATACCAATTGATTCCCTATTGCCCCACAATCTTTAAAATGAGGATGTTTTGTTTTATTAAAAGCTTTGACTTTTCTTTGAACTCTATCTTCATATAAGTTATTTTTGTTAGCAAAATCTGAAGCATTAATTAGGGAGTTATTTGATTGATTAATTGAAACATATGGAACTTCTTGGTTTTTTGCTGAAAGTAATGTATTAAAACCAACTCCCCCTGCACCAATCTCTTTAAAGTATGAAATATTTTCTTTTAAAATTTCAACATTATGAGGTCCAATCGTGCAAGAAATTCCAAAAGGAATTTTATTCTTTTTTAACAAATCAATCGCTTCTTTAATTTTATCAAATGTTCCTTTTTTATTTCCTTTAAAAATCCTCATTTTATCATTGATTTCTTTTGGTCCATCTAAAGAAATAGCTAATTCAACTTTATTTTTCTTGAAACACTTAACCAAATCCTCTGTAATTCTAGTAGCATTAGTAATTATGTTTATATTATTTTCAACGCTAACTTTTTTACAAACACTGTTAATTCTCTCAATAGACTCTTTCATGTAATCGGGATTTAATAGAGGTTCTGAACCATAATAGATAAAAGAAAATTTACAAGGAAGTTTATTTTTCTCTTTTAATTTTAAAATATAATTTTTGATAAACTCCATAGTGTCATTAAATGTTTTTTTATCCATAGAAATTGATTTTTTATCTTTATCGTAACTCCCTTCGACATAACAATACTTACAAGCAAGATTGCATTCATTGTTAAAAGTAAGATAAAAAATAGTAATCTCTGGTTCATCTAAAGAATATTTCTTCTTTACATATTCAATAAACTTATCTTCCGAATAATCATCAGGTACAATGATGTGTGATTTCTTTAGAGTTTTAATATTCTTTGAATCCTTATTTTTCTTAATATTTTCCCTTAACTCTTCAAATTCAATTTCATTCAGAAAATGATTTTCATTTGTTAAATTATTTCTCAAGATGTAATAAAAAGAATCTTCAGAACAAATTTCATAAATACTACTAAGTCTTGAGAACTTCATTTTTTATAATTATGAAACTTATGCAGCTTTTTTGAACTGGTATGAATCTGAAGAAAGTGTTTCATATTTTTCTCCTTCTGAAGATGAGGAATAAACTTCAGAAAGTTTACATTTGCAGTGCCCTGTTGGACAACTACATGAACCACTACACATTCCTTGACAACGCATTTCTGGTTGCATTTCAAATTCGGCAGTTTTTACTTCTAATGTTTCCATAAAACTTGGTGCTTATTCAACTTTTTAAAGATTTCTGTGATGCATTTTTTAATTAATTTCTCGGCGTAAGCCGACAAATTGTCCATGGGACTAAGGAAATCCCCATATAAATTCAAAAACGAAGTTTTTGCTATCTAGTTTTCTTAAAAAGAAAACTGCGCGCGTCTCTCCTATTGGGTGGGGTGCACCCATTTGGTGTATCTCTGGTGAGGCAAAAAAATATTATTTCTAAATTATATTACAAATGAATTGTATATTCAAATTCTTAAACAATTCCCGAAACAAAGAAAGCCTGATTTTAGAGAATTTATAAAACTTAGAACAAAAGAAATTTTAGAAGAGGAGTTAAGAGATAATATTAGGAGAATTCTGGAAGAAGAACCTTTAAGAATATGATTTTTTTCTTAATTTCATATGAGACACATAATATACTTCTCATCAAAAGCCGTGACGTCTGGCAAGGCGCTTAGTGAAACTAATTTAATGAAGGCGGGGCGCATGGATATTGCGATTCATTCGTTTATTCAAGGGATTTTTTTGAGTCATGATGTGAGAGAAGATACTGTTTTTCACTTTATTTTTTATGGAATGCCTGACCCACCAAAACATATTGAGATTTCTATTGTGAAAAATAGGGGGCTTCCTGAGGAGGGGAAAGTTGAGAGAATTGATATTTCAAAAAAGGATGTCAGTAAATTGATTCAGAAGATTTTGTATAAGTATCAGGTGGGGGAGAAGCGAGAGGTTTATCAAGGATGTTTTGTTGAGAAGAAGAGTTTTTTGAAAGTTATTGATGAACTTAAAAAACAAGATAGCGAGATTTTTATTTTAGATAAAAAAGGTGAGGATATTAGAGAAGCTAAAATTAAAGATAATTGTGTCTTTATTGTTGGGGACCACGAGGGTTTGCCAAAAAAAGAAATGAAAAGATTGACACAGATAGCAACACCAATTTCAATTGGTCCTAAGATGTATTTTGCATCTCAAACAGTTGCTGTTTTGAATAACGAACTTGATAGGCGAGGAATTTAGTTTATTGGAGTTGCTACTGCCCAACTGTTTAAATATTTTTTAACAAAGAGTGCTGCTAATAAAATTTCTAATTTTCCTTCTTCTTTATGATAATCTATAACGCATGAAGTTTCATCTTCCATAAGAGTGTCTCTTGGAAGATCAAGTCTCATTGAATAGTCATCACCTTTCTTATTTACATTAGCGAAAATTTCTACAGAATGCTGGTCATTATTATTTCCCTTGACTCTACCAAGATAATAATTTTCTACAGATTCTGAAAAATCTGTTGCAAGAAGATTAAGCAACATAACCATTGCATCAACAGTATCATCAGGAACATTAAATTTCCTTTCAATTTTTTCAAAGCCTGTTTTTTTAGACATCTCTAAATCTATTCCATTATCACAACTCCTATAACAATGTCTTTCTTTTATCTTTGATGGAAAAATTAAAACTCTCTTATAATCTTCTATTGTTGTTTCAAGACTTCTATAATGAGGAGTTTTTGAATTAGGGGAATGTTCAAATTTTAGATTTCTTTGGTTTATGAATCTTCCAACTAACAATAGAGGAGATGATGAGGCCTCAAAGAATAATTTATAATTTTTGCCATCCATTCGAGGATGCACAATAACTTTTCCAACTACTGAATCTCCTAATGAAAATTCTGACCCTACTTCTTTTGCTAATGTTACATCAAATACTTTTCTTTCTAATGCAAGAGGAAAATTGTCTTTAGGTGGTTCTGCATAAGCACTGAATAAAAGAGAGTGCATAAGTGAAGGAAAGAATAAGCTTAAAGCAGTGGCCTTGTTAAAAGTTCTTCGCTTCATGTCTCTCTAACTAAAATGATTTATTTAAAACTTTTTCTTTGAAATTATTAGATAGTACAAACATTTTTTAATGGAAATTGGTTGGTTAATTATAGGGTACTCATCTTATGATGAGATAAAAAGAGTTGAAAGCAAATCATAGATTTGCAATCAATCGCTTGGAAAACAAACAATTGAAAGGAGGTGATAAAATGGAAATAAAAAGAACAGTTGGAACATATCTTTTAACAGGAATGTTAACTTTGGGTTCTGGAATTGCTTATGCTGGAGATACAGGTGAGAGAGCACTTAATATTGGTTTGATGCCCCTTAAGACAACTGCAGGAGTAGTTAGTCAACTTGGAGGAGGTCTTTGGAGAACATTTGCAAATGCGTTTCAAGGAAAACCAATCAAAGCACTTGATGAATTAAGTTCAACTCCAAGGCATGTTATTTCAAAAGGAGCTGAAGAAGCTATCTATCCTATTGTAACAGTTGGAAAGAGTACAGAAAGAGAGCCTCAAGAAAGAAGCCATGCAGATGATTATTTTAAAGAGCATCCAGTACTCAGTGATTTTACAGACATAGTATTAGTTGGAGCCATTACTGGAGTAGCCGCAGGAGGAAATGTATTGAAAGCAGTAGCATGGGGTGCAGGTTCAACAGGAGTTATAAAAGTAGCTGACGATTACTTTGACGGAGAGCACTAAAAACAAAAATTTATTTTTTACTTTTTCTTTATTTTTTTAAAATAACAAAGTTAATAAATGGTGATTCTTTGGTTAGTTTATGGAAGAGGTTTATTCTATAGAAGCTCATTATCGAAATCTTAAGGGATTAATTCAAATGGCTATTCTCCTTGAAGGAAATGACTTTAATTGTATAGAAAACCCTGTTGCATCTAAAATAATAATAACAAATGATGATAGAGAGGTATATGATTCTTATTTATCAATGATTAATTTTCAAAATCCTGTTTCAGAAGGGTTATCTAATATACTTAAGGAAATCAAAAGCTTAAAAGATAATAGGGGTTTTGGTGTTTTTGGAAAGAGATTGTCTATTGCAAGATAAGTTTAATAAACTTACTCTAATTCTCTTTATTATGAAGAAATCAGTCAGGCTTTATGTTACAGGAACTGTGCAAGGGATTTTTTATAGAATGTTTGTTAAGGAAAATGCAGAGAGGTATAATGCAAAGGGTTTTGTGCGGAATCTTGAGGATGGGAGAGTTGAGGTTTTTCTTGAGGGTAATTCAGATGATGTGAATAAAGTGATTGAGTTGTGCAAAAAAGGTCCTCGGCATGCTCAGATAAGGAATGTTGAGATTAAGCCTGAGAGGTTTCAGAGTTTTAAAGGGTTTAAGGTTTTACATATATAGACTGGAAGATAATAATTAATTTAAGTTAATTAATTTCTAATTGATTATGCCAAGATGTTATACTGTAAAAGAGTATGGTTTAAAAGAATTACAAAAAGCTTTGGAAGAGGGTTATAGAATAATTGTTGAGGCTAAGGGAGTAATTAGATACAAGAAAGATTTTGTAGATATAACTAATCCTAAGGGGGAAGAGTTAGAGAAATTAGTAATATTACCTGAAACAAAAGGGGAGATTTTAGAGGTGGGTGAAGAGGGGTATGGTGTTCACAATGATGGTTCTCCTCTAATAGTTCATCCAATGATTACAAAGATGGGGTGGTATAAAAAAAATGCAGAATCAGGGAATATTATAACAAATCTTAATTTTTTTGGGGGAGGAGAAAAAGATTATAGATTAGAAGATTTAATGATAGTTGGCTTTCCTATGACAACTTTACCCGAGGATTCAAGACAGCTTAGGTTTTTTAGGGATTAATATTTGTTTTAACTATTTTGTGAATAGAATAATATAAAAAAGAAATTGATTTTTTAGTTTATGATTTACACAAATTCTGATGGAGGATGTCGTGGGAATCCTGGTCCTGGGGCTGTTGGAGTCATAATTAGAGATAGAGGTCATATACTTATGAAGCATAGTTCAATGATTGGAAGTTATGTTACAAATAATATTGCAGAATATGAAGCACTGATTAAAGCGCTTGAGTTGGCGATGATGCACACAAAAGAAGTCACGTGTTTTTTGGATTCTGAATTAATAGTCAAGCAGCTCTTGGGGGAATATAGGGTTAAAAACCCGAGGCTGCTTGAATTGTTTTTAAAAGTGCAAAAGTTACAAGATAACTTTGAAACAGTTAGATACAAATATGTAAGTAGGTGGAATAAATTTCAGCAAATTGCTGATGAACTATTGAATGATGAGTTGGAGAGTCATGGGTTTAAGAAGTATGGAAGATGATTAAAAAAATAATTTCAAAATTAAAAAAATATTGGCAAGAAGAAGACCCTGTAATTAAAAGATTAACTTATTTCCTGATTGCATTTATCCCCCTCGGAATGATTTTTACAAAACAAATTGATAAAATAATTGAATTTATCTCTATTAGATTTGGCGCTTCGATGGATAGTTCCAAAATATGGCCTCTAAGTGCACCGGCGATTTTTTTGACTTTATTAATAATAACATTAGGAATTATATCTTATTTAGTTGAATTGATAAAGAACAATTATAGAAAATAATTATAATCCATATAAAAATCCAAAAAGCTTGTAGATTAAAATTGCAGGCCATACAATTGCTTTTAAAAATCCAAGAACACCATTTCCAAATGAAGTTGCGTTTTGAATGTAATAGACTATTGCTCCGATGAAACCGAAAAAATAAACCCCTCCACCACAAGAACATGAAGTGTTGCATCTCATTTTGTTTCTTTTTTTAGATAAATTTCTTTTCACCTTTCTTTTCATAGTTAGATTAGTGAAATAGTTTTTATAAATGTTTTGGAAAAGATTAAATATAAAAACATGTTTTGTTTATTTTGTTTATGTCAAGAGAAGAGCAGATAATTAATGAAAGAAAGAGGAAAATTAAAGAATTGCGAGAGAGTGGAATAAATCCTTATGGTTATGTTTTTGATAAGAAGAATAATATTTCTGAATGTAAAAAAATTGGAGCAAAGGTTAAGACTGCTGGAAGGTTAATGACTAAAAGGGATTTGGGAAAGATTGCGTTTGCGCATTTGCAGGATGAATCTGGAAGAATTCAACTGGTTTTACAAGAAGGGGAAACTCAACAGAAAGATTTTTTTAAGAAGTTTATTGATGCAGGTGATTTTGTTGGAATTGAAGGGAAAATTATTAAGACTAAGACAGGAGAGATTTCTATTTTAGTTAAGAAAATTGAGATTTTGAGTAAATCTATTTTGCCATTGCCTGAAAAGTTTCATGGTTTGAAAGGAGAAGAAGAAAAGTTGAGGAAGAGATATTTAGATATGACGATGAATTCTGATGTTAGAGATGTTTTTGTTAAAAGAGCTAAGATACTTGAGATACTTAGAGAGTTTATGAATAAAAAGGAATTTGTTGAAGTTGAGACGCCGTTGTTGCAGACGATTTACGGCGGTGCGTCGGCGAAGCCGTTTAAGACTCATTGCGATGCGTATAATTCTGATTTATATTTGAGTATTGCTCCTGAGTTGTTTTTGAAAAAAGCTTTAGTTGGAGGATTTGAAAAAGTTTATGAGATAACTAAGAAGTTTAGAAATGAGGGGGCAGATAGACAGCATAATCCAGAGCACATGACAATTGAATGGTATCAGGCTTATGCAGATTATAATGATGGGATGGATTTGTTTGAGGAGATGATGAAGATGATAGCAAAGAAATTGTTTGGGAAGTTAGAGATTGTTTATCAAGGGCATAAGATTAATTTGGGGAAGTGGGAGAGGATTGGAATTCTTGATGCGATTAAGAAATATTTGAAAGAAGATGTTTCAAATGTTAAGACAGATGCAGAGGCAAGGAAGATTGCGGAGAAGCACGGAATTGAGAAGGGAATTACTAAGATTAATTTGCCTGATGAGTTGATGAAACTTTTTAGAGATAAGATTATACAGCCTACTTTTTTAATTGATTATCCAATTGAACTTGCGCCGTTGGCGAAACCGAAAAGAGGGGACCCGACAAAGGCAGAGATTTTTCAGCCGATTGTTGGAGGAATGGAACTTGCTCGGGCATATTCTGAATTGAATGATCCTTCTTTGCAGTTGGAGCATTTTGAAGAACAAGAGTCTGAGAGAAAAAAAGGAAATGAAGAAGCAATGGAAACAGACAAAGATTTTGTGACTGCGTTGGAGCATGGAATGCCTCCTGCGTGTGGAGTTGGAATTGGGATTGAAAGATTGGTGATGTTGTTTACAGATTCAGCTTCTATTAGAGATGTTATAATGTTTCCTTTTGTGAAAGCTAATTAGAGGGGGTTGAACAAAACTTAAAATCTTCTAATTCTTAGAAGATATATGAAAATAAAAGAGATGCCCAAACAAAACCGCCCTAGGGAAAGGTTTCTTAAATATGGGCCAGAGGTTTTAAGTGATGCTGAATTATTTTTCTATCTTTTTGAGGACAGGGACTATTGGGGAGAATGTTACGGAGATGTCGAATAGATTAATTGCGGAATATGGTTTAGATAAATTATTTGATTGTTCTTTGAAAGAGCTTCAGAAGATTAAGGGAATTGGGCCAACTAAAGCCATGGAGATTTTAACAATAGCAGAACTTCAGAAACGTATTAATCAATCTAAGAAACAACCTAAGAAAATAACCTGTGCAGAAGATGTTTTCAATTATTTTCATGAAAGGTTAAAGGACAAAAAAGAAGAACACTTTTACATTTTAATGCTGAACACACAAAATATAATAATCGGAGAACAACTAATAAGCAAAGGAATTCTGGATGCTTCAATTGTTCATCCAAGGGAAATATTCAGGCCTGCGATAAAGAACTCTGCATCAAAAATAATTCTTGTACATAATCATCCGTCAGGAGACCCCTCACCACAAACCCAGAAGATAAAGAAATAACACGAAGACTAATGAAAGCAGGAGAAGAATTGGGGGTTAAGGTT
>JBDRGM010000007.1:0-9496 GCA_043817815.1 archaeon
AAATGCTCCAATTGAAAATCAAATTAAAGAGATTATTTCAGAAGTTGGAAAAATTATCCCAATAAAAATTGAGACTAAAAAAGTTAAGATAACTGTTCCAGCAATTCATACTGGAAAAGTTTATGGAGTAATTAATCAATATAAAGAAAATGAAAAATGGCTTGACAACGGAGATTTGGAAATTGTTGTGAGTGTTCCTTCTGGAATGATTATGGATTTTTATGATAAATTAAATAATGTGACTCACGGTTCAGCAATTACTGAGGAGATTAGAGAATGAATACCGAAAACCTTAAGAATGCTCTGAGAGATAAAAATATAAAATGACAGACAGAAAAATAGTAATACCTGGAGAAATGATTGAAAAAGGTGATGATTTTTTACCAGGAGAAGGAACAAATAAAAGAGATGGAGGAATTTTTGCTGTTCGATATGGACTTGCTGAAGAATCGAACAAACTTGTGAGGGTGATTCCGTTGTCAGGAGTTTATCAACCTCGAAGAGGAAATGTTGTTATTGGAAAAGTTGGAAATATTACATTTAATGGTTGGGTAATTGATATTAATGCACCAGATAATGCGTTTTTGTCGTTGACAGAAGTTCCAAGATATGTTGATAAAAATGGGTTGGATGAAGTTATGGATATTGGTGACATGGTTGTTGCAAACATTTGGGGGATAAATAAGAGAGGAATTGACTTAAGTATAAAGTCAAGGGGACTTGGAAAAATTGATGAGGGAATAATTCTTAATGTTAATCCTAATAAAGTTCCAAGGATAATTGGCAAAGAAGGGAGTATGGTTAATTTGATAAAAAATGAAACAGGTTGCAATATCACTGTTGGGCAAAATGGATTTATATGGATTAAAGCAGACAAAATAGAAAACGAGCTTCTTGCAAAAGAAGCAATTTTGTTTGTTGCTGAAAAGTCTTTTATTTCAGGACTTACAGAAGAAGTTGAGAAGTGGTTTAAAGAGAAAGGAGGAAAGGAATAATGACAACTAAAGAATTCAAAAGACCAGACGGAAGAAAAGTTGATGAGATTAGACCAATGAAGGCAAGGGTTGGAGTTGTGCCAAATGCCGACGGAAGTGCGATGTTTCAGTTTGGTGAGGGCAAGGAAAAGACAGTTGCAATTGCTGCGGTTTATGGTCCAAAGAAAATGCATCCACAACATCAGCAAGACCCTGAGACAGGGCAGTTGAGATGTAATTATAATATGCTTAGTTTTTCAGTTAATGACAGAATCAGACCTGGAATGAGTAGGCGTAGTACTGAAATTAGCAAGATAACTGAGTGGGCGTTGGAACCTGTTCTCTTGATTGAGAATTATCCAAATAATGTAATTGATGTTCATATTAATATTATTCAGGCAAATGCATCGACGCGGTGTGCTGGAATAAATGCTGCTGCTATGGCTTTGGCTCATGCTGGAATTCCAATGAGAGACATGGTTTCAAGTGTTGCAATTGGAAAACTTGACAAGCAGTTAGTTGTTGATGTGAATAAATATGAAGAGGATTGGGAAGAAGGTGAAGGTGCAACAGATATGCCTTTTACTTTTACAAATGGTGGAGAGTTGACACATGTTCAGTTAGATGGTAAAATTTCAAAAGAACAGTTAAAGGAAGCTGTGCAGTTAGCTAGAAAAGCTTGTTTAGAAATTTATGAAGTTCAAAAGAAAGCGTTGAAAGAAGTTGGAGGGGATTTGTAAAATGAGATTTTCATATAGAGTTGTAACAGAAGCACATATAAAAGATGGTAAAAAAGAAATTAAAAGATTAGTTATGCCAACAGGATTAGCAAGAATCTTTAAAATTGAGCCAGATAATACATCAATGATAGAAATGCAAAGAATCTTGAAAGAACAACTTCAAACATTGTCGTCATTTCAAAAAGAAGGAGATTATAAATTATTAACACCATTTAAAACAAGTGGTGAAGAATATGTTGTTTGGGGAGCTAAATTAGTGGGGGCTACAAATTAAAATGGATAAATTTAATACAACGCCGAGTATGACTGGGGAAAGAATTAAGAAATATCTTAAAGAAGGAAAAAGATTTGATGGTCGAGGGTTAGATGAGTTTAGAGATATTTCTGTTGAAGTTGGTGTTTCAAAAAATGCTGAAGGAAGTGCTCGAGTTAAAATTGGTAATACAGAAGTTATTGTTGGTGTGAAAATGGATGTTGGAACACCGTATCCTGATTCACTCGATAAAGGAAATATTATGGTTACTGCTGAGTTGCTTCCGTTGAGTTCTCCTAGATTTGAGAATGGACCTCCTAAGTTTCCTGCAATTGAAATTGGAAGAATAACAGACAGGGCAATAAGAGAAAGCAAGTTTATTGAACTTGATAAATTATGTATTAAAAAAGGAGAGAAAGTGTGGACAGTGTTTATAGATATTTATTCGATTAATGACGACGGTAATTTAATGGACGCTGCAGGAATTGGTGCAATTATTGCTTTGAAAAATGCAAAGATTCCAAAGTATGATGAAAAAGAAGGAAAAGTTTTGTATGGTGAGTTGACTGACGTGAGTGTTCCGCTTTCAAAAAATGTTCCACTATCTTTGACGGTTCATAAATTAGGCGATAGTTTAATTGTTGACCCAACTCGAGAAGAAGAGGACATAAGTGAGACACGAGTTACAATTGGAAGTTCAGATGGAATGATTTCATCTATGCAAAAAGGAGACTCAAGTCCGCTGACTATTGAAGAGTTTGAAAAAATTCTAGATTTATATGAGAAAGTTCACGCAGATATTTTTAAAAAGATTGGGGAGTTTGTGAAGTAAATGACACAACCACAAGACTTTACAAAATATGAACGTGCGAGGATTCTTGGAGCAAGAGCTTTACAGATTGCTATGAATGCACCTCTTTTGATTAAGATTAATAAAGAGGATTTAGAGAAAATTAACTATGATTCGTTAAAAATTGCAGAAGTTGAATTTGAATCAGGCATACTTCCTATTTCTGTTAAAAAACCATTTCCTCAAAAAAGAGAAGGGGGATTGAAAAGAGCTAAAGAAGTTAAGATAAGTGAAAATAAAAAAGAAGTTTTAGAGGCAGATGAGGAAAAAGAAATTATAGAAGAGGGAGAGATAATGGAACTTGCTACTCCGGATGATGAAGTCGAAGATGAGAGTTCTGGTGATGGAGAGGAATGATAACTGGTATGGATTTAAGCCAGACATTAATCAAGGCTCTTCGCTAAAAATCTAATGGTAGAAATAATACATTAATGATTTTATATAGGGAAGTAATCTGGCAAACTGATTGTACGCCACGGATAAATAAACGATGTGAGATTAATTATCACACAATTTTTAAACTACCCTCCCTTACATTATTTATGATAGTGATAAAAGAGGTTAGTGCTAAAGCAATTTTAGATTCTCGTAAGGAGAATACAATTTCTGTATCTATTAAGACAAATGTTGGGAATTTTTCAGCGTCGTCGCCAAATGGAAAGTCAACAGGCAAATATGAATCTAAGATTTATAAGAAAAGTCTTGAAGGGGATATTAAGGCTTTGAAAGATTTTAGTGATTATTTTTCTGATGAGGTGTTTGATAAGTTTGAGGACTTGAAAAGAGTTGAGGATATTGTTGACAGACATGTTGGAGCAAATAGTCTTTTTGCTTTAGAGTCTGCAGTATTAAAGGCAATTGCTAAAGAACAAAAAAAAGAAGTTTGGCAGTTGATTAATCCAAAGGCTAAAAAATTTCCTCGATTAGTTGGAAATTGTATTGGTGGAGGAAAACATTCTTCGTCTGAAAAGAAACCTGACTTTCAAGAGTTTTTGTTGATTCCAAATTTAAAATCTGTCAAAGAAAATTTTGAGAGAAATAAAAAATCTAAGGAGAAGATAAAACAAGATATTCTTGAGAGAGATGAGAAATTTAATGGGAAGAAGAATGATGAGAATGCGTGGATGACTTCATTAAATGAGAAAGAGGTCTTGGAGATTTTGAGGAAATTAAAAATGCCTTTGGGGCTTGATGTTGCTGCGTCGAGTTTTTTTAAGAGAAAAAAATATTATTATAAAAATCCTAAATTAGACAGAACAGCAGATGAGCAGTTTGGATATCTTGCAAATTTAATTAAGAATTTTGATTTGTATTATATTGAGGATATGTTTGGGGAAGAGGATTTTGAGAGTTTTGCGAAGTTGCTTAAGAAATTTCCAGAGAGATTAATTGTTGGAGATGATTTGACTGTTACTAGTCATAAGAGGTTGTTGAAAGCAATTGAGATGAAGTCAATTAATGGAATTATTGTTAAGCCTAATCAATGTGGTTCTTTGCTTGAGGTTAAACAGGTTTGTGAGACTGCACGTGAAAAGAAAATTAAGATTATCTTTTCTCACAGAAGTGGTGAGACAAGTGAAAATATTTTAGCTGATTTAGCTGTTGGATTTGGTGCTGATTTTTTTAAATGTGGGATTGATGGGAAAGAGAGGGAAGCTAAATTGAAAAGACTTATCGAAATAGAAAAAAGATTCGATAAGCCATTCGTCTGCCCAAACTAAAGGACTTCGCCCAAGCGTGGTCGTCGTGTGGTCGAACGAGAGATTGGTTGAGATTAAGAAAAGTATAGCTTCAAAATAAACTGAAGCCTAAGATAGATTTTTAAAATATATTCACCATTATATATTATGGAAAGGAAAATAATGATTTGGTTTATGTTAGCATTAATTATTTTTCCAATGGTTAGTGCGGATATGATTATGCCTGGATATCAGGGAATAAGTATTAATAATTATATTTCAAACATGAACGATTTTCCGGATTATGTTTTTGTTAGTGGAGGAAATGAAAATTGGGGTTTTGGAACTTCAATGTGTCCCATAAAAGAAATAGGGGGAGATGGATTGATTGAATCTTACTATAAATTCTGCAGTATTTCTGTTTATGCGTTAGAAAAATCTCAGATTGCCACAGAGATTCTTGAAAATATTCAAGATGAAACATTTATGTATTCGATGAACCATACAGAAGCTGAAAATTATCTTCAAGAATTCCTAATTTCTTCTAATGCAAAAGAAGTTATAAGTGATATTAGAACATATAAAGAAGTTCCTGTTGCAAGTATTCAAACAGATATAAATAATTATTATGAGATTGATTTAAGTCAAGTAAAAATGGTTCCTGATACAGAAGAAATTGAAAAAAGTAATCTTGTCTATCTATATATTGTAGTTTCTCTTGTATCTTTAATAACAATCATTTTAATATTAATTAAAAGAAGAAGAATTGAAAAATGATATGGGAGATGATTGAATTACTCATAATATTTAGTATTATTCCAACAATAATAATTGAATTCATAGTGTACTCTCTTTTTATCAGAAAAGAGTATCTCAAATTATTAAGTTATGCTGTTCTAATAAATGTGTTTACATGGCCACTTGCTCATCTGTTCATTGGTAATCTAATTTCATTTTTCTATATAGAATTCTTTGTGTTCTTAATTGAATTTCCTTTGATTATGTTATTGTTCAGAATAAAATGGTGGAAAGCCTTAATAATTTCATTTGTTGCGAATTTAATAACGATGCTTATTGGATTATTTTTGGGATTTATTTAAACCCTAAGATTTTTAAACCAATTTCTCCCTAATTCTTTATGTCAAAAGATAATATTGAGACTGCAAATGTGGAAGATATTCAGGTAGAACAAGACCCTAAGAAAGCAGAAGCAGAATCAATAGACACAACAGATACTGATAAGATTAAAGAGAAAGTTGAAGGAAAGTCTTTAGAAGAAAGAAAAAAAGAACTTCTTGAGAGAGCCAAGGCACTTAAAGAGAAAGTTGAAGCAACAAAGAGCGAGGAGCTTAAGGAACAAATTAAGGTCAAGAAAAAAGCAGATATGCTAATTCCTCTTGAAGAATATGTTAAGGCAGGTATTTATCTTGGTACTAAAGTTGTGACACCTCAGATGAAACCATTTGTTTATAGGCGTAGGGCTGATGGATTAGCTATTTTTAATACTGATTTAATTGATGAAAAATTAAGAGAGGGAATTCAATATTTATCTAAGTTTGATGCAAAAGATATTATTTTAGTTTGTAAGAGACCAGCAGGATGGAAGGTAGCAAAGATGTTTTCACATTTGACAGGGATTAGGATTTTTACAAAAAAGTATCCTGCGGGAGTTTTGACTAACACCCAGCTTCCTGATTTTTTTGAAAATGAACTTACAATAGTAACTGACTCTTGGCTTGACAAGAATTCTTTAAATGACACAAAAAGAGTTAATAAAAAAATAATGATGATTTGTGATACAAATAATTTTCCAAAAAATGCTGACCAAATAATAATTGGGAACAACAAAAGTCCAAAAAGCCTAGGGGTTATCTTTTATCTTCTTACACGAGGATATTGCAAAGAAAGAGGAATAGACAAAGAGATTCCGGATTTAGATTGGTGGACAGAGGAAGAATAGGTTTAAGTATAATAATTTTTTTAAATAGATAATCTAATAAATGAACATGAAAAACAAAAAACCATTGTATAAATTTAGAGGAGAAGATGTAATACCTTATGCAAGTTGGATTAAATACTGTAAAAGAAATCCTGATTCACTCATTGACGATGAGAGTGGGCTAGTCCAATTTACCAGAAGCCTCAGAAAAGCTGCACTTTTCGGTTACAACTTTGTACTTTTGAATCCACTAACTGTTGGTGTAGGAATTTATTACTTAACTCAAAAAATAGATTAATTTTTATTAAACCTTAAAAAACAACCAACTCTTTTCAGGCTTGCTTCCATAATTTGTTTTTACTAAAATATATTTTCCTTTTAGAATTTTTCCCTTGAGTTCGAATTCAATTTTGCCCCTAGTAAACATTTTTTTCAAAAATGTTTCGGGGTACGCCTGTGGTGTCTTTGAATCTTCCCCAATTAATTTGTAAGTTCCTTTGTCCCATATTTTTACTTTACCTGCTCCGTACAAACCTTCTTTAATTGTTCCTTCAAACTTTGCATATTTTAAATCATGGTCTGGAACTTGGATTGCAAGTCGCTTTATTCCCTTTCTTTTTGGAGGCCGTTTTGGAATTGCCCAACTTTTTAATCTTTTATTCATTTCTAGACGGAAGTCATAATGAAGATTTGTTGCGTTGTGTTCTTGTATTACAAAGATTGACATAAAAAAGTAAAGCGAGAGAATTATTTAAATCCTCTCAGCAATCCTTTCAACAACATCATACCCCTGATTAATTGCAGGTTTAATTAACAAAGGGGGTTTTGAGGCAGCGTCTCCGATTAGATATAGATTCTTGATACTGGTTTGGAAATTTTCATCTAAAACTACTTTATTGTTTTCTATTTTTACTCCTGTTTTTTCAAAGAAATCTAGGGGAGGTTTAGAACCTGCGAATATGAATACAAAATCATTTTCAATTTCTCTTTCTTGGTTGTTGACTTCTAGGATTATTTTATCCTCTTTGATTTCTTTTAAATTTGAATTGAAGATTGTTTCTATTATTCCTTCTTGTTTTTTCTGGTTTATGTTTGCTGAATTATCTTCATTTAATCTAAAGAAATTAGGTTTACGATAAGAGATTATTATTTTGTTTTTTTTAGATAATCTGAGAGCAGCGTCAATTGCAGAATCTCCTCCTCCAACTATCATAATGTTTTTGTTGTTGAAGTCTTCTGGGTCTTTTAGATTATAAAAAACTTTTTTCAAGTCTTCGCCCTCAACTCCTAACTTATTTGGTTTTGCTTGCTTACCAATTGCGATAATTACATTTTCTGATTCATAAGTATCTTCAGAAGTTTTAATTGTAAATCCTATTTCTTGTTTTTGAATTTCTAAAACTTCTTGATTAGTTTTTATTTTTAATTCATTAGCTGTTTCTTTCCATTTGTCTAATAAATTTTCTACAGAACATCTTTCAAACCACAAGTTTCCTTTTGTTTTCATATCTTTTGGGAAATCGGCAACATCTTTTCCTCTAGGATAAGTTTCTAAAAAAGTTTGTGCTATTTCTCCTTGTTCTAGAATTAAATAATTTAACTTGAGTTCTTTGGCTCTGAGTCCTGCTGACAACCCTGCTGGTCCTGCTCCGAGAATTATTAATTGTTGCATTCTTTAATACTTGAGGCAATTTTATCCGCAATGCCTTTGTCAAACACTGAGGGAATAATTTTATTTGGTGTTGGATCTTCAACTGCTGAAGCTAGTGCTTTGGCAGCAGATAATTTCATCTCTTCTGTAATATGTTTAGCTCGCATGTCTAAGGCTCCTCGGAAAATACCTGGAAATGCCAGAACATTATTAATCTGATTTTCAAAATCACTTCTTCCTGTTGCAACAATTGCTGCACCTGCTTCTTTAGCTAAATCTGGCATTATTTCTGGAACTGGATTGGCTAGTGCAAAAATAATTGGATTTTTATTCATTGATCTTACCATGTCTTGTTTTAATACACCTGCAATAGAGCATCCTACGAAAACATCTGTTCCTTTTATTGCGTCTTCAAGTTGTCCCTGAATTTTATCTAGGTTTGTTACTTTTGTCATCTCTTCTTTAGTAGAATTAAGATTATCTCTTCCTTCATAAATTGTTCCTTTGCTGTCAACAAGTATTATATTTTTTATTCCCCACTTTAAGAAAATTTTACACACTGCTATACTTGCTGCTCCTGCTCCATTTATGACTACTTTAATTTCCTCTTTGTTTTTTCCTGTTACTTTAAGAGCATTGATTAAAGCTGCTAAAGCAACGATTGCTGTCCCGTGTTGGTCGTCGTGGAAAACAGGTATGTCTAATTCTTGTTTTAATCTTTCTTCAACTTCAAAGCATCTTGGAGCACTTATGTCTTCAAGATTTATTCCACCAAAACCAGGAGCAATCATTTTAACTGTTTTAATAATATCTTCAACATCTTGACTGGCGATACAGATTGGATAAGCGTCGATGTCTGCGAATTTTTTAAATAACAAGCATTTTCCTTCCATCACAGGCAAGGCTGCTTCAGGTCCAATATTTCCTAATCCTAAAACTGCTGAGCCGTCTGTTACAACAGCGACGCTGTTTCCTTTAATTGTGTATTTGTAAACATCTTCTGGATTCTTGAAAATTTCTTTACATGGTTCAGAAACTCCAGGAGTATATGCCACACATAAATCATCTTTGCACTCAAGAGGAAATTTTGACTTTATCTCTAATTTACCTTTATGTTGTGCATGAAGAGTGCATGACTTTCCAAAATAATCTTGGGGTTTATTTTCTTTATCCTCTTTGTTAATTTCTAGTAAATCCTCTGCCATTTTAATTTCTAAGTTAGTATGTATATAAACTTTATTGTGGAAAAGTACTGAATAAAAAATGTCGGGTGTAGTATCCGAAAATTAGTTCGCCTAACTAATTTTAGTTTAGATATGACTAAACTAAACAATAAAAGAATAAAATATATTATAGATCAGAGACGAACTAATACTCGGACAAGTAAAGAACTTTCAGAAATTTATAATG
>JBDRGM010000008.1:0-6670 GCA_043817815.1 archaeon
GCCACAAGCTCATGATATTATTTCTTTTTGGTTGTTTAACACTGTTGTGAAGTCGCATTTGCATTTTAAGAAAAAGCCGTGGAGTGATGTTGCGATTTCTGGTTTTGTTACACTTAAAGGTGAGAAAATGTCGAAGTCAAAAGGCAATGTTGTGATGCCGCAAGAAGTTACAGATAAATATGGGGCAGATGCAATTCGGTTTTGGGCAGCTTCGTCAAAACTTGGGAAAGATTTTGATTATCAGGAGAAAGATGTTGTTGCAGGAAAGAAATTTATTAATAAACTTTTGAATGCGTCGAAGTTTGTGTTTATGAATTTGGAAGATTGGGATGGAAAAAAACCAAAAGAACTTGAGAGAATTGATGAATTGTTTTTAGAGAGATTAAATTATTTAGTTAAAATGTCTACTAAAAATTTTGAGGAGTATAATTATTCTATGGCTAAATCTAGAGCTGAGAATTTTTTTTGGAAGATGTTTTGTGATAATTATTTAGAGATTGTTAAGAAGAGAATTTATAATGAAGAAGGGAATAAGAAAAAATCTGCCCAATATATTTTGTATACTTCTTTACTTGCTATTTTGAAGATGGTGGCACCTATTATGCCGTTTATCACAGAAGAGGTTTATCAAGAGCATTTTAAGAAATTTGAGAAAGATAAAAGTATTCATTTGAGTTCGTGGCCAAAAATTGATAATAAGAAGTTAGATGGGAAGACAAGTGAATGGGATTTATTGATGGATGTTATTACAAAAGTTCGTCAGGAAAAGACAAAAGCAAAGAAACCAATGAATGCTGAAATTGTTTTGACATTGGATAAGAAGACTCATGAAAGTTTGAAAGAGGTTTTAGAAGATTTGAAAGATGTGGTGAATGCTAAAGAGATAAAGGTTGGGAAGTTTGATGTTGAATTTAGAAAATAATTTAAACTTTGTTTTAGTGTTTGTAATATGTTAGATGTTTGTGAAAAAGAAGCTTTGATAAAAGAAACTATGCAAGAACATGATGGGGAGCATGTTAGGATAAAGGAGGTTCATTATCCTGATGATGTTTATGGAATATTAGGGGTTATGGAACATGACCCTGAATGTTACCTGTTATGGATTGGTTCTTCGTATAGGAGAAGGTATTTTCATGATGTTGAGAGATTTGCATTCAGAACTTCTTGAATTTAGATAGTTATTTATATTTTAGAATGTTTGTTATTTGATGAATTTTTCTGCGATTGAACCTTATGGAGTTCTGTGTAATAAAGTTGTTTTAAGAATAGAAGGAGTTCTTTATGTGAAAAAATGGTTTGGTAGTGGGCGAGAAAATAAGGAATTAATTTCTTTGTTTAAAGATACTGAAAAAAAGATTGTGGTTAAGGATAAAAATTGGCCTGAGTGTAGATGTCTTATTGGAAAGATAACTATTAATCGGGATAGAAATGATTATCTTTTGAAAGATGATAATGGAATTACTCATGAATTAGGTTATAATGATTTAGTTAGTTTGTGGGCAGAAGTTAAGGATTTGAGAGAGTTGAATGTAATTACCTAAATTTATTTAAATGAATTTAGAGAAAAATAAGAATGGGTAGAGAAGATTCGCGAAAAGAGTATGTATTGTTTAAGTACAATTCTATTGTTAATTTTGAACTTCCAATGAAAGATGGTTTGGAAAATGAATTTGATAAATTGTATGTTGAAACTGTAGTAAATATAGGGGATTTAGGAAAACTCGTTTTTACAAGATTAAGGCATTCGAGATTAGCTAATGTTGAAAGAAAAGATTATTGTGTTGATAGTCCTTATGGTGAAATGGTGAAGTTCGTTATTGAAAGCCACGAAAAAATAGTTAAGAGGATAGAAACTCTTTATGAAAATGGCCTTAATTTAGATGCTAGTGTTTTTGAATAATCACTTAATTTTTTAAACACCCATCTTCTTAGTTAATTATGGTAATAGATAAAAATGAACTTGAAGATGTTGTTGAGGAGTTGAAGGAGCATAAGGGTCGGCATACTGAGTTGATTAGTGTTTATATTCCTGCAGATTATGATGTTAATGGTGCTCAGAGGCAACTTGAGGCAGAAAAGTCTACCGCGAAAAATATTAAGTCAACGTCTACAAGAAATAATGTTTCTGGTGCACTTGATAAGATTGTTCGATATTTGAAGGGTTTGAAGAAGACTCCTGTGAATGGGCTTGCTTTGTTTTGTGGTAATGTTTCTAAGATTGAGGGGCAAGAGGATTTGCAGTTGTGGGATATTGAACCTCCGATGCCTTTGAAAGTTAGAATGTATAGATGTGACAAGGAATTTGTTTTAGAGCCACTTGAAGAGCAGTTAGAAGTTGATGAGGTTTTTGGATTACTTGTTATGGATAGGAAGGAAGCAACAATTGGTTTGTTAGAGGGCAAGAGAATTGAAACTTTGCAAAAAATGACTTCTGGAATTCCTTCAAAGGTTCGGGCGGGGGGACAAAGTTCTCAAAGATTTCATAGAATTACAGAGGGTTTGACTAAAGAGTTTTATAAGAGAATTGCAGAAGAGATGAAGAAGAATTTTTTTGAGAGGCCAAAACTTAAAGGGATTTTAGTTGGTGGTCCGATTCCGACAAAGGATGAATTTATTGATGGAGAATATATGGCTACTAAGTTGAGGGAGAAACTTATTGGTCGTAAGGATATTGGAGATTCTGATGAATCTGGTTTGAAAGAACTTGTTGAAAAGTCGCAGGATATTTTAGCAGAACAGGAAATTGTTCATGAAAAGAAATTACTTGAGAGGTTTTTTCAAACTCTTGGTGAGAAACCTGAAATGGCGACGCTGAAAGAGCCTGATACTAGGCATGCATTGGGGTATGGTGCTGTTGATGTTTTGTTGTTGTCTAAAGAGGCGGATAAGAGTTTGGTTAAGGAGTTTAAGAAAATTGCAAAAAGTACTGGTTCAACAGTTGAGATTGTTTCAATAGAAACAGAGGAAGGTCAGCAGTTTAATAATCTTGGAGGAATTGGCGCTTTGTTGAGGTTTGGGATTTAAAATGACAAAGACTAGAGGTTTAGCATCTGTAAAAAGAAAAATAGGGGACATAACTTTGGTGATTGATAATCTTCTTGAGAAAAAAAAGAAAATTTGTATCATGGAACTTGGAGTTGGTTTTGGAAATGCAATAATGGGGTTAAGTAAAAAATATGGCAAAAATAAGGTTCAACTTATCGGAGTCAATAAACTTAAGATACATGGGATTGAAACAAAAGAAGATTTTGTAAAGCATGCGTTAAGTTATAGAATAATAAAAAAAAGTGATTTAAAAAATATGTCTGTTCCAAGAATTATAATTGGAGATGCAGGGAAAAAAATTCCTCTTCCAAATAATTCAGTGGACTTTATTTATAGTATTACAACTTTTTTCTTTATTCCAAATAAAGCAAAAGCAATAGAAGAACTTTATAGGGTATTAAAGCCAGAAGGAAAAGCAATAATCCACTTCAAACATTATGTTCCTGAATTTCCGAAAGAATATAGAAATCTTTTTAATATAAGAAAAGAAAAAGCAAAAATCAGAGTTGTGGATTATCTGAAAAGATTTAAGGTTTATGGGATAACTCTAAAAAAAACTAAATCAAGAGGGACAAATATTCTTTTAATAGAGAAGAAGAAAAAATCTCTTGATTTAAAATTAAAATTTATTGAAAATGAAAGTTATATTTTGAGGGAGAAAGGATTTTCGCATTTTGCAACAAAAAGCGTTTTTGAGGTGAAATAAATGGCAATAACTGGAAAAACAATAAAAGAGATAGATGAATCAAAAGAGTTGGAAAATTTGAAAAAACTTGAGGCAGTGTTTTTTGTGTCTGGAAGATTTCTTAATATGCAGGAGTTGATTTCACTTACTGATTTTAATCCTATTGTAATTAGGGGGTTTATTGAAAAGCTCAAGGAGAAATATGAAAAAATAGATTCTGTTATTGAGATTGTGGAAAAAAGTGAGATGTGGAAAATGGATGTTAGTAAAGAGTATTCGCACATAATTAATAAGCTTGCTACAGGAAAGTCTGAGTTTTCAAAGGCAGAGCAAAAGACTTTGGCGATTATCGCATTTAAACAGCCGATAAAGCAGTCGGTTATAATTAAGATTCGGGGGAATAAGGCATATGACCATATTAAGAAATTTGCTGAATTAAATTTAATAAGGAAAAAGAAAATGGGGCATACAAATGAGCTTAGTTTGAGTGATGAGTTTTATGATTATTTTGGTGTTGAAGAAGGTGAAAAGGTTTTGAAGGAAGAAAACATTTAAATAGATAGGAAAAATCACAAGATTATGAATTTCAAATTTACTAAGAAAAAAAGTAGTTTTTTGCGGAGTTTTATTGGTATTGTTTCTTATTGTTTTGACAACTATAATAATTCCTTATTGGTTTGGAATTGATCCTGTAAATAATTGCGAAGTGGATTATGATCGAGCAACAAGAGATCCAATGGATAATATGAGAGAGGATTATTGTACCAATAAGCTTCAAATTTTATTGTTTGCTAATATTTTATTTGGGGGTTTGTTTTTGGTTTTAATTTATATTGTTTGGAGTTTAATCCAAAAGAAAAGTTAATCACAATAATCTTTAAAAAAACAAACAGTTAGGTAAAAAGATGGAAGTTCTTCCGATAATTTATCTTGGGTATATGTTTGTTTCAATTTATTTTTTGTCTTTGTTTTTGTCGCTGTATTTTAAGAATAAGAAGGATTTGTTTAAGTATCCAGAGGCGTTGCGGGAGTATACTGTTTCTGTTGTTGTTCCTGCATTTAATGAGGAGGATACTGTTGAAGATACAGTGAAAGCTATTCTTAAATCAGATTACCCTGGATTAATAGAGGTTATTGTTGTTGATGATGGAAGTACAGATAGCACTCTTGAGATAGCGAGGAGGTTGGAGAGAGAGTATGATAAGGTTAAGGTTTATACAAAAGAGAATGAGGGGAGCAAGGCAGGGGCGTTGAATTTTGGTTTGAAAAAGGCGAAGTCTGAGATTTTTTGTGTTGTTGATGCTGATAGTTATCCTGCGAAAGAAGCAATAGGCAAGATGATTGGTTTTTTTGATGATGCAAATACAGGAGCGGTGACTTGTGTTTTTGTTCCGAGAAATAGAGTTAGCTTTATGGAAAGATTACAGACAATTGAATATAATATTATTGCGTTTACTCGTAAGCTTTTAGATTATGTTGATGCAATTTATGTGACTCCTGGCCCTTTAGCATTATATAGAAAATCTGCGTTGGATAAGATTGGAGGTTTTGATATGTATAATATGACAGAAGATATTGAGGCAACATGGCATCTTGCTTATGAAGGTTATCGACGGAGAATGTGTTTGTCAACAAATGCTACGACCACTGTTCCTAAGAAATTTAAGCCATGGTATAGACAGAGAAAAAGATGGAATATCGGTGGGTTACAATGTATTTCAAAGTATAAAAGATTTTTTTTGAAAAGAGGAATGTTGGGATTTTTTATATTGCCTTTTTTTATGTTGCAGCTTTTTTTGGGATTGATTGGTCTAAGTATATTTGTTTATTTGATTACAACAAGGTTTTTGAGTAATTATCTTTTTGTGAAGTATTCTATTCCTGTTGGAACGTCGCTGGTTACTATGAGTGATATTTTTATTACACCGAGTTTTTTGAATTATCTTGGAATTATTCTTTTTGTAAGTGGAGCAGTGTTTACTATTTTGATATTGTATATTATGAAAGCAGGTATATTAAAGAAGCAAAATGTTTTTAACTTGTTCTTTTATTTGATATTTTACCTTGCAATATATCCTATTATTATGATTGTTGCTTTGTATAACTTTTTTAGGGGGACTGGAACATGGAGATAAAATGAAAACACAAAAATATGTTTTTTTACAGGCATTGGTAATTACTATTATTATTTTTAATTTGGGAATTTACTTGGGGTATAAGTTAGAGACTTCTAGAGTAGATAAAATAGAGGAATGGTATTTGCGTTCTGAGATGGAGTTACTTGATCAGAGGATACAAGAGAGTGCGTTTGATGTTGTTGATTTGGATTGTAATTCTGTTTTCGAGGAGAATATAAAATTTGCAGATAGAATTTTTGAGCAGGCGTTGGTGATTAAAGAATATGAAGATGCGAATAGGATTAATGAGGATATAATTATTCTTCATAAAAAGTATGATTTGCTGAGGACGTTGTTTTGGGTTAATAGCATGAAGATTAAAGAGAAGTGTGCTCTTGATTATCATAATGTTGTTTATTTGTATGACTATGATGAGCCAACTATTGATCAGAAGGCTAAGCAGAGGTTTTTCTCAAATTTATTAGGAGAGATAAAAGAGAGGAAAGGAAGTGAGATTATGTTAATTCCAATTGCAGCAGATAATGATTTGGCTTCGCTTAATCTTCTGTTGGATAAATTTGGTGTTACTGAGTTGCCGGTGATTTTGATTGATGAGATGATTAAAGTTACTGATGTTGAGAGTGTGGATGATGTTGAGAAGTATTTGGGTTGAATTCTATCACTGTAGTATCCGGTTATTTATTCGCTTTTCTTTTCCCTTACTTTTACCCTTCATAATTATTCAAACCCCCTCAAAAATACTCCAAGAATGGAACCTTTCCTAAGTCTATTCCAAATTGCTTCATTTGGGGTGATTCCTTCT
>JBDRGM010000009.1:0-2599 GCA_043817815.1 archaeon
AGAGGGTGATTGGCTTTACAATGATTTGAAAGTTGAGGGGAAAACAATCAAGGCAAGTTGGGATGGTTTGAACAAAAAGGAGATTGAATTAATTAGGGGAGAGTATAAGGAAGTAAAGGTTAAGTATGGAATTCAGTTTGTTCCTGTTTTTTTAATTAGTTTTTTGATTTTGGTTTATTTTTATTTTGTTGAAGGTTCATGGAATCCTCTTTGGAAGCCAGAGTTTTTCTTTAATCTTTTCAGGTTTTGATTCTTTGATAACTTTTGGTTTTGTTTTTTTCTCTAATTGCTTTTTTAGTTTTTCAAGTTCTTCTGGTTTGGCTTGACTTCTTTTGGATTCAAGTGTTTCGTTTGTGTAGACAGGGAGAACATTGGCTATTTCATGTCCGAATAAATTTGCTGAAGATATTAAAACATCTTTTGGTTTGAATTTTGTTTTGATTTTCTTTGCAATTTTTTTTGCAAGTGTGAAGATAGATTTAGGTAGTTTTTCTGAGGAAGAGATATGCTCTTTTGGGATTATTAGGACATGGGCTTTTGAGATTGGATTTATTTCGAGAATTGCAATTGAGTCTGAATTCTCGTCGATTTTGTAGGATTGGGCTTGTCCTGAAACAATAGAACAAAAAATGCATTGTTGGGTTTCAGGAGATTCATCTTGTTTCATTAATTTATTTTGTTTAAGAAATTCTTCAAGCTGTTCAGAATTCATTGATTCAATCTGTTGAATTGCAGATTTTTTTTTGTCTTCTGGGAAAGTTGATTCTATTTGCTGGATGATTTGCTTTTTTATTTGGGTGATTTGTTCTGGTGGTAGCATATGAGAAATAAGTTAGTGGGTTTTAAATATATTACTAGATAGAGAAATATTTATAAATAGTTTTTACATAAAACAATTATGAATAAAAGAGTGTTTGGGATTTTTTTAGGGGTGATTTTACTTTTAATAATTGTTATTAGTTCTGATCTTGTTTCTGCAGTATCTTTCACAGAAGGAGTTGACCAGATTAAGGATTTTGTTACAAATTTATTTGATCTTAATGTTGCTAATGGGGGGGGTATTTTTACTCAATTTTTGATTTTTGTTATAGTTAGTTTGTTTGTGTTTTCTCTTTTAGATGTTACAGGATTTTTTAATAATAAAGGAATTTTGTTTGTTGTTTCTTTTGTAGTTGGTTTATTATCTACATACTATATGACTCAAACACAACTTTTCGCAATACAGGATTTTTACACGGCTTTTGGGGGAGCATTAGTTACCTTGGTTCCTTTTCTTATTTTATCTGCTTTTACTTATAGGGCTATTGCAGATGGAAATGTCCAATTAATGGTTATGCAACATGTTGCATGGGGAGTTTTTGCTTTGTTCTTGGTATATTCAATTATAATTAATTGGGGAATAGGGGGTGCTGCTAATTCTGTTTTATCATGGGTGTTTTTGGTGATTGCACTGGCTTTAACGGTTTTAAATTCTTGGGCGCTTGACTTTTTTGGTGCGAGAATAATTAAGGCAAAAGGGGTTAAAGTTGCTAAAAGCATGTCGGATATTGAGAGGGGTGTGAAATTATTTAAGAAAACTGGCGAAGACCTTAGTGAGTAATAAGTATAAATTTTTAAATTAGTTTATTTTTATTCTGTTATGAAAAAAATTGGTGTATTGATTTTTTTATGTTTGTTGTTATTTGCACAAGTAGTTTATGCTCAAGATGCTCTAGATAGGTTAGAAGAAGGTGTTGAAGGAATTGAGGAGGGCAAGAAAAATGCTGAAGATTTTGTTGAGAAGATAAAAGATACAGAAAGGGATTCTCTTTTGGAAAAGTGGAAGCAAAGTCTTTTGAGTAAAAAACCTATCCAAGTAATTGATAATTTTCTTTCTGAGATATCTTTTGTTTTTAGAGTTCTTATGGGGATTGATTATAGTTTTTCTTTATCTTTTTTCTTTATCTTTTTTGTTTGGTTTTATCTCATCTTTAATATAGCTTATTTGTTAAGAGCGACTTCTATATTTGCTGGAGGGATTAGTTGGATAGCCTCTTTTGTGGTTGTTTTGATTTTTGCACAGATTGGTTTTTTCCCAAAATTTATTGAATGGCCTCAATTATTATTTTTGACTCTTTTAAAATTTATAGATTTTATGATTGTTGCTGTTATTTTATTCACATTAATTATGTTGGTATCTTTCTTTCTTTTTGAAAATTTATTTGGCTTGATGAGAGACTATTATCAAAATAAAGTGAAGAAAATAAAAAAGAGAATAGAGAAGGAGGATAAAGCCTTATTTCATAATTTAGTTGGTGGATTGTCTAATATTTTTATGGGTTCAGATAAAAAGACTTCTAGAAAATCAAGAAAGGAATCTTCTTCTACTTGGGATGATTCTGCAGAACAACTAGGAGGGAAGCGTAAGAAAGAACCCGATGATTGGGATGATTCAGCAAAACAATTAGGAGGAGATTTTAAATAATCATCCGAATGCTCGTCGCATATCTACAACCTGAACAGAATTAACATTTTCTATTTTTCTTAATCCTTCTTCAATTGGGTCAATTTCTTGAGACTCGTCAATGTCAAAAAAAACCATAACTGCTTTTAGTCCAAA
>JBDRGM010000010.1:0-2485 GCA_043817815.1 archaeon
GAATCTGGTTTTGCTTCTGATAAAAAAATGTTTGGTTGGAAAGTCTCACAAAAACGAGAAGATCGAATTGATACTGCTTTGTTTGCTAGAGCCGTGTGGCACAACATTCTTCTTCTATATGCTTAAATGTGTCCCACACTCTTAATTAAGGCTTCTAAAAATTTTGCTTCACCAAATTGATTCACATAATAACAATAGCCATCTAAAACACTTCTATCACTAACCAATACTTTGCATCTCTCTTCAGTTTCCATTTCTTTAATTATTTGGTTTAAAATAATCCAGATTTGAGATTTTTTAGTAGTATTTTCATTAATTGGAAAAGGGCATTTTCTTACAATCTCCCCTAAAAAATCTACATCACTTCCTTTTTTCTTTAGTTTAGAAGTTAATTCATGTGCTAGGGTAGTTTTTCCTGTGCCATGTGTTCCAATAAAAGCTATTTTCATTTTATATCTTAAAAAAATTAAAGTTTGTTTTTAAAGATTTGTGGAATTAATCACATCCTCTGGACATATCCTCTTCTTGGTTTGAATATTTCAGTATTAATTAGTAATTTATTTATTGCATCTTCAATTTCATTTTTATCCATTTTTCCCTCAAGCTCTTTTTCTATTTCTTCAACAGGAATCATTTTTCCCAGCCTGTCTTCTAACCCAATAATAACCTCTCTTACAGTTAAAATTTTATTTCTCTGAGAAGATGAAAACTTGCTGCTAATTTTGTCTATGTCAAAAGTTTTTGATTCATAATCATAACCCACTTGCATTAAATAATATTTCATTAAGTTAATTGCTATTTGTGCATCTTCTGTTGTAACTTTTTTGCTTAATCTTAGTTTAGCTGATGCTTCTGACATTCTTACTAGTGCCTGCAATTGCCTTGCAGAAATTGGAATTGGCCTCATTGCACTTTCAGAAGATACAGGCTTATTTCTTAAATCAACATAAAATTTTTTTATTTCTGCAATTGCTTCATCAGTTAAATCTGGCTTTATTCTTTGTTTTGAATAAGCAATATATTTTCTAAACAAATCTCTTGGAATTAACATATCTTCTCCTTGATGCTGGTGTTCATGCAAAACATGCGTGGCTATTTTATCATCTTTTACTCTGTCAGGAACATCTCTTAATGTAAAAATAACATCAAATCTGTTAATTAAAGTTGGAGGAATATCAATTTGCTGGGCAATTGACTGATAAGGGTCAAATCTTCCAAATTTAGGATTTGCTGCTGCTAAAACAGATGTCTCTGCACGAAGTGTTGCCTGCACATTAGCCTTGCTTATTGTAACTGTTTGCTGCTCCATTGCCTCATGCATGGCACTCCTGTCCTGAGGATCCATTTTTTCCAGCTCATCAATACAAACCAGCCCTTTATTAGATAAAACCATTGCACCTGCTTCTAAACTCCAACCCCTCAAATCTTCATCTCTTACAACTGTTGCAGTTAATCCTGCACCTGAAGCTGATTTTCCTACAACATATCTTCCTTTTGGAGAAATATTCGCAATAAAAGCTAGTGTTACTGATTTTGCCACACCAGGGTCACCTATAAGCAAAATATGAATATCTCCTCTGCTTTTTTGTCCATCTGTATGAACTTTTCTCACACCACCAAATAATTGAAGAACTAAAGATTTTTTTATTTCTTCATATCCCCAGACACTTGGAGTTATGCTTCTTGCCAATTTATCAAATACTTTTGGGTCTTCTGAAAGTTCAAGTATTTGTCTTTCATCTTCCTCACTTATATCTAATTCTTCAAATGTTTCTTCTAAAGGAATTAAATTATTAACTTCTATTGCAAGTTCAAATCTTGTTGAAAGTCCCCCTGAAGATAAAGGCACTGGCACTTCTTTTAACACTCCTATAACTCTTATTCTGCTTCCAGGAGTAGTTTTTTCCTCCATTTTTGGTTCAACTAAATCTTCTTTAACAAAAACATTTATTCTTTTTGGCTGCTCTCCACCAGACAAAGATTCAGGTGATTCTTCTATTACTAATCTTTGAGTATCAACCATTTCTTTACTTATGAGCTTAAATCCTCCTCTTCTTCCACATGAGCATCTTGAAGGTTCTCTAAATTTTTTTTCAATTTGTAAAACAGAAATAACAGTACCACAGCTTGGGCATTCAAACTTAGCATTTACAACTTGAGGTCTTACATCTGATGCCTGCCTGATTATTCCCTCAATAACTACCATTTCATTCAAATGTCTTGAACGAAGATTTCTTATTTTAATCTCTTGGCTTTTTGACATATTTATCAATCTTACTCTTACATTATCTACCAAACTTGATTGTTCTATTGCCTGTTCAACTATTCTTAATGTATCTTCAGGATTTGCAAGAATTTCATCAGAAAGTTTATTTGAAAATTCAATATATTTTATGGACCTATTACATATTTCTATACCAGCAAATGGCAAGTTTAAATAATTAGGCGCAGATAATATTTTTTTTAAAAAATTTATTTTCATAAA
>JBDRGM010000011.1:0-5843 GCA_043817815.1 archaeon
GGAACTGATTATTGTTATCCTGCAAATACTTGTCCAGCAGGTGAAGAACCAATAAGTGATGGGGATGGTGTTTGTGATTATGGCGAAGGTTGTACTTCTGCAGATTGTATTGATGGAGATACTGATACTTGTGTAACTGGTACAATTTGTTCAAATGGCGCATGTTCTACTAAGATTGAATGCTTAAATGGATATACTCTTTGTAATGATGATGGTTCTAGTAAAAATTATTGTTTCCCTGGAAATCAATGTCCAACAGGCGATGAGCCGATTGATAATAATGATGGAGTTTGTGATTATGGTGAAGGATGTGCTTCTGCTGATTGTGAAAATGGAGATAAAGATAGTTGTGTAGAGGGTACACTTTGTCAAAACGGAATGTGTACTTCTACGTCACCAACACCTTGGACATCCTCCTCAACTCCAACACCTGGAACATGTTTGTTTATTTCAAATACAAATGATAATTGTGAAGATGATGGATTTTTAGAATACTCTTGGAACGCAAAAATAACATGGCCTGCTGATAACTCTAATATTGGATGGTCTCTTCCTCAAGGATGTTATAATGCTGGAGGTTCAATTACTACATGTAAACAGTTTAGTGATGGATGGCATTATGACCCAATTTACAACGGATATAATGCGCTATCAACTTCATGTATTGACAATAGCAAATTTATACAATGTCCTTCTCAGTCACAACTTCCATTCTTTGGAATTTATAGCTTGATTATGACTATCACATTAATTGGATTAATCTATGCAATAAGATTAAGAAAAGATTAAGAGGGTTAGATGAAAACAAAATTGTTTATTTTTATTTTAGGAATTTTTTTAGTCGGGGGTGTGTTTGCTTTCTCAGTTGATTTAGTTAATCCAACAACTATTGTTGCAGGACAGGCAAATATTTTCAAAGTGACTGTTAATTCAACAGAGGAGATTATAGGATATTCTTGGAATTTTGGAAATGGTGACAATCAAACCACAAATGTTAGTGAAGTTAATTATACTTATACTTTAGCAGGAGACTATTTCCTTAAAATAATTGTTACTTCAAATAATAGCAGTGCTGAAAATACATTTGATATTATTGTTAGTTCTCCTTCTTATGTTGCAAACAAGACACTTGGTGAAAAATTAGGATATTTAAAAGATGTAAGAGAGCAAGTTAGTACTTACACATTGTTTCAGCAAAAGCAGTTAAATTCAACATTAGGAATGGATTTACTTGAAAGTAAATTACAAGAAATAAAAACAGCCTATGACTCTGCTGTTACTGACGAAGATTATAATAAAATAATATCTGACTTGCAAGCATTAAAGATTCCTAGCTTAATTTCAACTATTAAAAGTGCTGACTCACTTGTTTTTTATCCTGAAGAATCAAATATAAATTTAGATGTTCTTGAATTAATTGGAGGAGGAACTTATGAAATTAGTGAAGAAGATAAATATGTTGATGCGGTTCTTTTCTGGAATCAGGGGAACTTAGATACAAAAGTTACCTTTACTGAAATTCTTGCTAAGTATGAATCTGAAGAGCCTTTGTTAAAAATATTTGAAATTGATGTTAGTGAGAAAGATAGTTTAAGTGATACTCCTTATATTATCCTTGAGAAGCTAGATAATTTACAGTTTAAGGATAATTATCAGGAAGAAGAGATATCTGGATATTATTATATTGAAATGTTAGAGTCTTCTAAAACAATTGTTTTTTCAACAACAGAAGATGTTGATTTTGTTAGTTTGCCATTATTTATCTCTCCAAGTTTAGATAAATTGATAATTAGTTCATCTTCTTCATATCCTCCTGGTGAAGAGACAAACTGGACATTGTTTATTATTATCATCGCAATGGTTATTGTTATTGGAATTATAACATATGTAATTCTTCATTATTGGTATAAAACAAAATATGAAAACTATTTATTTCAGAATCAAAATAACTTGTTAAATTTAATTACTTATATTGATAATATGAAGAAGAAAGGATTAAGTGAAACTGATATTGCTGCTAAACTTAAAGCGTCAAAGTGGAAATCTGAGCAAATCGTGTATGCACTTAAGAAACATGCTGGGAAAAGAACAGGGATGATAGGTCTTGCTTTTTGGAAGAAAGAAAATTAAATATTTTTTATCACACAAAACTTAATAAACTATAATGACAAGTTTACTATATGGTGAAAATTTTTAAGAATTTTTTCAAGAGAATTTTTTCTAGTCTATTCCAGAATAAAAAAGACATAAAACTTGGGTTTTATGGTCCTCCGAATGCAGGGAAGACTTCTTTAGCAAACAGGATATGCAAGGACTTTACTGGAGAGGAAATTGGAAGTGTTAGTAAAGTTCCACATGAAACAAGGAGTGTTCAGTTTAAAGAAAAAGTTGAAATAGAGTTCAAGGGCAAGAAGATGACTTTCAAAATGATAGATACTCCTGGGATTGCTACAAAAATAGATTATGAAGATTTTTTGAAATATAAAGTTAATCGGAAAGACGCAAAAAATAGGGCTAAAGAAGCTACGCAAGGAGTGATTGAAAGTATCAAATGGCTTGATGATATGAATATTGTGGTAGTTGTTTTAGACGCAACAGAGAATCCTTACAACCAGGTGAATATTACAATCATTGGAAATTTAGTTGCACGAAAGATTCCAGTTTTGATTGTTGCTAATAAAGTTGACTTGAAAAAAGCAGATATTAAAAAAATTGAGGCAGCGTTTCCAGAGTATGATGTGATAGGTATAAGTGCGAGATATGGAGATAATTTAGAAGAATTTTATGAATCAATATTTAAATTATCAAAGAAAGTTTAAAAAGTATATTTTAATATATATTTTAGAGGATATGAATTATGGGGAAGAAAAAAAAGCTGGGAAAAATAAAAGGATTTACAATTCAGTTTGTGCCTTATTCAGAGATAAGGGATTTGAGTAGTAATGAAAGAATTAGGAAAATACTTGGAATTGTTTTAGGGAATAATATTTTAATTTTACAGGGAAGGTTGCTAGCAGAAGAAGAGACTCGACTCATTGGAGACACAATGGCAATGATTGGGCATGTGAATAATTTTAAAGGAATTGAATTGGCTGTTATTTCTGGAAATAATAATGATACTTTTTTTGGTAAGATGAAAAAGGGTCTTGCAAATGCACTTTCTGGAGGGGACTTAGGAGCAGTCACAATAATAGGTCCTGCAACAGTTGTTAAAGAGATTAAGAAAAATCCAAAGAAAATTGAGTTGTTGATGAATTAGTGAAATTTTAAAAAGAATTTTGGATTGTGTTTTTTATGAAAGCTTCATCAATGGGTCTTGAAACAAGAATAAAAGATCTAATATATTGGGAGATTGAAAGTTTAGAAAATAAACCTTTAAATGGAAATTTGAGGTTTAGAGAGGTTCGGTCTGATAACATAATTGAAATCCCTTTTGAATTAGAATACAGTAGGGATCAGAGAGAACTTGTAAGAGTGATTATTACTCCTGGAGAGACTTATTTTGGAAATGCTGAAAAAATAATATTTTTAATTAATGAGGATTATTATGATGATCTTAAAAAGAGAGGTGTTGCAGTTGGAGGCAGATTTAATCATGGAGGGAAATTAGAGATTTATTCAGAAAAAGTCTTAGATAGAATAGCGAGAATATAAAAAATTTGACAATTATTATATCTCAAACCACAGATAAATTTATTAAGTTCAAGGTGTTTGTTTTTTATGCCAATGTCATCCTCTGATTTTATTATTAATAAATTAAACATTGCAAAATCAAAAAATGCCACACCAATGTGTAAAGTGTTCTAGAATTATCCCTATTGCAAGCAAGGAATTAATTGAAGGATGTGAAAGTTGCAAGGGTCATTTTTTCTTTTATATAAGAGACGACCAGCTAGCTAAAATAAAGGAAACTCCGATTGAAATTCCTGATGAAGATAGAGAAACAATTGAAAAAGATGTTCGTGAGATGGCAGGAATTGTTGATGCAGAAGCACCTGTGATTCTTGATTTAGAATCTGTGCGGGCGATTGGTTCTGGGAAATTTGAGATTGATATTGTGAATTTATTTAGAAAAGACAGACCACTGATTTACAAGTTAGAAGAGGGAAAATACATAATTGATTTAGCTTCGACGTTGAATAGAGATATGAGGGATGTTGGGGAAATTCGGAAGGTTGATGGGGATTGATTAATCTTGAATTAGTTTTAACCTCCTCCACAACATTATAATTTTTCTATCAACTTTTTCTTTCTTATATATCTTGAATCCTTTCTCTTCAAGGATACTATCATTTTCCATAAATTCAAACGAATCTGCAATAATGTGTTTCATCTTTTTATTTTTACACTCAGTTATGAATTCTTGCAAGAGAGACTTTTTTATTCCTTTAGTATCACAATTCAGAATAAATCTACTTTTCTAGAATCCAAACCAATCTCTCTCTGCCTGCTATACTTACTAATTTTATTTCTTGTTTGAACTTTGTTCTTTGGCCAAGTCTTTTTAATGTCGATTTGTCGTGAAAATAATTTAAGAGTTCTGTTCCTTCAATTTTGTCTGGAACAACTCTTCCATGTTTTTTTATCTGCTCTCTAGCCCATTCTGAACCTCCATTTGGCATTTCAATTATGGCTTTTCCTTTTTTTTGAAGTACTCTATACATTTCATCCAATGCTTTAATTTGGTCCTCTTCTTTTAACAGGTGATTAAAACTAGACCAAAGACAGATAATTTTATCAAAACTCTCATTATCATAAGATAATTTCCTGAAATCTCCTAATTTAAATATTATTCCTAATCCTCTTTTCTTTGATTCTAATTTTGCATCTTCTATCAAGTTAGGAGAAATATCAATGCCTTCAACAGCAAAACCTTTTTCTGCAAGCAGAAAAGAGATTCTCCCATAACCACAAGCTAAATCTAATACCTTATCACCTTTTTGTAAAGAAGGCAAAATAAGATTTAGTGATCCTTTATCTCTATCATTGTTTGTCAGAGATTTTATTTTAGATGCTCCTAGTTGTTTGTAAAATTTCTTTGCTAAATAAGATGTCTTATCTTCTATCATTAAAGATCAAAAGCAGATTAGTATAAAAATCTAACTCTCTATTGATAAACATTATTCTGCATTAAAACAAAGTTTATAAATTTAGTTTCTATTATTTGTATATGAAAAGAGATTAATCTATATTGGATATTTTAATAACTTTTGTTTGAAGACTTGTTCTTCTTTACAAAAAACCTTTCAAACCCCCTCTATGTTACCCCTTAGGTGTAATAGTAATATTTAAATATAAGTAACACCTCTGAAATATATGATAGAGAGTATAAGAAACAGAGCAAAAGGCTTAGTTAGAAAAGTGGTAGGAATGGGTGTGAGTGTAGCATTAGCAGGGATGGTATATGGAACTCCAAAAGAAACACTTGCGGACAATTATGATAATGTATCTCAGAATCAAAATGATATTAGTTATTCTGCTTCAGCGTCGGGGTTGGAGAAAGAAACAGTGCTTCCTGATTATTTTAAGATAGAAATAACAAATCCTCCTAAAACCAGAAAACCAGGATGTGGAGATTGTGTAGCAGTTGCTGTAAATTATACTGCTGAAATAGTTCATAAAATGATTACCGGAGAAGAGATTAAGTTATCAGAGCAAGATTACATAGATGCAGGGGTGGTTAGTTGTGAAACAGGCGGGCGAATACCAGATGCTTTAGAACATATAGAAGGAAATGGGGTTAGCAGAGTAGATGAAGAAGGTCAAGGAGAGTTGTTTTTTATTAAAGATTATAGTCAGGTAGGAGATAATTCTGAAGATAATCAATGGATGTATGATGCTGA
>JBDRGM010000012.1:0-23503 GCA_043817815.1 archaeon
ATTAAAATGACACAAGAACAAACACAAATTCCACAATTTAAGATATTTGATTTGTATGATTTATCAGAAGTGGGTGTAGAGGACCCAGGGTTGAAATCTATAATAAATCTTGAGCCTAAGTTGGTATTGAAGAGTTATGGTCGAAATGTTCAGAAGTTTGGGCAGTTGAAAGTTAATGTTGTTGAGAGGTTGATAAATAAAATTGCTGTTGCAGGGCATAGAGGTAAGAAGCATAAGATTGCTGTTGGAACAGCGACGGGAAAATATACACGTAATGCTAGGATTGTTTTGAATGCGCTTGCGTTAGTTGAGAAGAGGACAGGTAAGAATCCTGTTCAGGTTTTGATTAAGGCTGTTGAGAATGCTGCGCCTCGAGATGAAACAACTGTTATTGAATATGGGGGTGCTCGTTATCCTCAGGCTGTTGATGTGTCACCGCTTCGAAGATTGAATCTTTCACTAAAGCATATTGTTCATGGTGCATCTGATAAAGCATTTAATAAAAAGAAAAAGTTTTCTCAGGGTTTGGCTGAAGAAATTATCATGGCTTCTGAAGAAAATGGTGAGAGTTTTTCTATTAGAAAGAAGAAAGAAGCTGAAGCTCAGGCTGATAGTGCGAGGTAAAAAGATGGGCGAAAAGACACAAATATTCTTTGTTCATGGAGGAATGACTTTTAAGAACCATGAAGATTATTTAGATTACTTAAGAAAGAGGTCTATTTCTATTGAAGAAAAAATTAAATGGGGAGACCAATATCTTAAAAGAACTTTGGGAGAAGATTGCCAGATAATAAAACCGCGAATGCCATTACAAGATAATGCTAAATATGAAGAATGGAAAATTCATTTTGAAAGGCATTTTGATCATTTAAAAGATAATATTATTTTAATTGGTTCATCTCTTGGGGAATTTTTTTAGCTAAATATTTATCAGAAAATGTCTTTCCCAAAAAAATACTTTCAGTTTATTTAATCGCTCCACCTTTTGATGATTCCTTAATTGGAGAGGATCTAGTTGGAGGATTTGAACTTAAAGAGGATTTATCAATGATAGAAAAGAATTGCCAAAATATTAATCTGTTATTCTCTAAAGATGATGATTGCGTTCCAGTTTCTCATGCAGAGAAGTTTAGAGAGAAATTGAAAAATTCAAAGATTATAATTTACGAGAGTAAAGAGGGGCATTTTAAGATTTCGGAGTTTCCTGAGATTATTGAAATTATTAAGAAGGATTTAAGTATTTTACAATGATTAACCAAGCAAAACTTTAAAAACAAAATTCTCAATTAATTAGTATTAAAATTTCTTAAAGAAATTTAATAAGATTGGATCAAAGATTCCTTCAATGTTTCCGAACATCGGAAATTTTCGAAACCATGGCAGAAACACCTATTTCAAAATTAATGAAAAAGCAGGATCACATCAGAAATATAGCTATTGCTGCGCATATTGACCACGGTAAGACGACTTTTTCTGATAACTTACTCGCTGGTGCTGGAATGTTATCTGCAGAAACTGCTGGAAAAGCATGTGTTCTTGATTTTCATGAAGATGAGGCATCACGAGGGATTACAATTGATTCTGCAAGTGTGAGCATGATTCATAATGTTGAAGGAGAAGATTATTTAATTAATTTAATAGATACTCCAGGACATGTTGATTTTGGTGGAGATGTTACACGAGCTATGCGAGCAGTTGATGGCTGTATTATTTTGACTTGCGCTGTTGAAGGAGTTATGCCTCAGACAGAGACTGTTGTTAGACAAGCATTGAAGGAATTAGTTAAGCCTGTTTTATTTATTAACAAAGTTGATAGATTGATTAAGGAAGTTAAATTAACCCCCCAAGAAATGGAAAAGAAGTTCATTAAGATTATTGACCATGTTAATGAGTTAATCGAGAATATTGCTCCCGAGGGTTACAAAGAAAAATGGAAAGTTGGTGTTAGCGACGGTAGTGTGGCGTTTGGTTCTGCGTTTCATAATTGGGCCTTGAGTTTTTCATACATGAAAGAAAAAGGAATTACTTTCAAAGATGTTATTGATGCTTATGAAAATAATAATTACAAAAGTTTAGCCAAAAAAGCTCCGCTCCACGAAGTTGTTCTGAATATTGTTGTTAAACATCATCCTAATCCTGTTGATGCACAAAAATATAGAATTCCAAAAATCTGGCATGGTGAAGCAGATTCTGAACTTGGAAAATCATTGTTAAATTGTGATGCAAAAGGAATTCCTGTTTTTGTTCCAATTAAAATTGTTGTTGATAAAAACGCAGGAGAAGTTGCAGGAGGAAGATTATTTTCTGGGACATTAAAGCAGGGCGATGAAGTTTATATGAATCTTGCAAAGAGAACAGTGAGGATACAACAGGTTTCTGTTTACAAGGGTGCTCAAAGAGTTATTGTTGATGAAGCAAGTGCGGGAAATATTATTGGTGTTGTTGGGCTTAAAGATGTTTTTGCGGGTGAGACTGTAAGTAGGGGAGAGATTGAACCCTTTGAAGCAATTAAACATTTGTTTGACCCTGTTGTTACAAAATCAATTGAAGCAACAAGGGCAGCTGATTTGCCAAAGCTTGTTGAAGTTTTGAAGCAGGTTGCTAAAGAAGACCCGTCGATAAAAATTGAAATTAATGAACAAACTGGGGAGAATCTAATGTCTGGAATGGGAGAATTGCATCTAGAAATTATTGAAAATAGAATTAGGTCTGAGAAAGGTTTGGATATTAAAACTTCTAATCCGATTGTTGTTTATAGAGAGACTGTTAGTAAAGAATCTCCTTCTTCAGAAGGAAGAAGCCCAAACAAACACAATAGTTTTTACATAATGGTTGAGCCACTTGAAGAAAATGTTTACGAAGCAATTAGAAGTGGTGATTTACCTGAAGTTAGGGTTAAGAAGAAAAATACAGAAATTGTGAATAAACTTCAGGAGCTAGGTTGGTCTGGTGATGAGGCACGGAATATTAAGGATTTGTACAAGGGTAATATATTTATGGATGAAACAAGAGGGGAAGTTCACATGCAGGAAGTTATTGAGATGGTGTTAGATGCTTTTGAGATGGTGATTGATAATGGTCCGCTAGCTCGAGAGCCTTGTATGAAAATGAAAGTTTCTCTTATGGATGTTCGACTTCACGAAGATGCGATTCATCGTGGTCCTGCTCAGGTTTATCCTGCTGTGAGAGAAGCAATAAAAAGTGCTATGCAAAAAGCAAATGCTGCTCTTTTAGAACCATTGCAGATCCATGTGATTGATATTCCAGATAAATTTATGGGAACAATTACAAAACTTGTTGGTGGGAAAAGAGGTCAAACATTGGAGATGAATCAAGAAGGGACTTCAATGCAAATTAAAGCAAAGATTCCTGTTGCTGAAATGCTTGGATGGAGTAATGATTTAAGAAGCTCGACAGAAGGTCGTGGAACATCGTCGCTGTCGGAGCAGGAGTTTGAGAAAGTTCCATCAAATATGCAGGCAGATATTATTAAGAGGATTAGGGAACGTAAAGGACTTGCAGAGAATCAATAAGTTTTTTTCAGACTTCAAACCCATTAATTACATATCCTCTTTCTTCATAAGGTTTTTTAGAATTAGTATCAAACCTATCAATAAATAGAGGTATTTCTTTATCAAGAATCATTTGCAAAAATTCATTTATCTGGCCTCTTGAATCAATTCTTAAACCATATCCTGCTTCAACAATTGAACAGAGAAATGTTTTTGATTTTAACCCAAAAAGTTTTTCTCGAAATAGTGATGTCAAATAAGGACTATCTTTAAAATTAAGATTTTCTAAAAGAGAATATTTACTCATTTTATTAGAATATGCTCTTTGAAAACCATATTCTTCTCTATAATCAGTTGGAAGAATTTGAAACAATCCAGTGACTTTTTCAAAAGGCAAACCAATCATTATTTCTCCGTTGTGTGCTAAATATAACTCAGAAGAATTTGAAAGGACTTCGCTTAAATTAAAAAAAGGTCTTTTTGAATAGCGGTCTAATTCTCCAATTTCATTTTCTCCATAGATAAAAATAGGTGCCATAAGATACTTATCAAACTCTGGATGATTCTCACTTTTGAATTCCTCGATTTTCTTTAATATTTTTTCTTGATTGATTGGAATCATAAAACAAAACAATTTTTCAAGTTTAAATAAATAGTTGTGGTAAACGATTCTTCTCATTAAAAGGATTGAGTGAGAATCAGTAAGATTTGTTCTAATTTATTCATAACCGGGACAACCGCATTTTTTCATTTGTTCCCTTACCATTAAGTATTTGTCTAATTCTTCTTTTATTCTTTCTTGTGCAAAATCAACTAAAGGACTAATTTCAGATTTTTGTTTATCATCACAGAGTTTGATATAATCTTTAGCAGCTTCTTCGATTCTTAGTGCAGCAGAAGTTAAGTTATATAATCTTTTTGCTTCAGCTTCATAAGCAGGACACCACCTTTGTCTATCTTTTTCAGATATTTGTGTGCTTATTGTAGTATCAGACTTTCCATAAGTTACCTCATCAGGACCTTGAGCATGAACTTTTGATGTAGGTGTAATTGCAAGTAAAATACTTGCTGCTATTCCAGCTAATATTCCTGTTAAACTTCTTTTTGAAATTCTTTCTTTCATATCACCCAAACAAAATCCATATTTATAAACCTTTCCTTTTGTTACTATTGAGAAGTTATATCAACAAACTACAGATCATAACCAGGGCAAATACCAACACAAACCAACCAAAGTTAATTCTTTTTGAAATTTTCATTAATGCGGAAATTGTTAAAAGTCCGAAGATAAATGATGCGAGAAGCCCATAGATTGATGCTGATGTTGTTATTTGTGCGAAGTCATTTAAATTGAGAAAGATGTTTCCAAATAAAACAATTGGCATGCTCATTAAAAAGCTGAGTCTCAAGGCTGTTGTATCGTCGAATTTTTTGAGTAGTAATGTTGAAATTGTAATTCCTGAACGTGAGATTCCTGGAAGTGATGCTACTCCCTGAGCAAAACCTAGAGTAATACTGTCTGAATTTTTTATTTGTCTTTCTTCTCTTAAACCTGATTGTTTGAATTTAATTTGCATTATTCCTGTGAATAACAATAATACAGCAATGAAGAATGTAATTGTTTTTCCTGTGAATTGCAATTGGTCTTCAAATGAGGTTAAAGTTTTTAGGATTATCAGCCCAATGATTCCGCTAATTGTCGTCGCTATTATCAAGAACTTTAAAGTTTTCTTTGAGGAGTCATCTTGATATTTGTATTTGAATAAAGTAATGAGAAGTTGTTTTACGTCTTTTCTAAAATAAATTAGTGCTGCGAAAAATGTCCCAAGATGCAAGAAAAGTGCAATGTGAAGTAGTTGGCTGATGTCTGTTATTCCTAAGAAATTTGAATTGACTAAAGTCACTATCCCACTTGAACTTACAGGAAGCCATTCTGTTATTCCTTGAATTGCTCCGAGGATTATTTGAGTTATGATTTGGTTCATTAATTAGATTAAATTAATAAGTAGTTAAAAAGATTGTTAATCCATTATATGTTTAACCTCTTCATAAGGTAGTTCTTTTTCAAGAGTTGATATACAAAAGCCGTGATGACCATACCTCTTATATTTGACTCTCATTAAGTTCTCTCTCTTTGATATGTTATCAACGATTATAGTGAAATCCTCTGGATGGTATTTTCTTTTAATATGGTTTCCGAGAGTTATCTTTACTCTTAATTCATCTAAACTCATGTTCATTTAAGGAAGGTTGTGCTTATATTAGTTGCTCTTTTCAAAATTATCACCACAAAATTTATAAACCTAATCTTTTTTAATTCACTATTAAAAATTCTAACAGGAATTTTAATATATTGAAATGGCTAAAGAAAATCAAAAGATTTTCATGAACCATTTATTTCAGAAATAAAAAATGGCTAAAGAAAAACCAAATATGAATGTTGTGTTCGTCGGTCATGTCGATGCTGGAAAGTCAACAGTAGTTGGACAACTTTTGTTCCAATCAGGAATTATACCTGAACAGGAAATGAAGAAGCTTAGAGACGAAGCTGTGAAGCATGGGAAAATTGGTTTTGAATTTGCTTATATTATGGATAAAGTTAGGGAAGAAAGAGAAAGGGGAGTTACAATTGAACTTTCTTATAGGAAATTGATGACACAAAAATGGCAGATTACAATTATTGACGCGCCTGGTCACAGGGATTTTGTCAAGAACATGATTACTGGTGCTTCTCAGGCAGATTCTGCTTTTTTAGTTATTGCTGCGCCTTCAGGAGTGCAACCACAGACAACTGAGCACTTGTGGTTATTAAGAACAATGGGTGTTAAGAATCTTTGTGTTGCAGTTAATAAAATGGATGCTGCCCAATACAAAGAAGAGACATACAACAAGGTTAAGGAGGATGTTGGAAAGTTATTAACACAGGTTGGATATCCTATTGACAAAATTAATTTTATTGCATGTTCTGGATTAAAAGGAGATAATATAATTAAGAAATCTGAAAATATGACCTGGTATAAAGGACCAACAATTTTGGAGCAGATGGACTTGTTCCCTAACCCGGAGATACCAACAAATTTACCAATGAGAATGCCTATTCAAGATGTTTATGAAATTACTGGGATTGGAACTGTTCCTGTTGGAAAAATTGAGACAGGAATTATGAAAGTTGGACAAAAGGTTAAAGTTATTCCAGGAAGAACGGGTGAGGGTGTTGCTGGAGAAATCAGATCAATAGAAATGCACCATGAACAAATGCCAGAAGCTGCTGCAGGAGATAATGTTGGAATTAATATTCGTGGAGTTGGTAAGAAAGACATGGCAAGAGGAGATATTATTTGTGCAGCAGATGCACCAGTTCCAATTGTTAAAGAGTTCATAGCACAAATTGCAGTTATTAATCATCCAACAGTTTTGGCTAAAGGATATACTCCTGTGTTCCATATTCACACAGCGCAAGTTCCTTGCCAGTTTACAGAATTAATTGCTCAGATTGACCCAAAAACCGGACAGGTTATCCAAGAGAATCCTGACTTCCTGAAGAATGGGGATGTTGCTAAAGTTAGAATCAGACCTCAGGGAAATTTAGCTTTGGAAACACAAAAAGAAAATCCGTTTACATCACGGTTTGCAGTGAGAGACGCTGGTTCAACAGTTGCTGCAGGCGTTTGTATTGAGATTACTGAGAAGAAATAAATGTTTTTCTAATTAAAAATTTAGTGGGTTTTAAAATGGCTAATAAAGAAGATAAAAAAATTTGTACTTATGAAGATTATCTTATATTTCAAAAAGGAAGATTTTTATGTAGATGCTCTGAATGCCATCAAAATGATTATCTAAATTGTGAGATGATATTTAATCCTGAAGAGAAGCCTTTATTTGACCCTATAGAAAAAATGAGATTTATGTATGCAGAACTTGAATGGAGAAAAAATTGGATACCAAGATTTTAGTAATCTTCATCTTAACAATCCTTAAATAATATTAATCTAATTATATTTAAAATGGCAACAAAAGAGGCATTAATTGATTCTAAGACAAGAAAAATTGTTAGAAAATATGCCAGAGAGTTTGATAAAAAACGTGCGGAAATCAAACTCCCAATATTAGAAGATGGATTATATAATCGAATAAGAGGAAAATATAGTATTTATAGGATGTTTGGTGTGCCAATAAACGATTTAAATTCTTTTTTAGAATATGATTCATCTTAACAATCCTTAAATAAGGTTTAATATTTCTTGGTGTATGAAAAGTAAATCTGAAATTGAAAGTGAACTAAGTAAGAAGGGAAATTTTATCAAGGTGGATTATTTGAATGGGCTTTTGAAAGAAGTTGACACTATTGATATGAAGAAGTTTGTTTGCTTAAAGTTGGCGAAGGTTTATGAGGATATGGGAATGTTTGGCGACGCGGGTAAGGCGTTTGATAGTGTTGCTAAAGTGTCTATTGCATTTTCTGAGAAAATTAAATTTCATCTTAGGGAAGTTGAGATGTACATCAAGGCTAAAGATTTTGTGAAAGTTGATGAGGCAGTGAGAAAAACAATGAGTGAAGCAAATTTAACTGAGAAAGAAGATATTATGTTTAGTGTTAAGAGTATGTATAGGAAAGAAGCAGAGAATTATGAAAAACAAATGAAGAGGAATAATGCAGTTAGAATTTATGAAAGATTAATTGAGATGAAAATGCTTGAAACTGAGAAGAACACAATAAGAGAAAAGTTAATTGATTTATATAATAAGTTGGGAAAGTTTGAAGAGGCGAGAAGGTTGAAAGGAAAATAGACAAAAACTTTAAATACCGACTTTCTCATTATGTATTGTTAGGGAAATATCAGTAAACGAGATTATTATTAATCACATACATCACACTCACCATTAGCTTAATACGTTAGTGAAAGTAGGAATTAGATATTTTTCTAAGTAAATTGAAATCATAAGATTTTAATTAATTAAATATGGAGAACAAATGAAATGGCAAAACTAAAATCATACCCTAAAGGGCACGAGAAGATTTTGTATAAGCCACTTTTGCAGGAGGTAAAATGGCTAAAGTAAGTCCTGTATCAATAAAATACATGATACATGCGAGTTTTACAGCTGAAGGTGCTTTAGAAAAGCCAGATGTAATCGGAGCTATCTTTGGACAGACAGAGGGTTTATTGGGTTCTGACCTTGAGATGAGAGAACTTCAAAAGGAAGGAAAGATTGGTAGAATTGAAGTTGAACTTGAAAGAAAAGATAGAAAGACTATTGGATTCATTAAAGTTCCTAGTGCATTAGACCAATCAGAGACAACATTAATTGCTGCTGCAATTGAGACTATTGAAAGAATGGGTCCTAGTGATTCTCAGATTGAAGTTGAGAGAATTGAAGATGTTAGAGGAAGTAAGAGAGATTACATTATTGAAAGAGCTAAGAAGCTAATGCAAGAGATTGAAGGCTCAACAGATTCAAGAGAAATTTCAAATGAGATTAAGGATGCTTCAAAAATGGCTCATGTCCAAGAACATGGAAAGAACAAGCTTCCTTGTGGAGACATTTCTGGTAAAGAAATTGTTGTCGTTGAAGGTCGGGCAGATGTGCTTAACCTTTTGAGAAATGGAGTTAACAATGTAATAGCAATGAATGGAACAAAACTTCCAGAAGAAATCAGGGAATTAAGTAAAGATAAAGAGATTACACTATTCGTTGATGGAGACAGAGGCGGAAAGTTGATTGTTCAAAATGTTGCTGACAATGCTAGAATCAAATATGTTGCAGTTGCTCCTGATGGAAAAGAAGTTGAAGAGTTAACTGGAAAAGAGATTCTTATGAATCTGCGAAAGAAGGTTTCAGTTAATGAATTTCTTTCAAGAAGATATCCTCAAAGAGCAGAGAGACGACCAAGGGAAGTTTCTAAAGAAATTGGGGAGCAAGATAAGGAGAAATTGAAAAAACTTTCTGATGCAAACGAGGGAACAGGCAAGGCAATTCTTTTAGATGAATCTTTTAATGAAATCAAGAATGTTTCTGCTAAAGCCCTTGGAAGCGCACTAAAGAGAGTTGAACAAAAAGTGTTTGCAATTGTAATTGACGGCACTGTAACAAGTTCAACAATCTCCTCTGCAGAAGACGCAGAGTGTCAGGTAATTGCTGCGAAGAATTTCGGAGCAACAAGCGAGAGTATTAAATTATTAAGTTTATAATTTTAAAACCCTCAAGGAGAAATCCTTGGGGTTTTTTAGTTATTTTACTAAGTTTCTTGACTGTCAATGACAAGTCTATTCAAAGTGATGTGCTTTAGAATTGATTATTACTGACAAAATTAAATCAGATAAAAAAGAGTCACTCAATACCACTAACACCCAGTTCTACTGTAACTGGGGAATTACGACACATCAGTAAAGTTTATAAATGACCTCTATGTCTCAATTTTACAGAAGACAAAGTTTTCTGTCAATTAAATGACAAACAAACAAAAAATGGATAATACAAAGAAACTTTTGGTTTCTTTTTTGACAATTTTAGGTGTCTTATGTCTAGTAGCTACTCAAGTATCTGCTTACACAATGACTGGTGACTTAGCTGATACTACTGACGTTGTTATTGAACTTAACAATGATCCTTTAGTAGATGATGTTGCTGTTATTGCTGGTGAAACTGCTGTTGTGAAAGTTTTTTTCACTTCATTAGTTAATGCAGATAATGTAAGACTTAAAGTAGACCTTGAAGGCGATAAGGTAGATGTTAGTGATAGAACTGCCCCTTTTGACGTTGAATTAGGAAAAAGGTATAGTAAAACATTAACACTTAAAGTGCCTTTTGAACTTAGAGACATACTTAGCGATGATTTAGAGCTTTCTATAAAAATATGGAATGGCGATTATGAATCTGAAGTTGAGAATGTTGATATAAGAGTTCAAAGACCCTCATACAATGCAGACATAAAATCTGTAACTGTTCCAAATATGATTGAAGCAGGAGAAACTTTCCCTGTTGAGATTGTTTTGAAAAACATGGGTTACAATGATTTAGATGATGTTTTCGTGACTGCGAAAATCTCTGCATTAGGAATGGAGAAGAGTGCTTACTTTGGTGATTTATTTGCCTTAGGTGGTAAAATAACTTATACTACAGTTCTACTTGATGCAACAGGAATGCCTATCTTAGATACAGATGGTAATGAAATCATTCAAACAACTGTTGAAGGCGACGAAGATAACGAAGACACTGTGAGTGGAAAGCTTTTCTTGAAACTTCCTTTCGATGTTCAAGCTGGAGTTTATACACTTGAAGTAGAAGTTACAAATGAAGACACTGTTAATAGTGTTGCTAAACAAATCGTTGTTAAAAATGACTTCACACAAAGTGTGATTGCAGCTGGTTCTTCAAAGAATGTTGCAGTTAACGAAAAAGCTGATTACGATGTTTTGATTGTGAACCCAACTGATAAAGTGAAAGTTTACAGAATCGTGACAGAATCAAGTGGAAGTCTTTCTTCAAGTGCTAGTGAGAGTATTGTAGCTGTTGCTGCTGGTTCAAGCAAAACAGTTACTATAACTGCAAGTGCAGATTCAGAAGGAACATATAACTTTAATGTTAATGTTTTCTCTGGTGATGAGCTTGTAGAGACAATTCCTCTTACTGCGAACGTTGAAGGTAACAAAACAATTTCAAACCCAATTGTTGTTTTAACAATTATACTAGCAATAGTATTTGTGGTTTTGTTAGTTGTTCTAATTGTCTTAATTGGAAAGAAACCTGAAACACCTGGTGAATTCGGAGAAAGTTATTACTAACTTTTAGTTTTAATTTTTATTTTTTTATTTTTTTTAACTTTCTTCTTTTTTTTATTTTAATCAAGAGGTGATGATAGTACTCAAAAGATTTATAATTAGTGTTTTCTAAGAGATATTATGAAAGAGGTTGGAAAATCATATAACTCATTTAAGATGTGGGGAAGTTGGGTTGGTTTAGTGATTGGATTGGGAATATTAATACAAGGTATTGGAATGAGAGGTAACGGGATTGAGTTAAGCGACTTATTACTAGGATTTCTTATATACATTGTACTTGGTTTCCTTATCGGTTGGGCAATTCATTCTTTGATAAGAAAATATAAGAATTAAACTTTCAACGAAACAACTTTCGAGATTCCCTCATGCATTGTTATCCCATACAGGTTGGTTGCATTTGTTATTACCTCATCATTGTGGGTGATTACAATGTATTGTCCTCTTTGCATATATTTCCTTAAGAGACTTGCAAGTCTTTCTGAGTTCCTTTTGTCAAGTGCTGCATCTATTTCATCTAGAACATAAAATGAGTATGGATTGAGTTCTTGTATTGCAAAGATTAATGAAAGGGCGACAAGTGTTTGTTCTCCTCCTGAGAGCGACTTGACATCAAAGTATTTCCCGTGTCCTGTCTTTACAATTATATTGATTCCCCCTTCAAAAGGGTCTTTTCTGTTTTCAAGTTCAAGTGAGACTGTTCCTTTAGTATTTAGCTGTGAAAAGTTCCTTGAGAAAATATCATTTAAACTACTTAATGTTGTGAGGAATGTTTTTTTCTTTTTTATGTAAATTGTATGAATAATTTTAAGGATGCTGTCTTTTTCTCTTTCTAAAACTTCTGCCCTCTCTTTTATTGAATCATATTCTTTTTTAATTGAGTCATAAACCTCCAATGAACGTAAATTCACAGAACCAATTCTTGAAAGTATTTCCTGTGTTTTTATTAGTCTAGTAACAAGAGCCTCCTTGTTTGTCTTTATTATTTCAATGTTTGGAAACTCAAGCATTTCTGTTTCAAGGTTTTCAATTTCTGAATCAGTTCTTGCTTTTTCAATTCTAAAGTTATTTATTTCTTGCTCAATATTATGAATCGTATTTTGATTCACTAAAAACTCTGATTCACTTTCTCGTGTTTTGTTTTGAAAAGAATCTCTTTCTGAGATTAGCTTTTGGAATTTCTGACTTAATTCTTCTTCTTGTTTATTTTTCATTACAAGCAGTTTTTCTTTTTGTTCTAGATTTTTACGAATTCCAGAGAGTTCTTCACTTAAGTCTTCTATCTCCCTTAATAATTGATTTAGGGAAATTTTTGAATGATTAAGTTCTCTTTGTTTAAATGAAATTTCAGAGGTGATAGTCTCTTTGCTTCTGAGAGAAATCTCTTGAACTTCCATCATAACTCTTTCATATTTTTGCTCTGTGTTTGAGTGTTCATCAAAATTTCTTTCAAGACTTTTTCTAGACTTTTCAAGTTCTGATATTTCATCATGTGTTTTTGCTATCTTTTCTTGAAGAGATTTAATATTTTGTTTTTTCTCATTTATTCCAGAAAGTTTAATCAAATCAGATTCTCTTTTTGAAATCTCTGAAACTATCTGTTCTATATCTTGTTTTAAAATTTCCTTTTTTTTGTAGATGTCGTTTAATTGTTTATCTGATTCTTTTACTTCTTTTTTGAGAGAATTAATTTTTGGGAGAGTTTCGCCATTGATAGAATGAATGTGCTCTGAAGTTATCTTGCTTTTGCAAATTGGGCAGACATCCATTTTTGAAATATTCTCGATTAGCTTGTTTTGTTTATCTATTTCATATTCATTAGTATAAGAAATTTTTTCTAACTTTATTTCCTGATTTCTCAAATCCTCTAGAATAGATTGCTTTTCTTTCAGAGAAACCTTTAAAAAATTTAATTTTTCTGCATCTCCTCTCTTGTCAAATAATTGCCTTGAAAGTGATTCAAGTTGTCTTAGTAAAAATCTTGATTCATTATCATAATTTTGGAGGAGAGATTTTTTGTCTTCAATTCTTTCTTTAGTTGATTTTAATTCGGATTTAATTGTGTAAAACTTTTTTCTGAAATTTTCTAGCTTTTCAAGTTCTTGTTTTTTTTCCTCGACTTGCTTTTGTTTTTTTTCTGTTGAAGGGGACTCTCTTCTAAGGTCTTTTAGAACAACATCACTTTCTCTGATTAACTGCTGAAGTTCTTGTTTTTTATTTTCTGATTCAGCTAGTTTTCTCTCGCAATTTTCTTTCTTTACATTTAACACAGCAAGTTCTGCCCTAATATCTGTTATTTCTCTGTTAAGTTTTTCCTGTTCTAATCCCGTCGAAGATTGTATTGTTGAATTTATAAAATTAATTTTTGACTCGTAATTTTTTATTCTTGTTTGTATTTCCAAACCAGTTTTTTTTACTTTTTCAATTTCTTTATTTTTTTGAGAGATGTTTAATTCAATATTCTCCTTTTGTTTCTTCTTTTTTGTTAGGTCATGAAAGATTATACTTGCTTTATATTTTTTTACATCTTGTTCAAGTTTTTTAAATTTCAATGCTTGCTGTCTTTCTCTTTCAAGATTGTTAAGATAAGCTGTTCTTTCTCTTAATATTGAAGCGACTTCTTTTAACCGATCATCAGTTTTGGTTAATTCTTTTAGGGATTTTTCTTTTCTTGATTCGTAAATAGAGATTCCTGAAACTTCCTCTATTATTTTTCTTCTTTCTTCTGTGTGCATTCTTACAAAATTTTGAATCTCTCCTTGAAGAATTATGTTGAATCCGTTCGGGTCTATTCCTGCTTGTGCAAGTAAACTCAGGACTTCTTGTCTTGTTTTTGTTTGGTCGTTGATTTTGTAAACACTTTGCCCGTTTTTTCTGACTATTCTTTTTATTGATATTTCTTTTTCATCTATTGAAAATGTTTTGTCAGAGTTGTCAAATACAATTTCTACCATTGCCTCTTTTGCAGGTGAGACTGCTTTTGTTCCTAGGAAAATTAGATTCTTTGCTTTAGCTGCACGCATTGATTTTATACTTAGTCTTCCTAAAACAAAACACAAAGCATCAGAGATGTTGGATTTTCCAGAACCATTTGGTCCGAGAATTACATTAATTCCTGGTGTGAAAGGTAGTTCTGTTTTTCTGACAAAACTTTTGAAGCCGTGCATCACCAATTTTTTTATGTAGCTCATAAGTGAAAAAAGTTAAAAGGGTTTTTAAGATTTGGGGGATTAAAACAATCTACTCTGACCTAATTTTTGGTTTGCGTTTTTCCATGTTGCCCAGGTTTTTCTAAAGAGCCCGCTGTCTTTGTGTTTTTGTGCGTGTTTTTGAATGAACCTTTGAGTAAGAGGATCTGAAGTGTAGCCAGACCCAATGATATTTCCGAATTTTTCTTTTAGTTTGTCCATTTCTTTTTCTCGTGTTGATTTTGCTAAGATAGATGCTGCTGAAACAGAGACATGATTTTTATCTGCTTTGTGTTCGCAAATAATTTCAAGATTTGAAAGATTTTTTATTTTTGTTTTGAGAAAGTCTCTCCATTTAATTATACTTACGGAAGGACAATCAATCACAACCCTGATTTCTTTAAAACCTTTATTAATTTTGTTTATTATTTTTGCACAAGCAAGTGCTTCAAGTTCGTTTAGTTTTGTTCCGTTGTCTTGGGAAGAATCAATCTCTTCTGGGTGGACAATTATTATTTCAAATGTTTCTGCTTTCTCTTTGATTTTTTCTGCTAATAGTTCTCGTCTTTTGCTAGTTAATTGTTTTGAATCTTTTACACCTAATCTTTTTAAACTTGATTCTATCTTTTTATCTATTAAGCAACCTGCTAAGATCATTGGTCCAATTACTGGACCTCTTCCTGCATCGTCAATTCCTAGTTCAAACATAGAGATTGGAAAAAAAGTAGATTTATAAATTTAAGTGGATGTTTGATTGTGTTGGCCCACATCGCATAATGGTATTGCACAAGACTGGAAATCTTGGCCCCTTGGGGCATCCTGCTCCCGACCTTGCTCACATCAAGGGCTACGAGAAGGTTCGCGAAATCGCTCGGGTTCGAAAACCTGTCGCGGGCGTTTTACAAAAACGAAAGCCACGATCGCATAATGGTATTGCACAAGACTGGAAATCTTGACTCTTCGGAGTATCCAGGTTCGATTCCTGGTCGTGGCGTGCCCTCATCGCATAGTCACTTCGCTCTTGACTTTGTCGAATACAATGAGCATCTTGAAGCCCTCATCGCATAATGGTATTGCAGTGGACTCGAACTCCACGTCCTTTGGGACATCTCCGTTCGATTCGGAGTGGGGGCGTTAGAAAGTTTTAAAAGAATCTTTTTCCAAATTTATTGATGAGTATTAAAAATACTGCTGTAGATTTAACAACCATGCATATGCAAGTATCTAACACTAAGAATAAAATAGGTGCGATTGTCTCTTTAATTCTCTCAATAATTTTCTTGATTGTTGGATTGATTTCTTTTATTTTTAGTTGGAAAGTTGCGTTGGTTCTTTTAGGAATCTCCTTAGTTTTTTTTGGAATTTCTAAATTTGCAAAATTTGCAACAAAAGTTAACGAGAACACCATAAACAAGCTCCAAAATATGAAAGAACCTTCTTCTAATGAAAGAATTTGAGAGGGGTCATAGAAAATTATTCAAATTTTATAAGACTATTAAAGAAAATGTTGGTATTTTAATCTGGGGGTTAAGTAATTTAAATGGTTAGAAAGTTTTAAAAGTTAAACTAAGTAAACATTATTAGAGCAGGGTGGAGCAGTCTGGAGTGCTCGTCGGGCCCATAAGTAAAACCGTAGGTTTTTCATTCCTACACGATTGCATAGGAAACCCGGAGGTCGTGTGGTTCAAATCCCACCCCTGCTATTTTTAATTAAAATTGTGAGATTTGATGGATTTAAATCCCAACTCAGCCATTCGAAAGTCGCTATTGGCATTTAAGTTTGTCGCTGTCGAATAACTTCGCCCCTGCTGTTCTGAATTAAAAATGGATTCAATAGATAAAACCTACCAAGAATTCTTTGAATTATTAGAAAATTTAAGTGAAGAAGATTGGAAAATCAAGATTGATAACAAATAGACAATAAAAGATATTATTGCTCACCTGATGGGATGGGAAAAAGAATGCACAGAAATATTGGGAGAGGTTTGGCGAACTAAGAAAAAACCATGGTTTTTGACAGAAGGTAATTTTGATGAATTTAATCAAAGAGCGGTTGATGAATATAAAAATTACTCTGTAAAGAAATTAATAGAAGAATGGAAATACTGGCAAGGATTATTAGATAAAAAAATTGAAGAAGTTGGAGAAGATAAATTAAAGGCAGAGCCAGAATTGTTTGGGTGGGTTTTTGACGAAGGAGAAGAAAGCCATTATTCTGAACATCTAAAACAAATAAAAAAAGCTTTGAAAAAATGAATATTTCGAAGATTAATTAAAAGATATTTCCTTGGGAATATTATGAACAAAAAAACAAAATTCCTGCTGTTAGATATTCTTGGAATTTTTTTCCTAGTCTGGGGCATAATTGCGATTTCAGTTTCTATGTATAATCAAAATCCAACACAGGTTCTTTATATGTGTTATTTGGGATTAATTTTGATTGGAGTCGGGATTTTAACAAAAAGAAGTTTTATAATAATGAGCCAGATTTATATCTTAGCAATACCTTTGATTGTATGGGATATTGATTTTCTACATTGGTTAATCCTTAACAAACCTTTATTTGGGATTACTAATTATTTTTTTGCAGAAGGGCATTCGATTATTGGAAAAATAATAAGTCTACAGCATTTATTTACTGTGCCTGTTGCAATATATGCTTCCAAAATTATAGGGGTAAAAAGAAAAGATGCGTGGAAATGGAGTTTTATTCAAATTATTTTTGTTTATATTTTTATAAGTCTATTAAGCAATCCAGATATAAATATCAATTGTGTTTTTAATTCATGTATCAATGTCTATTTTGGACTTCCCTATAGATTGACTTGGTTTATTATTATTTTCGGAATGACTTTTTTGACTAGTTTGGGAATAAATTATTTCATTCTTAAAAAAATAAAATGAGATAGCCCAATATCTATTTAAAGAACCCATTCTTGTTTTTGGCATGGAGGTAGAGATGGTATCTATAACAATTGCCATATCCGGTATTTTGGCTATACTCGCAGGGTTGATGGTTATAATCAAACCTCGATGGATTAGATGGGCGATAGGGATATATTTAATTCTTATTGGAGTTGTAAGATTAGTTGATTTTACTTGGTAGCTTTAAAGATTAGTTGAACAGAACCCTCCTTTGAGTACTATGAAAATGCAGAGAGATATTTGTAAATAAATTTAATAGTTTTTAAAAATAATGAAAAAGCTAAAAGAAAAAATTAAGAAACATCTTAAGGAAGTTCTTGAGATAAAAACATCGCCCTCTTCAATAGCAATTGGTTTTGCAATTGGGAGTTTTTTTGGTATTTTTCCTACCCTTGGTGTGGAATATCTTATTATGTTTTTGGTTATCTTGATCTTCAAAAAAGTGAGTAAGGTGGCTATGGTTGCAGGTTATGTTTTATTTAATCCGTTTATTACATTCCCAATACATATTTTAAGTTATGCCATTGGGAATTATCTCTTCTCAGATGCCCCTGTTGTTTTTATGAGATTTGAAACATTGGGAACAATAATCACTTACACAAGGAGATTTATTGTTGGAAGTTTTATTCTGGCAACATTTATCTCTACAATTAGTTATTTTGTTATCTATTATTTAACTAGAAGATATCAAAAAGGATAATACAAAACCTTTAAAACTTCTTGATTAATTCTATATTTATGCCTCGGTCGCATAATGGTATTGCACCGGATTGCTAATCCGGACCCTTCGGGGTGCGTAGGTTCGATTCCTGCCCGAGGCGTTTTATGATTAAACTATTTTGAAAATGGCAAAGAAAAATAAATTGACAAAAAAACAGAAGACTAAAATTGTAATTGGTTTATTAATAATAATTCTTTTAGCTTTTGTTGGAATCCTTAAAATATAACTTCTGTTATTAATAGCTTTAGACGATAATTTTAAAAGTAATATTCTCTTGAGAAAAACATGAACAAAAAAGGAACAATAGTCACAATTGTGTCTCTAAAAACATATTTTATATTAATTGTAATTGCGCTTGTTGTCATTTTTGGATATTATTATTTCTTTCTTAAATCAGCTGGGATTATTACTATATCTAAAGATTGTCCTGCTGAAATAATTCCAGAAAGAATAAATTGTAACTTAAATGAAAGAGGGTTTTGCACACTAAACGGAATAGGACAAAGCGATTGGAAAGATGGAACATCCATCCAATTCATTTCTGGTTTTACTAAAGGATATCAAGAAGGAGAAAATGTAAATTATTTGTATCCTTCTATGGAAGGCGCACGATATTTTCCAAAGTATTCAAGACAAGATACTGGGAAAGATGGGATTGTTAAAGGAAAGATTGAAATGGGAGTTTATTTGGTTTTAAATCTAAAAGATAAAACTGAAGAAGGATATGATGTTGTGGAATCTAAATGTTATTTCCTTGCACGTTCGTCTGATTATTATCCTAAAAAGGATATTGTTATTGACACAAATGAAGAAGAAGGCACATCAACAAACACTGAAGAAGAAAACCTAAAAGAAACTGAAACAATAATTGAAGGAGAACAAATTGAAGAACAAAAAACTCCTGCAGAAGTACTTAAAGAATTTTGCTTAAATGAATTTAAGAAATTAGGACCACATTCAGAAATATTTGATTCTTTTTACTTTGAAGATTATTCTTCAGCATCCATATGGATTGAAAAAAAATATCCTAATGAAGGATCTACCATCAATAGTGCGAGATTTTTTAGAGAATGGTACTTAGATCAGGCAGAGTTTCCAATTTATATAATCAACGGAAAATATGAAGAACAACCAAATCTGGTGGTCAGTGACGCATTAAGAGTATGTGATGAAAATGGGATTATTCAGAGATGATTTACTAAGAATCTTTGTAATAGTTATGATTAGATAAACTAAACCCCAACAGCTCGGAAATGTCTCGCACTTGTCCAAGGTGTATTAAAAATGATAAACAAAAAATTGAACAAAGAAATATTGGGATTGATTGTTATGGCATTAATATCTGGAGCATTAATTCAAGCTATAACTGATTCTGTGGCAAATGCAGGAGTTTTTAGTTTAACAATTATATGGAAATTGTTAATTATATTGTTTTTTATTACAGACATCATAATGTACGCTAGATATGGGATTGAGATAATTACTGCAATTTTAAAATATTTCGGGATTGCAGGTGAATAAAAATAAACTTCAATATAAAATTATATATAATATTGCTAATCTCAACCCTTCGGGGTGTGTTGGTTTTGTTCGAAACTGAAATTTCGGACAACGGAGAGTGGAACGACCCACGATTCCTGCCCGAGGCGTATTTTATTTCCCAATCTCGCTAGTTCTTTTCCATGCAATATAATTCTTCTCAAGAATATCAATCACTTGCTGACGCTGTTCTGATATGCCTAGACCTTTCCAATCTAAAACTGCGAAGTCGACTTCCTCTTGTGTTTTGGCTATTGCTTCTTTTATCATTTCTTCTGTGATTGGCATTGCGTATTGTGGGATGATGTGTGACAAAGCGACATTTGAATTTAACTGAATCTTGTTGAAATTTGGGCAGTAATGAGGTCCTCCTAATCCTATTGCAATTTCATTGTAAGGGTTTTCTTCAAACCCCTCAATCATGTCTCTAATTGTTTTTGCAAGAACAAATCCTGCGCGTCTATCTTTCCATTCGTTTTCTGTTGAGCCTATTTCTATGAAGATGCATGGTTTATTGATTAGCGGTCCGTGATGAGTGCATTCTAAAGTTATTTTATAATCTTTTAGATTGTGTTCTTTTGCATTTGCGTTTAATTTTTCAAAGATTTGTTTTTGAAATAGTGCTGATGTTGGACATAGCTTTTCTTTTTCACCTCCATAGTCTGAAGTTCTGAAATTTCCTGGTGCATGAATTGAAAGTGTCTTTTCATTTTTTTCTGACTTGTGCTTTGATGCGAAGATTATGAAATCATAATGGTTTATTTTATTTAGGTCTAAATTTTTTGTGTAGATAGTCTCATCTTCAATTAGGTAAAAATCAAAGTTTGGTTTATCCCCCAAAGAGGAGAATAAAGGGTTTTGCCTAAACTGTGAAAGATTTGTTGTGATGTTTGCTCCTGCTAAATCTTTTTTACTCGCGATGATGAGGTATTTCTTGTACATGATTTAGGGGAAAGGAGAAGGGGTTTTAAATTTTATTGAGTTGAATTCCTGTTAGTTTCTCCCGAATACTTGGAGGGATTGATTTTTAGTGCAACGATGCCGAAGGCAAAAAATCAAAGTTGTCGGAACTATTTTTTATTTTTTAGGGGTTTGTCGTCGCCTTTTTGCTTCTTTTTCTAAAGAATAAATAAAATTCTAGTTTGGCTTAATTTTTTGTAAAAAATATTTTCCTTTTTTCCTGCTTGGTAAAAAATTATTTGAAAAATCCTTCCCAATTACCGAAAATGAGAATCCATAAATTTCTTTAAACTTTTTATTAAAACTCTTTTTCTTTTCAAACTCTTCTAAATTTTTTATTAAATTTATTAATTTATTAAATCCATACTTTTTTATTAGATAGTTAACAAAGTGAGCAGAAGTACTATAAGCAGGATTGTTAAACCATTCGCTATCATAATGGGCTTTTGTTATATCTCTCCTCTGATATTTTCTTATTTCATTTAATTGTTTTGCAACAACATATGCTAAACCTTCAGTTAACCAAATTGGATATATGAACCAAAGTTTTTGATAGGTATAAATATGAGTAATTTCGTGAACCAATGTTGAATAAAAATATTCTTTTTTATGTTTTGAAACTTTATTAAATACATCCCTATCAAAAATATAAATTATATCGTCTCCAGTTGTATGTGCAACCATCCATCTTTTTGTCTTAAATCCTACTGCCCTATCGAAGTCTTTTCTTCTCTTAAGAAAAATTATTTTAAAACTTATTTTTTCGTTACCAAAAAAATTAACAACTTGCTTAATAGCCTCTTTGAGAATTTTATTGTATTTTGTTTTGGTAGTTATTTGGTTATTCTTTATAATTATTTCTTCCATATTAAAATAAAGAAATAACAATTTAAATTACTTTCTGAATTTTATCCTTTATTTTTTCATAATCAGTCCTTACAACTATCCCTTTTGGGATAAATTTTTCTAAAATAATTTTTTCTTTAGAATTTAGGTTCTCTTCAAGAATAAATTTTATATTATCTAACTTTTTTAAAAAATTATATCCTTCTTCATCAATAATATAGAGTTCTAATCCCAAATTTATCAATCCTCCATAGTCTTCCTTACGATAAGTTATTCTTGGGTTTCTAAAAATTATGGATCTCATTGCATTAAAGGGTCTATTGCGTTTAATTTATTAAAATATCCTTCAGCTGAAGCTCTACAACCCCCCCTACATATTGCAATGTGCTTACAATCTTCGCATTCTTTTGGTAAATATTTTAGTTCTCTTATTTCTTTCAAAAATTTATTTTCTTTCCAAACTTTTTTCAAATCATCCTTGAAGATATTTCCTACAACTTGCCCTAGGCAAACACAAGGCCTTAAATCTCCTTTTGGACTTACAACTAATTGATTTAATCCTGCATCACAAAAATTACTTGATAACCCAATCGCTTCTCCTATGTCGGGGAGAATACATAATGGGAATCCTCCTGTAAAAGAAACTTTTATCCCAAAGTCATCCTTGACATTTTTTAATTGTCTATAAATATCTAAGAACTTTTCTTTATCCACAAACAAATCTTTATGATTTGCCATTTCACCACTAACAGAAGAACAACCAATACTAAATGATGTAACTCCTAATTCATTTAAAAATTCTCCCATTTTATAGGCATCTTTAAAAGTTTCAGGGATAATAACTGCATTTACATTAAGAAAATCTTTTCCCATTATATCAAGAACATTTTTTATTCCCTCGACACTTTTCTTAAAGGAACCTTTAATTCCAGTAATTTCATCATTTTTTTCTTCATTAAAATAATGAAGAGATATTTGTATACTTTCTAATCCTGCCCCTTTTAATTTTTTTACCCTTTCTTTTGTTAAGAGCATACCATTAGTAATTATCATTGTCCCAATTTTCTTTTTTGATAATCTTTCGATTAATTCTTCTAGATAAGGGATAAGTAAAGGTTCTCCTCCAGAAAAGATTATATCAAAAACTTCATTTTCTATTATTTTATCAATTATTTTATTATGTTCTTCTCTTGTAGGTGTTTCACAAATACTTGTCTTTGTGCATCCTTCTTTCCATACATTATAACAAAAGATACATTTTTGATTGCAACCAGAAGTTAATTCAATTTGCATAGAAATGGGGGATTTTAACCTAAGATACCCTATGTTTGAAATTTTTGTTCTATTATAAGCTTTGTTTTTATTAACTAAAGCTTTTTCTTTTTTCATTCTAATTGAAGAACTTCATCAACCATTGAGGCAAGTTTGGAGCTTTCAATTCCTTCTTCTCCCTCATTTGCTCTACATCTTCTACAACCCAAGCAACCTCTACAACCACCTCTACAAGTTGCCCTACATGAACTCTTGCAGCCCATTTTTATGTTGTATCCCATATCAGACTCTTCTGTAAAATCTATTGACATCAAAGCGGGGCTTAATGAATAGCTTTCACTGGTTTGATATTCAGTTCCTAAATTGGATTTGTATTCAATTTCCATATAAAAATCAACCTATGATATTTTATAAAGATTGTTGTTTTGAAAAACGAAGTTTTTCCTATATGTCCGAAGGACGCGAGTCTCTCTTGGGGTGGAAAGATTATTTCAACATAAATCCTTTTTCGAAGAAAAAGACTATTTGTTTTTCTGAAAGAAAAACCAAGCACACATCTCCAAATTAGGGGTGGGTGGTCGGGGGTATTGAAGTGCCATCTTTAACTATCTTTTAATTTTCAAAGTTTAGTGCCTTCGAACAATTAGACATAACAGACTTTATACGAACTCGTTCAAATATGTTCGTATTAAAGCCTGAAAGGCTTTTATTTTGTAAGAGGGTTAAGAAACGTTTGTCTAACTTTAAAGTTAAATCTTTATT
>JBDRGM010000013.1:0-3177 GCA_043817815.1 archaeon
GAAAAAGGGGAAAAAGGAAATTCAAAGTTCTTCTATAGGGGAAATAATAATGAAAAAAATAAAACAATTAGATAATGTTGCGTATATTCGATTTGCTTCAGTTTATCGCGACTTTCAGGACGCTAAAGATTTTAAAAAAGAATTAAGGGAGTTGAAGTAAAATGGTGACTATTTTAAACAAAGGATCATATTTTAGTAATAAAGAATTAGAATCGGCTAGAGCTTTTATTGGACAATCAGAAGAGAAAAGAAGAGTTATGGAAATGGATATTAAAAACAGATATTCTATTCTTGATTGGGAAACTAACGCAGGAATTGGATATAAAATTAATGATACTAAAAAAGGAAAAGATATTTATTTTGATCCTAATGCTCGATTGACTCTTGAAAAAAGATATTTAGAAAAAGATGCTTTTAAAAAAGTAACTGAAAATGTTCTTGATCTTTTTGCAAGAGTTGCTGTAAATATTGCAGAAGCAGATTTAAAATATAATCCCAAAGCAAACATAAAACCTATTGCAGAAGGTTTTCTTGAATCCTTGATTCACAAGGAATTTGTTCCAAATACACCGACACTTTGCAATGCAGGAAGGGCTTTGCAACAATTATCTGCTTGTTTTGTTCTGCCTGTTGAAGATTACATTGCAACTGATGATATTGGAGAAAACCCTGAAAAACAAGGGGAAGGAATATTTGATTCATTAAGATATATGTCAATGATACACAAATCAGGAGGGGGAACTGGATTTAACTTTGGACATTTAAGACCTCGCTCAGATAGAATCTCGACAACATTTGGAACTTCAAGTGGTCCTGTTTCATTTATTAAAGTTTTCGATGCTGCAACAGACGGAGTAAATCAAGGTGGGTTTAGAAGAGGAGCAAATATGGGAATTTTGAATTATAATCATCCAGATATATTTGAATTTGTAAGTGCGAAGGAAAGAACAGGTGAATTTAATAATTTTAATTTTTCAGTTGGAGCAGATAATAAATTTATGGAATCTGTTGAAAATAATGGATATTTTAAATTAATAAATCCAAAAGACAGAAAAACCGTTCCTCTTGAAGAAAGAATATGGGGAAGAAAAAACATGCTTTCAAAGAACGATTCTGAATATAAAGATTTATTTAATGAATTAGTTCCTTCAATTGTGATTGATACTGATGATGAAAGTATAATAAATGTATATAACAATGAAAAAGTTGGAAGGATAGATAATGATGGTTCTGCTTTAATCAGTGCAAGAAAATTATTTGATTATATGGTTGAAAATGCATGGAAAGAGGGATGTCCTGGAATAATTTATCTTGATAGATTAGAAAGAAAAAATCCTACACCTCATATTGGAAAAATAGAGGCTACAAATCCATGTGGTGAACAACCTCTTTTACCTTATGAAGCATGTAATCTTGGAGGTATCAATCTTGCAACATGTGTGAAAAGAGTTGGTGTTAATGAAGAAAAAGAAATGCAAGGACTAAATATAGAAAAAACATACGCAAAACAGGCTAGTAATAATGACACAATTACTGTTGTTGATTATGATGAATTAAAAAGAAGGATAGATAAGGGGGTTCATTTTCTTGACAATGTAATTGATATGAATAAATTTCCATTTAAGAAAATTTATGGAGTAGTTCATGGAACAAGAAAAATTGGTCTGGGTATAATGGGTTGGGCTGAAATGCTTCAGCAATTAAAAATTCCTTATGATAGTGAAACGGCAATTGATCTTGCTAAAGATATTTCCCATTATTTAACAACAACAGCAAGGGAAAAATCAATGGAGATTGCTAAAGAAAGAGGGACATTTCCTTATTGGGAAGGAAGTGTGTTTGAAAAAGAGGGTATTAAAACCAGAAATGCTACTAGTACTACAATAGCTCCAAATGGATCAACAGGTATGATTGCTGGAGTTTCAGGAGGAATTGAAGCTCTTTTCAAATTAGCATTCATAAAGACATGTATGGATGGAAAAAAATTAACTTATATATCAGATTATTTTGTTGAGGATTTAAAGAAAACTTACAAAGGAAATGACCTTAAAGGAATATTAAATAAAGTTGTTGAAAAAGGAAGTATACGAGATATAGAAGGGATACCTGAAGAACTAAAAAAGATTTATAGAACAGCTCATGATATTTCTCCTGAATGGCACATAAGAATGCAAGGCGCATTTCAAAATGGAAAAAATGAAATAGGAATAGATAATGCAGTTAGTAAAACAGTTAACTTACCTAAAGAAGCAACAATAGAAGATGTAAGAAACAGTTTTTTATTCTCTTATAAGGAAGGTTGTATTGGAACAACAATATTTAGGGATCAATCAAAAGTAGGTGTTTATAGTGGATTAGAAAAAACTGTTGAATTGGTTCAAAATGAGGTTGAACTAGATCCACGAATAGATAAAAAAGCTCAAGCAATTAAATATAAAGTTAGAAGAATAAATAACAATGATAGTCTTCATGTGATAATGACTGCCGATTTATATGTTGATGATAAGAATAAAAAATCATATTTTTTACCTTTTGAAGCTTTTCAAGAAAGAGCTCCTCTAGGTGATGCAAAGAGTGTTAGTTTTCAACAGGCTGGAATGGATAGGAGCGAGATATTAAGAGGCCCTGATCCTGATTACGCAGAATTAATAGTTAGATTACAATCAGCATCATCAAACGAGGAAGAAGGAATGGGTCCTAGTAAAATAAAATCAATAGAACATGCTGTTGGTTTAGTATGGGAAGATTATTTTTTAAGAAACGGTATTGTTGGAAGAGAAAAAGCAACAAATAAATTAGTGAACTTAATAAGAAAACCAAATTTAAGAAGAGTAGAAGTAGAAACTGAAGAATATAACTCAATTATGTCGCAAGTAAAAATTGTTAATCCTGATGAAAAATTAACTGTTATGGGTAATAACGGCAAACTTGGACATAAATTTATATGTGAAGGTTGTGGAGGTGTTGAATATATTTTTGAAGCAGGATGTAATCATCCAAGATGTTCTAGCTGTGGAGAAATTGAAAGTGGAGGTTGTGGTTAAAAATGCAAATAAAAATAAAAAAACTCCACCCAAATGCAATTATTCCTAAATATGCTTATTCTGGTGATGCTGGAATGGATGTTGTTGCTGTTAGTAAAGAAGTGAAAGAAAATTATATTGAGTATAAAACAGG
>JBDRGM010000014.1:0-4183 GCA_043817815.1 archaeon
TTCTTTCACCAGTTTTTCCATTGAGTATGAAGATGGCACCAACACTATCAAAAGATATGTGTTTTATTCTAAGTGTTAAAACTTCTGATATTCTTCCACCACTCTCAGCTAGGGTAGCAATCAATGCTTTGTCTCTTGGATTAATTGCAGCCGCAATCATCTTTTGTATATCTTCTGCAGTTAACAAATCTTCAGGTCTAATTAATTTTTTATGATGAACATTTGCAGAAATCCAATCAACTACTTCAGGATAATGTTTCCTTTTGTATCCATACAACCACTGATAAAATCTTCTAATTAAAATTTGATAACCTCCAACTGTGTTTTTTGAATAATCTTTTTCCATTACCATTCTTTCAAACATTTCTTGAATATCTTCTTTAGTAGCATCTCTAAAATTCTTTCCCAATAATTTGGCAAGTTGTGGTAATCTTTCTAAATATTTGTAGTAGGTTGCTTGACTTAATCCCTGAGTTAAAATAGAAACACAGAATTTCTCAATATCTTTTTTATTTTCAGGTGAGAGAGTATCTAATATTTCCCTACACTTCTTTTTTCTCTTTTCATAATTGTATATGTTTATTTCTTTTTCCATTTTTACCGACGATAAAATTTAAATTGATTAAACCTTTCCGTTTAAAAACTGTCCCTTTTATCATCGAAAAATTAAAAATAAAATTATTTATTAATTGTTCAATAAATGTGGTTTAATTAAACCACACTTGTGAAATCGCTTTTAAGTTTCTTCTACAATATAATTTCATGAAACAAAATAATACTTTCAAAGAACTCAAGCAGATTGCTCTGAAGGAGTTGATCCAAGAAGCAAGGGAAAGGAAAGATAGAGAGTTGTATTTTAAACTGAGAAAGAAATACAGATCACTATTTCCTAAAATAAACAAAGAGGTGGAAAATGGCAAAGAGTTTGGCTCTGAATAACAATCAGAACCTACAGAGTCCTAGCTGTTATACCTTTTCTAGCTTAGCCAATAATATCCATGGCAAAGCCAAGACATTCACATTTCTGCAGAAAAAAGATAGAATTGAAAGGAGGTTAAATAAACGATGGAAAACGAAAATAGTATTCTTCCAAGACAACTTCAAAGAGAAGAATTTGATTTTGTGAAGTTAAGGAGAAAGGACAAAAGACCTGCTAAACCTGGATGGAAAGATGAAATAATGAGATACAATGATTCTCATTTGATTCAGGAATTGAGGGGGGGTGGAAACATTGGTCTTAAAACAGGTGTTGGAAATGTCTTTGTCATCGACATAGATGATAGGGAAGTTTCTGATAAGACAGACATAGATACCTATGGAACTCTAACAGGAACGAAGATGAAACACTTCATTTTTGAGATCACAGATGTAAGTCCTGAAGACCTTAAAGGAACAGTTCTCAAAGATAACAATGGGAAGAAAATTGGAGATATAAGAGGAATTGGAATGCAAGTTCTTATTTCTGGCTGTACTCATCCAAACGGACAAAAGTATGAAAGTCTAAATGACTTGGAAATAAAGAAAGTTACTAAGGCTGAGTTTGATGAAATAGTAGCTAAAATCTCCAGAGAATCGGCAGGGGAAAACGAACCCCTGCCTCCTCGTCAACCAGACAATACTCGTTCTGGTAAAGAGTTTAAGGAAGTAAAAAAACTTATTGAAGGGGGCAAGACAAAAGAAGAAGTCTTTGAATCAATGAAAGATTCAGAGAAGTGGAAGTCTGCTCATCAACAATATAGAGAATTGACTTATAATAAAGCTCTAAAGCTTGTGGAAGGCAAGAAAAGACTTTCCAAAGAAGATAAGGAGGCTTTGAAAGCTGAAGCAAAGAGGAAAACAAGGGAAGCTATTAAGAAAGCAAGTGAAGGTCTAACAGATGCCGAGGTTAGAGGAGAGATAGAATATTTGCTAGAGATTGGTAAAACAAAAGCGGCAAATTATTTTCTCTCAATCCATTTAAGGAAAAAGTACAATCTTCTAACTTTTGAGGACACTCAAGAGATATTTGTCTACAAAGATGGAGTGTATTATCCCAAGGGAGATAGGCTTTTGGCTTCTCATGCACAACATATCCTAGCTGATTTAGGAAGCAGTCATTTCATTAGTGAGACTCTAGCACATATCAAAAGGTCTACATATCAAAAGAGAGAAAAGTTGTTAGAGCCAAAGCTGAAGATTTGTTTACAAAATGGTATTCTAAATTTGGAAACAATGCAGTTGGAGCCACATACTCCAAGAGTTGTTTTTTTCAACAAGTTAGAAATTAATTTTGTATCTTCTGCTGACAATCCCAGAATAAAAAAGTTTTTGAAAGAAGTCTTAACAAATGACGAAGAAGTATTGACAATCCAAGAACTATTTGGATATTGCCTATATAAGGAGTATCTTATTCACAAAGCATTTATGTTTGTGGGTAGTGGTTCTAATGGAAAGTCAACTCTTATTAAAGTTATGAAAAGATTCTTAGGGGATGAGAATTGTGCCGCTGTGCCGCTTCATCAGATTGAAGGAGATAAGTTTGCTGTTGCTAGTTTGTTTGGAAAGTTAGCTAATATGTTTGCAGACCTTCCAGCAAAAGCATTGAAAGACAGCTCCTTGTTTAAGATGTTGACAGGAGAGGACAACATACCTGCTGAAAAGAAATTCAAAGATAAATTCTTCTTTAAGAATTATGCAAAGATGATTTTTTCTGCAAACCAAATTCCAAAAACTCCTGATGAGTCAGATGCGTTTTTCAGAAGATGGATTATTATTCAATTTCCTAATCAATTTACAGGAAAAAGTGATGATAAAAAACTAACTGATAAACTTACAACTGATGAGGAAATGTCTGGGCTGTTGAACTATGCAATAGAAGGTTTGAAAAGACTTCTTGAAAAAGGAGATTTCTCAGGCTCTAAAACTATTGAAGAAATGAGGGAATTGTATATGCGACAATCTGATAGCGTTATGTCTTTTGTGGTGGATTGTTTAGAAGTGTCTACAAATGACCATATAGGAAAAAGAGAACTCTATCTCACATATAAGCAATATTGCAAGAATAAAAATTATCCAATTGTGCCAGAGAATAGCTTCCATAGAGATTTGCAAAAGAATGTCAGAGTGCAAGACTACAAACCAGCTATTAAGGATCCCAATACAAATAATTTCATAAGAATTAATTGTTGGAGAGGTATAAAATTAATACCAAATAGCTTGGACAACCAGGACAACTTGGACCAAAATCAAGGGTCTAGTCCTGGTAGTCCAAGTAGTCCAGGCAATTCTTCAAATAATTCTCTTGGAGCTTGGATTAATGACGAAGAGCCAGAGTTTGAAACAGAAGACTTAACATGATAGGCAAATATCCATGTGATTCAAAATGCAAGGCAGGAGTAGATGTTGTTAAAATACCTTACGAAGATGAAAGAATAGAAATTACTTTGATGGTCTGTTCTGAATGTAAGGGGGTAATAGCATTATACCTAAACGTGCCTGATGATTTTCCTTTTAGTGAATCGCTAAAGGTGAGAGATGAAATGGTTAAAAGGTACGGCTTAGATGCAATAGCTTAATTTCAAAATATTTTTTTCTTTTTTTCTTTTTTTAAAATAAATTTATAAACAGAAACGTTTGCAAATTTTTATGGCTAAGAAAAAAGATAAAGTTCGATTTGGTGTAGTTCTTTTAATGTTCTTATTTGCTGGGCTGTTGGTGGCTGGAACATTCTATCTTAGCCATTTTGTAGAACAGAATTTCCAAAAGCCAAGCCCAACAACTTTAGCAATAACAAAAGATGAATTAGTCTTTGCTGATGTGTTTTTTGAGTTGTATAGTTTTCCTGGATGTAGTGAAGTGGAAAGAGGATATTTAGGAAATGCTTCTTTAGCTTTCTACTTAGATTACTACAATAATTATGAATGCGAATTTTTTGTAGATGAGAAAAAGGTTAAGTTAGAAGATGAACATTTGATAAAAGATTTGAATGTTTTCAAGGAACATAAAGTTGAGATTGAGTGTAAGGATTATATGGGGAATAAAGTTTCAAAGGTTAAGATATTAGATAACTATTGCTAGGGGTCGCAATCTACTACAAGCCCATGCGCTGAAATGTCAGAGTAGAAAGGGCTTTAACAGTTCTTTTAATCTTTTTAGTTTAATTATAATGGTTTTGATTAGTATATTATTTAATCATTTAATATAC
>JBDRGM010000015.1:0-17574 GCA_043817815.1 archaeon
CCATATCCATTACTAGCATCTCCATTTTCATCAACAACAAACAAATAAGCTTGTTCTCCATCATTGAATGAGCCTTGATTTATATTAATTGTGATTAAATCACCTGTGGCTAACCATGAAGTAGGAGGTTGGATTTCGCAATGTATTCTTGCAGACCAAACATTTGTATCACAAAGTTCGACTCTTGCCTGAGAGCCAAACTGCATAAAGAAATCATCCTGATAAATATCTCCCACATTAAGACCATTACCCATATAGTTTTGAAAAACAACATACTGCCATTGTGGGCTTGCATCAGTGCGTGTTCTAGTATTCTTATCATAGTTTGCATAATACCTGATAGCATTAGTACTATTAAAAATGCCTACAATTATCGTACCGTCTTGAGAACCAGGGGAGCTTTCTTCTGTCCAAACTTCTACCCTATGCCATCCATCTTCGACAATATTAACACCACTCTGTCTATATACCTCTGTTACCCCAGCATAACAATTCTCGTCATATTGCCCTCCCAAATCTGCATCAAGGCAATTATTTGTCAACGCAGGGTCTTGCCCAACAAATGTAGCTGTTGGAGCAGCAAGTTGCTGAGACCAATACCACCCTTGTGGTTGATCACCATAAATATTTCCCACTCCTGGAGTAATCCGAAGCACTTTCCATTGTGCATTATAAGGACAGTCTCCAAGGCATGACAGGTTTTCAACATAAACCCACCATGACACATATACAGATGACATTGCAGATCCATAATTATAAAAGTATCCACTTCCATATTGACTCGTTTCTGGAAAATAACTTTTTATTGTTTGACTTCTGCTGTGCGCCCTTGTGTCAGAGTAAATTGGTCGTTGAAAATTTACAGAGGTAGTATCAGCTGTCCACCCTGCAGGGAGAGATATCTCAACATCAATAGTTCCTTGTTCAATATTTCCACCAGCACCACCAAGCCATTCAATATCAAGGGCATTTGTCCCAAACCCATTTCCAGAAATCATAACACTTTGCCCATCAGCAATACTGTTCGGTGCATTACCAATAAATGGAACAGCACTAACACTATTAATTAAAACTAAGAACAAAATTCCCAAAATAATAAACCCCTTTCCCATAATATTATATAAAAATTGTATATATAAAAATATACCTTTTATCAATTAATTATATATCATATATCTATTATTAATTAAATAAGAATTTCATAACTGTTTTGTTCACAGAGAAAAGTTCTTTCACCTTGTTCAGAAGTTCCCAATAAGACAGGTATTAATGTTATGCTGTTTGCACTCCCTACAAGATAATCTACTCCTTCTGAAAAGGATGCTCCTTGATTTAATCCTTCAAAATCCTCTAAATCAACTGTGTCATGACTTCTATCTTGAGAAATTTTTAATTTCATTCCATATATTGGGATGTCTCCATCGTTGGATATATACAACATGCCAGAAGAATAACTTGCATCAAAATCCACATCATTACATACAAGTTCTATATTGGTTCCTTGTTTGGTTATTGCTTCCTGGGTAAATCCCTTGAACCATAAAAAAATAATTATTCCTATTACCACCACCATCCCAATTAACAGTACTGTAGCAACAACAGGAGAGACTCCTCTTTTACTTTTCATATGTTTAAGAAAGAAACTTAGTTTTTAAATATTTTTAATTGTATTAAGCTCAATTAATTATCAGTACTCACTTCACTTATTATATTAATTGCTCAAAAAACTAATGCGACGAACTTGGGAGGAGCAATTCTAAGAACAATAAATGAATTCCTTAACTTTTGCATTTGAGCAACTCACAAGTTGTTTCTTGTTGTTTTCTGTCTGCCATCTTATAGGAATTATTTCAACAGAGTAAATAGTGCCAAAACCAGAAGTGCTTAAATCAAATACATGTGTTTCTTCAGGGTTATCTGGTTTAAAAGAATTTTCAATACCTTGAAATTTAACTATATTTCCAATTTTATCACCTGTACTAAAATTAGATAAGTCATATGTCGCGAGTTCTTGTTCAGATGAATTAGTTGCTTTTATAAAATATCCTCCGATATTGAATCTTCCGTTATTTGTAATTGTTAAATCCAGAGTATTTAATATGCAATCATAATCATAATCTTTTATAAATAAAGAAGTTCCTTCAGAGCACTCCAAAGATTCTCTAGGGACATATGTCTTAAGCCACTGAAAAACAATAACTCCGATTATAACAGCAAATGAAATTAGCAAAACATACCCTATCATTATGCTTATTGCTTTTTTGCTTTTTTGTTTTTTCATGATTTACAAAATATATAATTTATCCATAAGTCACATACCTTTCTCCCTCGGTTACCTGTGAAAGTATAAAGTAAAAATTTTCTCCTGGATTTAGTTCAAAATTAAATTCATTGGTTTCTCCATCATAGCTAAGCCTGATTGTTACTATTTCTATAAAATCTTCTTCACTTGAAAATTCCTGATATTCTACTTGCTGTTTTCTTATTTCTAAAATACTATATTCTCCTTCATTTGCACTTAACTCAACTGTAAGATTTGAATCTAAATCATTCCAACCCATAAAAACTACCTGCTGGGCGTTTCCAAAAATAAAATGCAGTTGTTGTATGTCCTGGCCCATCTTTGTATATTCATCAAGAAAACCTTCAAGAAGATTTTTCATCTGGTCTACCCCTATATTTTCATTATAAATACCATAATCCAATACACTCGCACTTTCAATTTCCAGTTCTTCTCCAAGATCATAAGTTCTTGTATATTTTTGTGTTCTTGAATAATTTGAAATCGTGGCAAATCCTATGATAATGAGAATAATCACAAGTGCTGCCATCAAATAAAACTGTCCTCTTTTTCTCTTTCTCATATTAAAATTAAAAAAAAGAAGTTTATTAATTTAATGTTTAGGAAATCTTATATTAACAACTTCTAATAAACTTTGTCTTGAAGGAATTTCCGTAAAATCCGAGCAGTTATGTTCGTTTAATAATCTTGCAAGTTCAAAACTTGAAGATAATTTATCTGGATTTTTAAAATCATGCTCTATTTCTAAACTTTTCTTTGTAATTGGTCTGCCTGGAAATTTATACTCTGCTATTTTGTACCAAGGATTTTTAGACCAAATATCTCCTCTTCTTAATTCATATTTCTCAGGAAATTTTTTAATTACTTCAATATAACTAGGTCCATAAACTTGAGGTAATTTCCATGCTGCTTTCATCTTTAAAATTATCTCTCTTGGTTTTTATTAATTATTATAGTTAAGAATATATTATGTAGACTCAGAAGGTTGCTTGAAGATAACATGAAAGCTATCTTTACTCTTTCTCGGCTCTGCGACCTGCTAAGCATCTACACAAATGTTTAGGGCTGCTCCGATCAAGGCCTGACCCGATTCGCACCTGCAAGATCAAAATGGACAAAGCGTCAACGTCCGAACAAAGACTTTTCAACGCACTAATCACGTCCCTCCTTGCAGCTTGCCTAAAGTCCGTTTGCAAATGGCAGAGGACTAACCTGCCAACCTAGTCTACAAAAATAGAGGGGAAAGGGAGTTTTTAAGAGTTATGGTTTGGGAAAAGTGAAGGAGTTTTGATGTTGAATTGAAGATGGTTTTGATGAGGGAAAAAAGTGAGGGTTTTGGAGAGGGGATTTAAGAGTTATGTTTTTATTTACGCGGATTGAGGACTACTAAATCGGCTTTACTAGATTTCTTTGATAAAAATAATTAAGAGTTAATTAATTCTTAAATGAAAAACATTTAATTAAATTTTTTTGAACTGTGAATAGTAAACAAAGACTAATAAAAAAATCTATCAACTTCTAAAATATTAATTATCTCAACAGCAAAATTATTATCCCCACTAAAAGGATAAGAATCAAGAACATTAATATTAAGATAAGACATTTTCCAAAAGTTGATGATTGTGATGTTGTTTCTTCTTCGATTTTTTCATCTTCCATTAAGGGGAAACCCCCAACACCTGTTGATAATAAAACAGGTTCTTCTTTTATTTCTTTGAATCCAATTATACTGCTTCCTCCTCCGCCACCTCCTCCATTACTACTTGAGGTTACTTTAATTCCAACTTCTTGTTCAGCCCAATCACCATTTAAATCATATAATCTTAACTTAACAATTCCTTCTCCTTTTTCAAGTCCTTTAATTGATAATGTTTTTCCAATTAATTTAACTTCTACTAAATTATCATTACTTATTATTTCCCATCTTAAATTGTCTCCTGAATCTTCAATATCTTTTTCATATTTACTCAAATCAATAGAAGTTGTTTTTTTGAGTTTTACAGTTTTATCTGGAATTGATTCAATTGTTGGAGGATTGTTTCTTATAATTAAATCTACTTCACTTTGTCCTCCTGAACCATCTACAAAATCAAATGCAAATGTGAATATATTACTATCTCCAAAAAATTCATGTGTTGTTGGAATTGGTTTTAGTTCGTAAAAATACCAACCATTTGCACTTTCAATTTTTGTTAGGTCAACTCTCCCTCCTGGAAGGCTTACAAGTGTTGCTTTTGTGATTATATCCTCAACAGGATTTCCACATTTAGTTACCTTGAATTTTACGAATAAACTTTCTCCTCTAAAAAAATCATAATCTTCATTAAGAAATAAATTATCATTATAGATTTTTAATTCTGATATTTCATAAACTTCCTTAAGCACTTCATAAAAAAATGTAGGTTTATGATCATTATCGCTTATGAAATAATTTTTTGTAGCAGTAGCATAGACTTCAAAATCTCCTGTTTGTTCTTGCAAATCCTTAACTGAACAAGCTCCTGTAATCTTATCTGTTATGCAACTTCCAAATAGATTTCCACCTGAATAATAAATATTAATCTTAACATTAGGTTCTGAATTTCCTAACGAATTTTCTACATAAACACTACAACTTTGGTTATGACCTTCAACAACATTTTCAAAACAAGTTATTTTTACTATTTCTAAAGTATCTTTAATTGCCTTAATAATTACTGACTTTGAAACAGCATCTCCGTCACTATCAGTTACTGTACAAGTTGCTGTGTAATCTCCTTCTTGGTCATAAGTGTGAATTGGTTTTTGTTGATTGCTTGTTGAATCATCTCCAAAGTTCCATTTGTAAGTTAATGCACCATTTCCTCCTGTTGCCTGACAATTAAATGAAACTTCTAATGGAATAAATCCGCTTGTTGGATTTGCTGAAATTGAAGTTATTGAAGGGAATAAATCTACAAAACATCCTTCGTCAATTTGCCCATTGCAATTATTATCTATTCCATCGCCGCAAATTTCAGTTGCTCCTGGATTTATATTCTTATCATTATCATTGCAATCAACATTACTTTTGTAACCATCTCCGTCATTATCAGGATAGTCTACAAAAATATCTTTTTCATAAGTGTCTGCATTGTAATTTAAGCATTTTGCTTCATTTGCGCATGAAGTTGATAATTTAACTTTATAATTTCCCGGGTTTAATACTGTTGAAAAATCAACTTGAGTATTATCTGAGAATTCAATTGTTTTTTGAATAGTTTTTGAATAGACTGACTTTTGGGTATTCTTGTTGATTATATCTAATTTTGTGTCAACTTTTGTAGAATATTGAGTGATTATCTGCTGAGGAGTATAATCTAATGGTCCTGCGTGAATTATTGGAGAATCAACATTTAAATGAATGTCAACATTTTGATTTGTAATCTCAACATTTACATTACTTAATTCTGATTTACAACCTTGTTTTTTTGTTAAATAATTATCATATGGTCCAACATTTCCGTTTCCAGCCCAATCAGAAGTAATTTCATAAGGAATGTAGCCTTCTTTATACATATAAATTCCATAACCATATTCAGATTGTAATGTTGTTGGATAGACTAAAGTTATTTTGTCACTTGTTGATGTTAGAACATTTCCATTCCATAATTTCCCTGATGTTGTTGAACAATCTGTATTTGCGCAAATAAATCCAATAACATTAACTTGATTTATTGGCGTAGATGTAAAAATTAATTCCCCATCTGGATTTCTAATTGCTTCTTTAAAATAATTTTCTTCATTAACAACAGCACTTGTTAGATTGATTAAAAACATTCCAAGAATTAAAAGAGATAATATTTTTTTCATTTTATCTTCCTCCTACTCCACCACTTCTACTCCCTGTTACTTCTTGTGGAGGTTCTGGTTTAGGTTCAGGTGTTGGTGTTGATTCAATATAATCATCAGCTGCTTGAAGGGATTCAATGATTTGATATTCTTCTTTTTTGCAAATTCCATCTTTGGGATAAAATTCACAGTATTGATCTACACAGAATTTTTCCCTTGCATCAGCTTGGTCTAAATAACCCCTCCTTATGAATTTAGATACAGCAATTTTTGATAATTTTCCATTCATATAATCCTCTGTTATGTCCATTGAAGTTTTCTTCCCTAAAAGAATTTGATTTTCATATTCCATGTCTTTTTTTTGTTGATTTTGAGATATACCTATGTAAGACATTTTCTCTGTAATGAAACTTATATCATCAAGAGTTGTACAGGAAAGAGGTGTAAAAAGCACACCAACTAATCCTAAACTAACTGCTCCTCTCTTTGCATTATTTTTTACTCTCTTTGCATTATTTACTAAATATTTTGTTAATTCCATTTTTCTTGATGTAATTATAAAGTGACAGTTTATAAGTTTTTGTATTCCTTAGTATATTCATTTATTCTACCTATAATGCTTTCTTCTTGCTAAAACTATACAAATGAGAGTTATTATTATCAAAACTCCTAAGAGAAAAGTTATGATTATTAATTCACTTAAACATGAAGTATCTGTGGAAATATTGAAAATCGAACAGAGGTCTTTAAAACTTAATGGAGTTTTTGTCACTTTAGTTTTTTCTTGTTCAAAACTTATTCTTAAGTCTGCATCTTCAGATTCTGAATAATCCAGTTTGACTCCAAATTCTTTAGGAGTTGTGGCTCTACCTGATTCAAGTTTCAAGCTTATACCTGTTGAAGATTCTTTGGGAGCAATTTCTATTGGAAAACCTATTTGAATAGGGGTTCCTGATTTCTGAACAACTATTGTATCTTCTGTTGTTGAAATCTTTTTTGTAGTTCCAGATGTTTTTTTGAAAACATTAAATTTCTTGGTCTTTGAATTTTCTTCTCCACTAAAGAAAACTGTTGCTTTTAATTCATATTCTTTTGATTCAGCATCTTCAGGAATTTCAACATAAAAGAACTTTGTTTCTTTATCATCCTGATCATATTCTTCTATTTCAAATTCTTCTGATTTCTCATAGATATTTAAATCATTATTTTCTAGGACAAGATAAACATCCTGATCATCTGTTCCAATGTTTTCAATTTTAACCTTTACTTCTATATTGTCTCCTCCATAAACAACTGAAGGAGTTATTTCAATATCTTTTATGATCACACTATCATCTTCTCTTTCTATTTCAATTTCGACAAAATTCGAAGTGCATCTATCTGCTTCATCTTCTACATAAACATGGATTGCAAATTTATTGTCCTTGATGTTTTTTGGAATTTCAAGCTCCAAAGTAATTGATTCAGAATCACCTTCATCAATATCTAAATCTTCCTCAGATTCCTCAAGAGATTCGTCTTCTGTTAAATCATACAAAGAAGCTTCTATATCAAAATCAAGATCTTCTTCAAAATTATTTTTTATTCTTAATTTTACTTTTATTGTGTCTCCAATTTTGAAATCTTCACCTTCGTCAGGTTCTTTGATTGTTAATTCAATATTTGGATCAATATTTTTACAGGTATTAATATCAGTAAATGCAGGTGAACATTTGACAGAACAACAAACATTATTTTCTCTAGCTATAATAGAATTTCCATTGCAGGATTCACTTGCCTCGCATAGATATCCTCCTTGCTGTGAACATGTTTTTGTATCCCCTGCTTTGAAACTTCCGAAACTTTTTGTTTTAAAAATTAACTGTGGTTTTTGATAAATTATATCTTGACAAATATCTCCTGAACAAACTTGATTTATTTTTTCAGAATTCATTGTAAAACCAGTATAATAATAAAGTGAAGGAGTTTTTTCAAATTTGAGATTGTAATAAGTTACTCTTGCTAATTTATCTTTGAAAACAGGATAATAATTTGAATCAATTCCGCACATTCCATATTGTATATCTGCATAATTATCTAAATCAGCAACATTTCTTAAATCAACAGGTTCTAAAAATTCTATTTTCCCACAACAAGTTTTTTCCAATATTAAATAAACTGATTTTAAATCTCCGTCAGTCATTCCAGTAAAATCAGTTGTATCTCCGTCGTATGTGCTGACTATTGGAACATTTGTTGTTGTTAAAATCCATTCTTTTGAATCACTCAAAAAACCATCATCAACAATTACTTTGATGTTATGATTACCCAAGGTTCCATCTCCGATAAAAGTGAAATCTTCTCCTATACCATCAAGAACAGCGTCGGTGTACCATTTAACTGTTACTTCACTGTTCAAACTATCAATATCTCTCCATTCTACATTAAATTTAAATGAACCATCTTCAGTTGTCAATGGATTGAAATTGGGAAAATAGGAAATGATCTCAGGGGCGTCGTTTATATTATTAACAGTTATTTTTACATTTGTTTCATCATAATCTCCGTCGTTGTCATAAACTCTAATAAAACATTCTGCATTTCCTTGGAAATTCTCAGCAGGAGTTAATCCTAAAACTCCGTCAGTAACATCACAATCTACCTTGTTTTTATCTTCTTTAACAACTTTAAAACTTTCTATAAAACCATCAATATCACTTGCTGTTAAAGATCCATCAAGATAAAATCCAGAATCTTCATCAATCACTACATCATTTATTAAATCAATAATTGGATGTTGATTTTTATTAATTATTTTAATCTCAATTGTTTTTGAATTTGTTAATTCTCCATCTGTCACACTAAGAACAGCGTCGTAAAAACCAGCACTATTATAATCTGTCTGCCATGTGAAGACATTTCCATTTTTTGTGAATTTTGAATTATCTATTGAATAAACTAAATTGTCTCCATCAATATCAGTTGCAATTGCAGTGATAGTGATTAATTCATTTTCATTTACAATAATATCATTAACACTCTGCAAAACAGGCGCGTCATTTACTGGATTCACGATGATATTAAATGATTGAGAATCAGTAAAAACTCTGTCGCTTACTTGCACTTCACAACTTGCTTTTCCATTATAATTTTTAGAAGGAATTAAACTAATTAATCTTCCACTAATTTCACAATTTACTTCATTGACATTTTCATTTATTATTTTATAAACTAAAGGATCTTCATCAGGATCAATAGCAGATATTAATATATCTGTCCCCTTATCTTCTTGAATAAATTGATCTTCAATATATTGTATAACCGGGGGTCTGTTTAAATCATTAATAGTAATTTCTACAAATTGAAAATCTTTTAATTCTCCATCGCTCACTTCCACATAAATATCATAAACTCCTCTATCAGTGTAATCTGTCTGCCATGTGAAGACATTTCCATTTTTGGTAAATCTTGAATCATCTATTGAATAAATTAAATCATCTCCTTCTACATCATTTGCAATTGCAGTGATAGTGATTAATTCATTTTCATTTATGATGATATTTTCAATATTTTGTAAAACAGGTGCGTCATTTACTGATTTCACTATTAATTGTATTTTGTTTGTTGTTGTAACAAATTCACCATCGCTGGCAGAAAAAATAATCCAATCATCTCCATTCCAATTTTCTTTACTTTCAAATTGAATATTACCTTCTACAAAAGAAACAATAATATTTGTGTTTTGTGAAGTCTCATACACTTCAAAAATTAAACTATCTTTATCAGGATCTGAAAAATAATCTTTTAAATTAATTTTTTTAGGGGTTGAATCTTCATTCCAAGTTAGATCTGGAATGATCTCAAGGAAAATAGGTTTTTCATTTATGCAATTTTTTAAACTATCTGTTGATGAGGGGTTTACATTTGGATCATTATCATCACAATCTTTTCCTCCAACAATATCTGAATCATAACCATCTTTATCAAGATCAGCTAAATCAGATCCATCACAATCTTGATCAATTAAATCATAAGGAATCTCTATTCCATTGGGGTTTACATTTGGATCATTATCATCACAATCATCCCAAAAAAATCCATCCTGATCTTTATCAATGCCTTCTATTAACCAGTCAATTGAATTTTTGAATAATTGTTTACTTTCTGCTGTCCAATACTCTGATTTAGTTATTCCAAAAAAAATCCTTCTCGGATTTTGCTTAACTGCTACAATATATTCTGTTGGATTGTTAATTCTTTCTGTAATTTGAGAAATTCCAGATTTTATCCCCTTTAGATAATACAGGGGTATAGAAACACCATTGTATCTTGCTTTTGTGTAAACTTCAAATTCTCCTTCTAATCCTTCTGTTATTCCAGTATTACTATAAACATTATTTGCTCTTAATGGTTGGGTACTTGCTGTGCTTCCCATAAACCTGCTCCAGCTATCATAATAATCTGGATTCACGACAATAGAAGAATATTCGTTTACAGGAACATCTCTTATGTTTTCATCTCCTAATAAGATTATTCTATAATTGCTAAAATTAGTTGAAGTTATTTTAGAATCATCAATTAGATCATAAGTGTAACCCAATTCATTCATAGAATCAATAAATTGCTGACTTGGATTAGAAGGATCTTTTAGAACATATGCTATATCTGTTGCACTGATCAAAGGAAGAATAAATATAATTGCAATTAAAAGAAAAAATATCTTTTTCATTTTTTCTTCCTTGAACTTGATTTAATTTTTTTATTATTCATTAAATAAATTAAAAATGCAAGAACAACGATTAAAATAAAGGTACTTAAGATTAATATGAATAAACTTCTTTGATTTTTTTCATCATTTCCTATAACTCCTCCTGTAATTAGTGATTCCTGTTCTTCTTGGTCTTGTTTTTCTTCAATATCTTGATAAGTTTGGTCTTTTTTTGCAGATACAATTATTGTAGAAGACAAAACAACTCCAGGTCCTTCTTCAATTGGAGAGAAAAATACATTTATTCTTCCTTCATATCTTCCTTCTTTCTTGACTTTTACAAGAAAATTGGCTTTTTTTTCTTCATTTGGTTTTAGAATAAACTCATTGTCAATTATTTCTAAAAAGTTTTTTCCTTCAGCATCTAATTCTAAAGTAACTTTTAAATGTTCTTCATTAACATTTCTTACTAAAATAGTTTTTTCAATAGTTGTTGTAGTCAAACCATTTACTTCGGGGTATAAGATCATTCTAGCATTTCCTATAGAACCAGTAACAGCAAGAACAGATGAAGTTGAAAGTAAAATCGTTAATAATAATCCAATTGCAAATAGTCCTTTTATTTTTTTCATAGTTATTTTCAAGTGACGCAGTTTATAAGGATTTTGTCGTCGAAAGATATACTTTTTGTTGTTACTTTTTTTTGATGAAGGTTTATTTAAACCCTATCACACCTGCATCTAACACTCTCTCTACCTGACGAAGAAATTTTATATTCTAGATCACAACTATATCCCAAGTCCTCATAGTGTTCTAATCTATTTTCTTCAGCATAACCACAGACCATTTTTTTTCTGTAATTTGAACTTAAATACTTAAAATAAGGGTGAGTTAGATTTACCTGCGAAGTGGTGGAATTTTCTAAGTTCTGGATTCGTTCTTCATGATTATTTATCAAAGTAGTGTGAATTGTAATTGATGTAATCAGATTAGAGATTGTTTCTGTGATGATTATCTTCCAGTCTTCTAAAAAGTTTATTCTTGAACTTAATTCTTGAATTTTTTCTGGAAGGTTTTCTGTTTCCGGAAGTGTTTCAGAATACCGCACTAAACCATATCCAAAAATATTATCCTTTCCTAAATCTCCTAAGTCTAATGCGGTCTCATGCAGGATTTCTCTTATTTCTTTATTTGTTTTTTCTGGATATTTTGACCAATAAGTTGTAGCAACAACTCCAACATGAGGAACACTCATAGATGTTCCGCTTATAAGATATTGATTAATTCCATCTGTTACTAAAATATTTTCACCAGGTGCAACTAATTCTTGAGAAGCTCCAAAATTGGAAAATGAAGATAATTGATAGTTTTGATTAATTGAACTTGCACTTATTACTGAATCAAAAATTGCTGGGAAGATTATTTTTTGGTCTCCAGTGTTTCCTGTTGCTGCTATTGAAAGAATTCCAAGATCATAAGATTCGTCTAAGATTTCTTCAAAAAATTCAGAATAATCTGGTCCTCCAAAACTCATTAAAATTATGTTCATATTATTATTTATTGCCCAGTTTATTCCATTTATAGCATCGCTGACATAACCTTCTCCATATTCATTTATAACTTTTACAGCATAAATCTCTGCATTTGACAGAGGTAAGTTTTCGCTTGGAGATTTTAATATTTGTGTGACAAAAGTTCCATGCCCATTATCATCAGATGCATCAGAATCATTATTTACAAAATCATAACCAGAGTTTACATCCAATAAATCAAAATCTGCTCCAGTATCTAAAACAGCTATTTTAATTCCTTGCCCAGAATTTTCATTTTCAGAAAAGTTGATTCTTATTATTTGAAAGTTCCAAGGAGTTTCTGTTAGAATTTTTATTTTATAATCTTCTTCAATGCGAATTAATCCTTTTTGTTTTGATAGATTCTCCTTGTCAGTGTTTATTACAAATTTTTCAGATGTTTTTACACTTCCAGTGATTTTTCCAACAACATTATCTTTTAATGAAAGATCAATTTCTTTTTCAGTTTCAATAATATATCTTTCTTGTGCATAAACTCCTGAAAGAACAAGAATCAAAACAGATAAAATCAACAACTCTTTTTTCATGGAAAATTAAAAAAATTAGGAGTTATAAATTTTACTTAAGAAAATTCACTACTTTTTATTAATGCTTAAGATTTATAAGGAATATTTGATTTTTTTGAGAATGTTTGACTATCATATAAATCATCAGTTTTATCAACACAATGAGGGATTAAAAGAATTCCTTGATTGTCCATTTGGACGTTGTTATCAAGGAATGATGCATGAAAATGGGAAAAGAAATATAAAATCAAGAGATCCCACTGATTTTATTATACCACAACCTTTTCATTATAAATTTGATTCAAGAAGGAAACTTTCAACAAGAAGATATGAGGGGGGCAATACAACTCTTGCAAGAGAACTTTTTGGAAAAAGAAACAAAAGAAAACCTGTAATTGAAATTCAAAATAAGAGACAAAAGAAAGGGATTACACCTCAAAAGTATGGTTCTTTGTTTAAGTAAAAAGCATCATTATGATAGAGTGCAATAATTCTTATAAATTCATTAAGATTTGGAGTTTGATGAAAAATATAGAACTGAAAGGAGGTATAAAAATGAAAAAAATAATTTTAAGTTTATTGATGATTTCTGTATTACTGGTTTCTGTTGGAATGGTTGTTGCTATGCCAAAGAAAGTTAGTAGTTATGATCCTGGTGCAAAGAATAGTGGACCAGCAGGAAAGTCTAGTGTAAGCCATTTGTATTTAGTTCAGAAAGATTCAGGTAATTGGAGCATAGTTCCAGATGGAGCTTGGGGAAAAATGACTTTTAGTGACAATAGTTTTGTTTTTAATGGACATGGATTGGTTGTGGATACAGGTTACACCTTAATCTATTATGGAAATGAAGATAATAATAATGTATGGCCATATGCAACTTGTTTAGCAGAAGGAACATCAAATGCAGGAGGGAATGTTCACCTTGCAGAAGATATGATTATTGCATTAGATGATGCAATTGATGAAAAAATCTGGTTAGTTCTTTCAAGTGATGTGAATTGTGAAGCAGGAAAAATGATTACTTGGCATCCAACAGAATATTTGTTTGAATACAATTTAATATAATTTTACTGGGAACTTTGTTCCCTTTTTTTATTTTTTCTTTTTAATAAAGTAGAATAAGGTAATACTCAAAGTAATGATGATAATTATAACATAGAGATTATTTTTAATCAAAGATTTTAAGAAATTACTTTGTGAAATATTCTTTTCTTCACTGCCTAAAGGCAATACTTCAAATCCCCCTTTATTCAAGGATTTGTTCTCTGATTCATTCTGAACTTCATCATTTGACAAAGAGGAATTATCAAAATCATCAATAACTTCTTCTACAGGATCCTCAACCTTAATAATAGTTCCATTTTCACATTTTTTTATACTAATCAATGCTTCATCATTAGAAGAAGAAGGAACTTCAATTAAATACTCTACTCCTGAGATAGTTTCAGTACTTGATGGGTTTTTATTATAAATAAAGATATACTTTGAGCCCACAAATAATTCAAGACTTGCTTCTTCTCCAGGATATATGCCCTCAAAATCTAATGTATAAACATGCAGATCACCAACTTTTTCAAATTTATCTTTTTCAATTCTCTTTTTATCTCCACCAACTTTAATCCAAGCATAATTTTCAGTAATATTGATTAAACTAATTTTATAATTTCCACTAAGAAGCTCAATATCTTTAGATAAAGAAGCATTAGTTAGAGTTATGCGTTGTGCATCTAAAAGAAATTCTGCTACTGATTCCCAATGAGACATAACTAATGCAACATCTACATCATTAACAGATTTCATCTCCCCAACATAAATAATCTTGCTATCTGTTATTATCTCCCCAATAGAACAATTGTATGATGCTGAAACTACATTAACAAATAAAAGTATAACTAAAACTAATAACGCTCTTTTTTTCATTTCAATAAGTAAATATCAAGAATATATAAATTTAATCTTAAATGTTTTCGATTACAGAAATTCTTATATAGTATTCTTGATTAAGCAATATATGAAAAATATAGAACTGAAAGGAGGTATAAAAATGAAAAAAATAATTTTAAGTTTATTGGTGATTTCTGTTTTGTTGGTTAGTGTTGGAATGGTTGTTGCTGAGAAAAACCAACAACAAAAACAAGACAAAAAAACAGGACTTCCAAAAAATGCTGTAGAAATTGAACCAGGAGTTTTTTATCTTGGTAAAAAAATTGACAAAGGAAAAGTTGTAGAAGGTTATGCTTTTGTTCATTATGATGCAAAAAATCCGGATAGAGTAAAGAAACCTAAACCAACTCCAACGGAAGATGATTCCAGAGTGTATAAATTACTTGGAGTAAAATGGTTTGATGCAATACAATATGAAGTTAATACTTTTGGCAGTGGATTAGATGAATCCGAAGTAATAAATATCCTCAGTAAGAGTTTAGAAACATGGGATTCAAAAACATCATTTGAACTTTTTAATGATGAATTAGTATCAACTACAGAAACTTTTGTAGAAGGTGCTGAACCTGATTTCATAAATCGAATTGTATGGAAATATTTTGGTGGTTCAGGAACTATTGCTTATAATGCTTTTTGGTATTATCCTGTAACAAATGAAATGATAGAATCTGATGTAGTGTTTAATTCATACTATGATTGGAATATAGAAGAAACTTGTCCAAGTAATAAAATGGATTTACAAAACATAGCTACTCATGAATTTGGACATAATGGATTAGCTGATTTATACCAACGACCAACAAGACCATTAACAATGTATGGATATTCTACAGAAGGTGAAATTTCTAAGAGAGATTTAGCAACAGGAGATATCTTAGGAATTCAAGAACTATATGGAATATAAAAACAATTTTTATTTTTTTAATTAAATTAAGACAACAGGAACTGCAATTGAGTTTCCAGCCTCGTCAATAACATTCAATTGATAATTTGCATAATAATCCCTGTACCTGAATTTCTTTTCACAGATTCCGTCTTCTAATCTTGAGCATAATCTACTCTCTCTTGATCTGTTGTGATAATCATAAGTTAAATAAACTTCATCAAGATTTTCTTCAGTGATATTTACATTAAAATGAATATATCTTGAGTCATTTGTGTAAAATGTTGTTGGATTATTTATTTTAGGGGGGTTTGTGTCGATTTTTATTTTTGTGAGTCTTGATTCATCGATATTTCCTGCAATGTCTGTTATTTTAAAGAAATATTCAACTTCTTCTCCATCGAACTGGTCTACATCTATTTCAAGATAACACTCCAGATAATTTCTATCAGGAAGGCATTCATTTTTATCAATTGGGTAAATTGTTCCATTAATATTTAGAATAAGTTCTTTTACATTATCTTCTTTGAATTTAACATAGAAATCATTGCCATTTGTTATTGACCTTATTCTTGGTTCGGTTCTTGAAATTCTTGGGTTTTTTGAATCTATTAAGAAGCTTATATTTTTTTCAACTGAATTTCCAAATTCATCTGTTGCCCTTATTGATAAATTATGTTCTCCTTCGCTGAAGGATTTTGTTTTTTCTCTTAAAAAGCCGTATTCATTGCAATTTCTGCACAAAGTTCTGTATCTATTGCTACTTGATTCTGAATCTAGATATTCTAATTTTTCAACTTCTCTGTCTAAAGAAATATTCATTTCTAATCTTCTTATATCATAAATGGATTTATCTGGAGAATAAATTTGCATATCAAAAGTTTGCTGTGATATTTCAAAATTCCAAATTGCCTGAGCTGTTCTTCCTGCATTGTCTGTTGCTTCAATATATACTTCGTAAATTCCGTCGCTGAGGTTTTCTGGATAGTGAGTTACTAAAAGATTTAATCCAGGTTGTGCAGTAGTTGTAAAAGGAATAGGAATATTATTTAATTTCATTACAATGCTGCTTTCATCTAATCCTGAACTTTGTTCTCCAATTACATTATCAATCAAAACTGAAATTTCTGAAACAGAGTTTATTTTGCTGTTGTTAGCAGGGAAAAAGTTTTTCATTACAGGATCTAATAAATCAACTGAGATTTCCTGCTGTTGATGCTCTTCTCCGCTGCAAACATCTGACCAATATTTTAAGAAAAGTTTTATTCCCTTGTCTGAAGCTTGATTAGGAACATTTTCAAGACCAAACAAAAAATGAGGAGGGGATATAACTTCTATCCCTGCTGAATTCCATTGATAATAAATAGTTGATGAATCTTGATTTGTTAGAGTAAACAAAGGTTCTGTTATATACCATTCATTATTCCCATCTGGAAGTTCAGGAGCCACCGTTAACTTTGTTATTGAATTAACATAAAAGGTCTGCCAAGAATTATTGTAAATATTAAAGTAATCATCTACATAAACATTCCAATTAATATTTCCTCTAACTAATTCTGTAGAAGGAATTGTTATTTGGTATTTATCATCAACTAGAGTTGCTGTTTGATTATAATTTGTTTCATTGATTGTATAAGAAAACTCAACATCTTTTATCAAAATTCCAGATAAATCTGCCTGTAGAATTACATTATCTGATTCTATAACACATAAAGGATAGTGGGTTTTGTTTTGTATGCAGATTCCCAACCAAGGAGTGTAATCCACATTTGTTGAAACAGCGTCGCCAGTTCCAGGTCCTGCTCCAGAAGGTCCGTCGCATGAACCCCAGTAGTTGTATGTTGCGTTTA
>JBDRGM010000016.1:0-33885 GCA_043817815.1 archaeon
CCTAGAAACTTCTTCATAAATTGACATGCCCAAAGTTGTCAATAAGGAGTGAATAAAAGAATACGAAGCTACTTTTTCCTTATCCTGCATTAATCTTGTCAAGAACGGCATAGACGTTGTTTCCCTTGCATATTTAGATAATTTCTCATTTAGTTTAGACCTTAATAATTTTTTTATTTCTTCTATTTGTTCAGTTGTTAATGGCATAGTATTTGTTTAATAGTTTAATTAATAAATTTATTGGCTTTCTTCCTCTTCCTCTTTTTTCTTCCGATATTCTTCCATCCTCTCCTTATTTACTTCGCATTCAGGATTAAAGCAGAAAACCCAAGGGCGTTTTCCTTTTGATAATCGAGTTAGCATTGGGAAGCCACAATGTTCGCAGACTTTGTCTGTTCGTTTTATTATGCCATTAGGTGGAAGTGAGAAAGTTGTTTTACAATCAGGATAGGCATCGCAGGCAACAAATTGGCGTCGAGTTTTTCGAGAATATGTTACCCCCAAATTTCCTTTTTTACAAACAGGGCAGATGTTTAATTTGTTTTCCTCTTTTTGTTGTTCTCTCATCTGGATATTTGCAACTAAAAGTTCCTGCCCTATTTTATTTTCATTTTTGTCAAAGTCTTTTGCAATTTCTGTTATTGTTTCTTTTGCTTTGTCTATCACTATTTTTTCTTTTTCAACAAATCCTTTTTTTGATTTTACAATTCCTTCCATTTTCTCTTCGATGTTTCGTGTTAGTTTTTCATCTATTATTATTGGAGAATATTTTTCCATTGTATTAATTAAAGATATTCCTAAGGGTGTTGCTTCAATTGATTTTTCTTTTACATATCCTCTGTCATAAAGTGTTTCAAGTATTGAGGAGCGTGTTGCTTTTGTTCCTAAATTTCTTTTTTCAAGTTCTGAAATTATTGAAGCCTGTGAATATCTTTTTGGTGGCTGGGTTTCTTTTTCTTCTGTTCTTTTGTTTATTATTTTTACTTCACCATCTAAATCAGGAATTTCTGTTTCTTTTAATTTAGAAGGGTAAATTTCCATCCATGCTTTTTTTCTAATTGATGAGCCACGTGTACTGAAAATTAAATTGTCAACTTCTGCTTTCACTGTTTTGTTGTCAATTATTGCATTGTCACAGAATAATGAGAGAAACCTTCTTACAATTAGATTGTATATTTTCTCTTCATCTCCTGATAAAATCTGCTTGTTTCCTGTTGGGTATATTGAAGGATGTGCTGGGTCTGTTTTTTTCCCCTCAATTGGTTTATCTTTTGTGATTAACTTTTCAACATTGTATTCTTTTGCAAGTTTTTTTAAAATGGATTTATAATCAATTGATTCAGGTAATTTTTGGCTTGAAGTTCTTGGGTAAGAGATTAAACCAGAAAGATAAAGTGATTGTGCAGCCTGTAATGTTTTTGAAGGAGTTATGCCGTGGAACTTGTATGCTTCTGTTTGCAAAGTTGTTAAATTAAAAGGAGGATTTGGAGGAACAATCTGCTCTTTTTTTATTGTATGTGCTTGTGCAGATTTTCCTACTAGGTTTTCAAATTTTTTTAAATCTGCTTTGTCAAAAATGTCTTTGATATATTTTAATTCAAGGACATGGGAATTTTTCACAGTTATAAAAACCTGCCAATATGTTTCTGGTTCAAACGCCTGAATTTCTCTTTCTTTTTGGACAATTAAATTAAGAGCAGGACCTTGAACTCTTCCTATTGACATTATTCTGAATTTGCCTGTGGATTTAATTGCATTCATTAAAGCACGTGATAAATTTATTCCATAAAACCAATCAAGATAATGTCTTGTTTCTCCTGCAATTGCTTGTCCCCAGTCAATGTGCTGAGATTTTTCTTCATATGCTTTGTTAAGTTCATTATTTGTAAGAGTTGAGAATTTCATCCTGTTTGCGTCTTTTTGCCCACAGATAAATCTTACAACATTCAGTCCAATAACTTCACCTTCAATATCATAATCTGTTGCTACTGTTATGCTTCCTGCGTCTTTTGCGAGTTTTAGTAAGGTATCATAATATCTTTTTGTAAAGTCTTTTTTTCTGACAAGATAATTTGGAACCCATTTTATATCAAATGTGGGAACTTGTGAACCAGGATTATTTTGAGCAAGTGTTAGAAGATGTCCAACTGCACAGGCAACAATTATTTTTTTTCCGTTTCTTTTTAATTCGTAATAATTAACTTTGTTGTTATTTTTTTGCGTGGCTGAACCGAGTGAAGTTGCAATTTTAGAAGCTGCTTGTGGTTTTTCTGTTATTATTAATTCGTAGCTATCTTTTTTTAATGAGATTTTTGGAGGAACCCACTCTCCTGTTCCCTTAGGAGAGCGTTTGTTAAGAGATTTCTTTGATGTTTTTTTGCTGGTTGTTTTTCTTTTTTTGTAAGTTTTTTTTGTTTTTATTGGAGTGGATGTTTCAATTTCATCTCTACCTAATTTTTTATATTGTTTTTCAACTGTTTGTTTAAAATCAGATGTTGGTTCTTTAACTTTTTTTTCAGTAGCACGTTCTATATCTTCTTCATCGACTGGAAAAAAATCTTCTGCTAATTTTTCTTCTTTTGTTTTTTTTGGTTTTGTTGGCATGATTATAAATTGTATTCAACTTTACTTGAGAAGGAGGGTATTTATAAGTTTTTGATGTTTCCAGAAAATATTTAAACTGTTTTTTGCTAGTTAGAATATGTCTGTTGAAGATAAGATAAAAAAGGTGTTTAAAGAGACGTGGAATATTTTTTCAAATCAGTTTGTTGTATTGATACTTGGGACTCTTGTTGCAATTTTGATGATGCTTCTTGTTGTTACAATTCCTCCGATGATTTTTGGGATTTATATTTTGTGTATGAATGTGATGAATGGAAAAAAAGCAAAGGTGTCTGATGTTTTCAAAGGATTTAATTATTTTTTCAGAAGCTGGGGTTTGTTTTTATTGTATGTTCTTGGTATAATAGGAGGTTTGGTTTTATTGATTGTTCCTGGAATACTTTTAATGATTGTCTGGCAATATGCTTTTGTAATTGCAGTTATGGAGAATAAAGGGGTTATAGAATCATTAAAGAGAAGTTATCATCTTGGAAAAAAGAATTTTGCATTTTCAGCAATTCTTTTTATTATTGTTATGATAATAAGCACAATTGGGAGTCTTACTCGAATTGGGGTGTTAGTTACTGTTCCATTTATTACTCTTGCAACGATGGTTGCTACGAAGATGTTGAGTAAGGGTAAGAAGAAATCTAAGAAGAAGTGATTATATTTCAAACACCATTCCTTTTTTTCCAACATTGATTACTCTGGTGTTCCCTATTTTTTCGTCTGCACCTTCTGCTTCATGAATGTGGCCGTGGATGTGTAGTTCTGGTTTGAATTCTTTGATTGCTTTTCTTATTCCAGAGTTTCCTCGAAAACCTGAGAATTCTGATTTGCTTCCTTCTGGATGCATATGGGTTATCATTATTTTTATTTTTGAGTCTTTTATATCTTTATGGGCCTTTTTGAGTGTCTCAAACATTTTCTTGTCGCTTATTTGAGTTATTCCAAAGTCTGCTCCTCCTGCTCCAAATATCCCTAAGTCATCTTTTTTAAAAGAGTATCCGTGGAGATTTTTTGTGTTTGAATACATTTCTGCTAGGAAATCTACAGTTGCAATTGATTCGTGATTTCCATGAATTAAAAGAACTGGTTTTTTTATTCTTGTAAAGGGCCCAATTAAATTTTTATATGAGCTTTCAACGAGAGTTAGGTCTCCGGCAATAATTACTAGGTCAACGTCTTCTTTTTTTGCTCTTTCAACAAGTTTCTTGACTAGACCTGTATCTCCGTGAATATCTCCTACTGCCAGGATTTTTGTTTTTTTCTTTGATTGTTTTTTCATATTATTTAGGAGTTATCTAAGTTAATAAATATTCTGAAATATTCATTATTTTTCACTTTGAATATGTAGTAAAACATATACTACGAAACATTTAAAAGAAAGACCCTTTCTCAATATATACGTTAAACCATATAAAATGAAAGCAAATCATGGATTTCAATGCATTCAAAATCAGAGGAAGTATTTTAAATGAAAGACAATTTTGATGTTTTTTTTAGGAGAAAGCCAGCGTTGATGTTGGTTTCTTTGAAGAAGAATAATAGAATGAGATATGGTAGTATTTTGGCTAAAGAAGTTGATTGTACATATAGCCATGCAGTGAAGATTTTGCAGACACTTGAAGAACTTGGTCTGGTTGATTTTGAAAAAAGGGGTAGAATAAAACTGATTAAACTTACCAAAAAAGGTAAGGACGTTGCTGCGGCAATTGAGAATATTCAGAATTTGATTAATTAATCTTTGTTACTACCTTGAATGAGATTTGTATATTTGGAAATATTAGTGATGTCTATTTTAGTGATTATAAATGTTTAAATAAGATTTGATTATTTTCTTGTTACGTAATGGAAAGAAAATATATTGTTATTACAGGAGGAGTTCTTTCTGGGCTTGGTAAAGGGATTGCGCTTGCAAGTATTGGGAATTTACTTTGTTCTGAATATAAAGTTGTGCCGATTAAATGTGATGGATATTTGAATGTTGATCCTGGAACAATGAATCCTGTTGAACATGGGGAGGTTTTTGTTCTTGATGACGGCGGAGAAGTTGATATGGATTTTGGGCATTATGAAAGATTTTTAGATGTTACTTGTAAGTCTGACTGGAATCTTACAATGGGAAAGGTTTTTGATGAGATTAGAAAAAGAGAGAGGAGGGGAGATTATCTTGGGAAAACTGTTCAGTATATTCCTCATGTAACTGATTTTATTAGAGAGCATATATTTGAGGTAAGTGAAAGAGAAAATTCTGATATAACTCTTGTTGAAATTGGAGGGACTGTTGGAGATATTGAGAATGAATTGTTTCTCGAAGCTGTTAGACAGATGGGGGAGGAGATTGGAAAAGATAATATAATGTATGTTCATGTAACTTATGTTCCTATTCCCTTTGGAGTGAATGAGCAAAAATCAAAACCAACTCAGCAGAGTGTGAATCTTTTGAGACAGAGGGGAATTTTGCCAGATATGGTTATTGCAAGAGCTTCTCAAATTTTAGGTGAGTCTATTAAAGAAAAAATATCTCGTTTTGGGGGAGTTTCGAAGGATTATGTAGTTACAGGATTAGACGTAAGTGATTTGTATGAAATTCCTTTAGTTTTTGAAGAACAGGGAATGTCTCAGTTGTTAGCGAGAAAATTAAACATTTTTGTTCAGCCAGAAATTAGCAAGTTAAAGAAATTAGTTGAACAACGAAGAAATCCTCAAAATGGGGAGCTTACAATTGCAATTGCAGGGAAGTATACTCGTTTGGAGGATTCTTATGCAAGTATTATTGAAGCGTTGCATCATTGTGCTGCGCATTTTTCTACAAAAATTAATTTGAAATGGATTGAGACGAGCAAAGATGAAATTAATTTGCAAGGTATTGATGGGGTGATTGTTCCTGGTGGTTTTGGTTCAAGAGGGACAGAAGGAAAGATTAGTGTTGCTAAATATTGCAGGGAAAAAGAGGTTCCTTTTTTAGGGCTTTGTTATGGATTGCACATGGCGGTTATTGATTTTGCAAGGAATGTTTGTGGATTAGAAGGAGCCAACTCAACAGAAATTGATAATAATTGTGAGCATCCTGTGATTGATTTTTTAGATGAACAAAAAGAGATTGCTGAAAAAGGAGGAACAATGAGATTGGGTGCGTGGCCTGCTGTGATTAAGGAAGGGAGTTTGGTTCATTCGCTTTATGGTTCTTTGGAAGTTTCAGAGAGACACAGGCATAGATATGAGGTTAATCCGAAATATCATAAAATCTTAGAAGAGAATGGTCTTGTTTTTTCTGGGATGTCTCCTGATGGGAAACTTGTTGAATTTATTGAATTGCCGAGGGAAAAGCATCCTTATTTTGTTGCAACGCAGGCGCATCCAGAATTAAAAAGTTCTTTGTTTAAACCTGCGCCTTTGTTTATGGGTTTTGTTGAGGCAGGGTTGAAAAAGAAATATGGTGGAGATTGAAAGTTTTTTAAGAAAGATTTTGTTTAATTTATGTGAGTTTAAAATCCAAGAGAATAAAATATATCTCACAGCGATATATTAAATGGTCTGGAAACTCGCGACCTCGCACGAAGTTGTTTATTGATTATATTTCTACCACGAAATCACTTGGGATTTGAGTATAAAAACTTTTTGTGTTTCTCAAACCCATATGGTTTTCAACCATATAAATGGCCCTGGAGGGATTTGAACCCCCGACACCTAGATTTCTTTGCGACATTCGCGAAGAACGTATGACGAACGTCATGCCTAAGAGTCTAGTGCTCTGACCAGGCTGAGCTACAGAGCCATAAAATATGGATAATAAAAGACTTTTTAAAATTATATTCTTTGTGGTTTGTATGACTTTAAAATTTTGTCCGAAGTGTAAGAATGTTTTAATTCCTCGAAGAGTTGGTGAGAGAGATTTTGTTGTTAAGTGTTCTGAGTGTGATTATGTTGATAAGTTTAAGGGAAAGCCTTTGGTTGAAAAAAATAAGGTTCCCCAGAAGAGAATAGAGGGTAAAGGTGTTGTTGAAGATAAGGATAGTTTTGCGACGTATAAACACAAGTGCAAGAAGTGTGGATATGATAAGGCAGAGATAATAGATGTTGGTGTTTCTTATTCTGATGAAGATGATTTGATTTTATTAAAGTGCGGTAAGTGTGGATATTCAGAAAGAGTTGGGAGGAAGATTAGTTAAAAAACTAATGATAGAACACAATAATCTTTAAAAATTCTTTTTTTATAAGTTTATTATGGATATTTTTGTAGAAATTGATTATCATGTGAATCCAAGAGTTCCTTTGATAAGAACAAATTTAAAAGAAAAGAAGATAGATGATTTTTTATCGGATTACTTAAGAGCTCAGATTGATCAAGGGATGGATTATCGATCTCGTAATGAAAAAGAAGTATATAATATTTGGATTAGATGTGATCTGAATTCTGATACTTTTTATGTAAGTTCAGATACTGGAAATAAAGATCTTACAGCAGGAATTGTTATGGGTTCCTTGGGTAATTGGTGGTTAAGAGATAAGTTACTTCCTATGGTGATTGAATAATTATCTATATTTTCTCTAGGGCTATTTACAATAAATTTAAAAGTAATAAATTTGTAATATCTTTATGGAAAAAGAGGTTGATGTTAAGAAAGGGGGTAATGATGGGAGTAAAGGTTTTGGAGTAGCGTCTTTTGTGTTATCTCTGGTTGGAATTGTGGTTTTGTCGTTTTCCCCATTAGTTGGAATTATTTTAGGAGTGCTTGGATTGATATTTTCCATTATTCAGAAAAAGAGGATGAAGACTGGTTTAGCTACAGCAGGTTTTGTAATAAGTATTATTGTGATTGCTTTAGGAATTTTACAACTTATTGCGATGATATTTGTTTGGTCTTCGCTAGCTTCTATGATGAAGAATTCTGAATCTTCTTCACAAAAATTTGATGAAATGATGGAAGAAACTGAATTAAAATTAGAACAAATAGATATGACATGTTCAAAAGATTGTAGTTTTGTTTTAAAAAATGTTAATTTTGACAAGGTAGATGCTGTGGGAAGTATGTCTGGAAAATCAATAATTATTTCAGGAAATGAACAAAGTATAACTAATAGACTTGAGGAAAATAATTGTGAGGAAATAGAATTTATATTTTATGAAGGAGAAAATTATATTGGTAAAAGTGCAAAATGCGAATAAAAATAAATTTATCTTACCGATATTCTCGCCAAGTATGATTACATTTCACGCACTTGAAGAATTTTGTTTCAGCCTCGTCACCTGAACGGGTTTGAACTGTCCAGAAAAATGCTTCGTGGTTTTGGCATTTTCTGCATTTTTCTTTTACTATTGGGAGAGTTTGAGTATCTTTTTCTCTTACAACACCAACTTGTTTTTTTTCTTCAATCTTCTCCGAAGTAGTTATCTTTACTTTTTCTTTTGCAGAATAATTACAGCGTGGGCATCCGTCTTTTTTCCTCTTTTGAACAAGAATCGCCCCGCACTTTGGACAAAATTCCATTTTGATTATTTTATGTTTTAAGCGGAGTTGTTTAAAAATGTTTCGTATTTGCTCCTTAGTTTTGCTCGTCGGATTGATTGCTTTAAAATCGACTCTGTCAGATTTTTCCGCCAACAAAACCTAATAATGAAAATATTCTATTAACTATTTTTTTCAGTGAACAATTTGGTGCAAATCGATTGGAGGTATACTTATGAGGGGGTTGTGAGATAGTGAATTAATTTTCGTCGCAGAAGCCTGCGTTTATGTATTCTAAGTCTCCTCTTCCAAGAATTTTGTTCAATAGATCCACCATTATTAATTTACTCCATCCAATTGAAGGAGCTATTTTTAATACAGCTTTTCCGACTAGTTGTTCTTCTTGGATTGTTTGTTCAAAGGACTGAATAATTCCCACATTATCTCCCATTGTTGAAAAAGTGTATTGTCCATTTTGTTGGTCTATTTTTACTACTCTATGTATTATATCTTTATTTGCATTGAAAATTATCACATCCCCTATTTTTACTTTTTCTGGTTTTACTTCTATTACAAATAAAATATCTCCTTTGTTAAATCCCTTTTTGAAAATAAAATTTTTGAAATTCAGTTGTGTTATTTGGAATTCTGAATATTTTGATTCGTGTTTATTCCACCATGCATCAAAGTTAGAAAGGAGATTACCGTCGTGGTACATGCTACATGATTCAACAATTGCAAGAGGGAGTGTTGTTCCTGTTACAAAATTCAGTGTTGGGAAGAACATGAATTTAATTACAATAAATAAAAATAGAATTGATATTAACCACCCTTTTAGACTGTCATCTTTCCAGACAATAAACCATAATTTGTTTAAGTATCTTTTTAATTCTTTTGAAAATTTTTCTAGGTCACTTCTTTTCATGAAAGACAGAAGGATGGTGTGTTTTTAAAATGTTTTATACAATAGCAAATCTACGAAACATTTAAATAGTATATATTTCTTGTGTATACAGAGTGTGTATATACACAACTTATGTTCACCTCTTTTAACCCAGCCACACTTCATTTGAGGTGTGGCTTTATATTCGACAAAATGACAAACAAACAACAAAAAAGTTTTTGGCAAAGAATTCCAAAAGAGATATTAGCAATAGCAATTGTTTTTGGAATTGGAGTTATTTTTCAGTATCGTGATGTAAGTATTCATGTTTGGGGAATTGTGTTAGGAATTTGGTTAATGATTATTATGATTGATGTGGCTGAAATAAAAGAACAATTGAAAAAATAAAATGCAAGATATATTTGACAACACAATTTTATGTAAGAAGTGCGAGACAAAAATGGAAAAAGCAAAGATGGTTAAAAATGGGTTTTTGTTCAGGATAATGATTTGCCCAAAGTGTAAAGATAAATTAATTCATCCTGTTGATGAGCATGAGTACAATAGATTTATAAATTTAAAGAATAAGGAATTTAGAGTTAAGATGAGACTTGTTGGGAACAGTCATACTGTATCAATTCCAAAGGAAATAGTTTCTTTTATGCATGAACAAAAGAAGATAATGGATGATATGGTAAGATTGTGTTTTGAAGATGTTGGGAAATTAAGTTTAAATTTTAATGAGGTAAGAAAATAAAGTGGTAAGAGAAATAATCGAACATGGCGATGGAATGAAAACTACAATTGGTGATTTGTGTTTAATCAACAGAATACGTGAGGAATTTTCAGATTTAATCAGGAAAATATTATGTGATAATTATGAAATTGGGGTTACTATTAATTTAACAAGAACTCCTCAAGGGGATAAATTTGAGATTAAACATAGGGGTCTTCCTCTTGCTGTTGTAGCAGAATATCAAAGACTAGCAGAAACAGCTTTAGAGGGGGTTATTAGAGCAGACCCGGGTAAACAGGGTGTAACTGTTGAAACAACATATACTCATTCGGAGTTTGATCCATTTGGGATTAAAAGAATAAAAAGATATTTAACAGATTAAAATGAAAACAAAAAAAGAAATTCAATTAAAGGTTGCAGAGGCACAGCAAGATGATGCTTACAAAGGTATTGTGAGAATAGACGGAGGAGTTATGAATGAGTTGGATATTCAGCGAGGAGATATTGTTTTGATTAAAGGACATAGAGAGACTGTAGCAATTGCTGACAGAGCGTATCCTGCAGATGTTGGTGAAGGAATTATAAGAATCGATGGTATTTTGAGGAAAAATGCAAGAGCAGGTATCGGTGATGTTGTTAAGGTTTCTAGAGTTGAAGTTAAAGAAGCAAAAAAAGTGATTATTGCTCCAACTCAGAAAGGAATTATGATACAGGCTGATCCAAATAGTTTAAGAAACGGTTTACTTGGAAGAACTCTTGTGAAAGGAGATATTGTTGTTTTAGGTGGTGTGAATAGGAGAAGAGATTTATTTTCAGAGATGGGATTTGGAGAAGATTTTGGAAATATGTTTGGAGAAGATTTTGGGAATTTTTTTGGAAATTTAGGAGGAGGAATTGCCCAGATTAAATTTTTAGTTGTAAACGTAAGTCCTGGTTGTCCTGTGAGGATAACTGAAAATACAGAAGTAGTTCTTAATCCAAAGGCTGTTGAAGTTAGTGAAGAGAGAATCCCTGAGATTAGTTATGAAGATATTGGAGGTTTGTCTGAAGAGATTAAGAAGATTAGAGAGATGGTTGAGATTCCGTTGAAGCATCCTGAGATTTTTCAGAAGTTAGGAATAGAAGCTCCTAAAGGTGTTTTGCTTCATGGTCCTCCTGGAACTGGTAAAACGCTTTTGGCAAAAGCTGTTGCAAATGAGTCTGAAGCTAATTTTATATTATTGAATGGTCCTGAAATAATGTCAAAATTTTATGGGGAGAGTGAAAAAAAGATAAGGGATATTTTTGAAGAGGCTGAAAAGAATGCACCTTCTATTATTTTTATTGATGAGCTTGATGCAATTGCTCCTAAAAGAGAAGAAGTTACTGGAGAAGTAGAAAGAAGAGTTGTTAGTCAGATTTTAACAATGATGGATGGTTTGAAGTCACGAGGCAAGGTGATAGTTGTTGGGGCAACTAATAGGGTTAATTCTATTGATAGTGCTTTACGAAGACCTGGAAGATTTGATAGAGAGGTTGCTATTAGTGTTCCGGGTAAAGAAGGTAGACTTGCTGTTCTGAAAATTCACACAAGAGGAATGCCTCTTGATAAAAATGTTGATTTGAATAAAATTGCTTCTGTGACTCATGGTTTTGTTGGGGCAGATTTAGAAGCGTTGAGTAAAGAGGCAGCTATGAATGTTTTAAGAAAGCATCTCCATGAGATTAAGCTTGATGATGAATTGATTCCTCCAGAAGTTTTAGAAAAATTGATTGTTAGACAAGAAGATTTTATGGATTCTTTAAAAATTGTTCGACCTTCTGCGATGAGGGAGGTTTTAGTTGAAGCTCCTACTGTGACTTGGCAAGATGTTGGTGGACTGGATAATGTTAAAGAAGAACTTATTGAAGCAGTTGAATGGCCAATGAAATATCCTGAGAGTTTTGAGAAAATGGGGATTAGGCCTTCAAGGGGAATTTTACTCTATGGTCCTCCTGGAACTGGTAAAACTCTTTTAGCAAAAGCAGTTGCAAATGAATCAGAAGCGAATTTTATACAAGTTAAAGGTCCTTCATTGTTGAGTATGTGGGTAGGTAAGTCTGAAGAAGGAGTTAGAAAAATATTTGAGAGAGCAAGACAAGTAGCTCCGTGTATAATCTTTTTTGATGAGATTGATGCTTTGGCAGGTAAGAGAGGACAGGAAACAGGAACCAAGGTTACTGAGAGAGTTTTGAATCAGTTACTTGCAGAGATGGATGGTCTTGAAGATTTAAAAGATATTTTAGTTGTTGCTGCAACAAATAGACCAGATATGCTTGATACTGCATTGTTAAGGCCTGGAAGATTTGATAGAATTTTATTAGTTAATGCTCCTACTGAAGAAGGGAGATTGAAGATTTTGGAAGTTCATACAAAAAAAATGCCTATTGGAGATGGTAAGAAAATTTTGAATGAAGCAGAGAAGAAGAAATTGTTAGTTGATATTTCTAAAAAAGCTATTGGATATACTGGTGCGGATTTAGAATCATTGGCAAGAGAAGCGGCAATGCTTGCGTTGAGAGAGTCTATGGATTCAAAGCAAGTTTGTAAAAAACATTTTGAAGAAGCATTGAATAAGGTGAAACCAAGTGTGAATAAGTCAACTATTGAAGTTTATAAAAAAGTTGAAGATAATTTCTTGAAATCTGCAAAAGCAGCTGTTCCAATGGAGAATAGTTATTTAGGGTAATTGTTTTAACTTCTTAGTAATTACAAATAGAAAGGTTTTTAAATGAAAATTGTTAGGGGTTGTTATGGGAGATAAAAAATATTTTATTACTGTTGATGATGAAGAATTGATTAGAGATAGTTTTAGGGATGTTGTTGAAATGCTTTCTGATTATAATGTTCTTGGTGCTAAGGATGGAGAAGAAGGTTTTTCTTTGCTAGAAGGATTGGCTGATGAAAAACCTAAGACAATAATGGTGACAGATCATGGAATGCCCAATTTAAATGGATTGGAGATGATAAGGAAGATAAAGGAGTTTGGTTTGATGGAGAAATTTGGAGATAATTTGAGAATTTATATGAATTTCTCCCCTGCTAGAGAATATGGTGAAGAGATTGGAAAAGAAGCTGTTGGATTGGGAGCAAGAGAATATATCTTGAAACCTAAACTTGATTTTTATAAAGTCAAGGAAATACTGGATGATTTCAAATAAGACTAACCTATTTAGTAGTAACCTTAACACCGTCGCTGTCTATTAATATTGTGTGTTCTGCCTGACTGACTATTGCATTTTGTGATTCAATTAATTGTGGGAATTGGTGAAGATTTCCATTTTGTTCTAATTGTCTTAACGCAAATAAAGCAGTTGGTGAGAATTTTTTTACAATCCAGCGTGAGCAAAATGGAAGTGTTTTGTATTCGTCTATAATGTATTGTAAGACTTTTCTTGCGAGTGGGCTTCTGGTGTTTTTATTGTCTATTAATTGGTATATACCTGAAGGTTTGCCGTCGTGGACTTTGCCTGTTCCTGTTGTTGCAAATGGCTCTATTGCGTAAAGCCCTTTTTTTAATGGAGTACCTCTTTTGTTATCAATATTTGGGATAAATGGTTCTGAGTGAAAATCATATTTATCGAGTCCATGACCTCCAAGATTCATCACAGAGGAAAACCCAAGAGATTCAATTGTGTCATGAACAGTTTGTCCTATTTCATTTGTTGAAACATTTTCTTTAGAAATTTTAATTACATTTTCAAGAGCCTTCTCTGATGCTAAAATTAACTTTTTGTTTTCGTCTGAATTTTCTAAGTCAATTGAAAAAGCAGTGTCTGCAATCCAACCGTTAATATGAACTCCTAAATCAATTTTTAAAAGCCCGTGAGCTTTTGTCTCGTCGTTATGTGTTGGAGTATAATGTGCTGCAATATTGTTGATGCTGAGGTTTGTTGGAAAAGCTGGTTTGCCCCCAAGTTCTATTATTTTATTTTCTATTTTCTCAGCGATTTCTAAAAGAGGAATTCCTGGTTTTATTTGTGGTCTTATGAAGTCTCTGACTTGTGATGCTATTTTTCCTGCTTGGATTATTTTTGAGGTGTTCATTTTGATGTGTTAGATTTTTTATATATTCTATATTCTACTTCTTCCATCTTTTTTCCTTTTATATTTTTTCCAACGAATTCTTTTATTAATTTCCCCCCTAGAATTTCAGGGATTTTTCTACTTGCGATATTTTCCTTTGCAACAGGATAATATAAATAGTCGTAATTCAGTTCTTTATCTGCCCATTTTTTTAAGGCACTTATTGTTTCTAAACCATATTTATTCCCATGTGCGGATTTTTTTATCCAAATCCCTAATTCAGGGTTTCTTGTATTAACTTTGTGTAATCCTGTACACCCTAAGAATTCGCCACTACCTTTTTTTAAAATAACCATTTGCATATTTTTTCTTTCATGGTTTTCTCTAATTGAATCTAATATGAATTTTTCAGTTTCCTTTATATCTTTAGGAGGTTGTGGATACATATAAGTTGTTATCTCTTTTGTAAATTCAGAAAAAATATCTTCTTTGAACTTCATACTTATAGGTTCCAAAATAAGGTGTTCTGTTCTTATTTTTATTTTATTTGTATCCAAATGTTTCATTTTAGTTTTTTCGTTTTATTGTTGTTATCCTAAGAAGAAGGTTGTTTTTAAATTTAGATGAGGGTATGCAATTGACTTTGATCAAAAAGGAAAGATTCTAATTTCTTCTTGCCTATTTTGGGAAATGTATATTTAACTATTTTCCTTTAACCTTCTATTCTTAGGAATAAAATTACTTATCTTTTTTTCAGATGCTTTTCCTGTTCCTAGAAAATCATCTTTGTATTTCATTACTAAAAAATCATTTTTACCTGTTTGAATATCTAGTTCATTACCTTTCATCCATTGTTCTGCCTGTTCGTCGTTGAGTTCGAAGATGTTCTTTGTGATTTGGTCCTTGAATAAATGGGTTCCCTCAATACTTAATCGTATCTGACCATTTATCTCTTTTGCAAAATAAACTCCGATTCTTTCTATATTTATTCTTGCTCGTTCTAAATTCATAATTTCTTTTTCTGTTAGTGAGCCTTGAAAAAGGAATAATCTTTCTCTTCCACTTGTAGTAATTATCCCGTTTGTTTTTCCTATTCCAAATTGTTTGTTTAGTTGTTCTGTTATTTGTGTTTTTTCTTTTTTAGAGAGGATGTTTATTTGTGTCATTTTGTTTCTTTTTTTCCTCGGCGTTTTTTATTAAGTCTGAAGATGATTGGATTTTTTCACCAAGTCCGTCGACTACGTCTATATTTAATTCTTTGCATAATTTTGTTTCTGGAATTTCATAAATAAATCTATCTCCTCCTTTTGCAAAGATTATTTTGTTATTTGGATATTTTTTTGAAATCACTTTAATTGATTCACATACTGAAGCATCTTTATCTACTGAAATAAAAACTTCATCAACATGTTTTAGGGTTTCTAAGATTTTCTTTTTTTCATTTTGAGGCATAAATGCAAAACCTTTTTTTATCTTGCATTGTTCATCTGTGTTCAGAATTATTATTAATTTATCTCCTAGATTTTTTGCTAATTGCATACACTCAATATGTCCTGCGTGAAGAGGGTCAAAATATCCTGAAACAATTATTATTTTTTCTTGTGTCATTTTGTCTTCTTAAATTTAGCAATGAAAAATCCTTCTGTGTTGTTGTCGTGGGGATAAATTCTTGCGCATTTTTTTACTTCTTTTGAATAAGTGTTGTCTTGCCAGGTTTTTATTCCTTGTCTAGGTTTAATAGGTAATCTAAGGAGTTCTAGTTCAATTTTGTTTTTGAATTTTTGTAAAATAAAATCCACAATTTCTTCATTTTCTTCTGGAGCGTGTGTGCATGTTGAGTAAATTAAAGTGCCATTTGGTTTTAGAATTTCTAATGCAGATGAGACTAATGTTTTTTGTAGTCTTGAAAGAGCTTTGATTGTTTTTGGGTTCCACATTAAGTATGTTTTTGGAGAACTTCTTAATGTTCCTTCTCCTGAGCAAGGTGCATCGACGAGGATTCTATCAAATTGGAAATTCTCTCTTTTTAATTTTTTACATAATGCTATACCTTCTTTTTTGGTGATTATGGTATTTGTGACACCACATCTTTCTAAGTTTGATGCTAGAATTTTCAATCTTCCCATTGAAACTTCATTTGCAATTATTGTTCCTGTGTTTTCCATCTCCGAAGCTGTTTGGGTTGTTTTGCTTCCAGGTGCAGAGCATAAGTCTAAAATCATTTCATCTTGTTTTGGATTTAATGCGATGATTGGTAACATGCTTGCGAGTTCCTGTATATAATAATAACCTAAGAGATGTTCAAGAGAGCGTCCTAATTCGCCTGGTTCAAGGTCAATGAGGTTTTGGCTCGGAGATTTGATGTCCGCCACCATCCCCCGCCCACCCTCCCGAATGGCGGTCAAAGAAGATTTCAAATCTTCTCGCGATTGATTTGGTGTAGTTAATGAAGAATTTGAAGTCTGTTGTAATTTTGAGTTGAGTTGAGTTTTTTTATTATTAGTTTCTTTTGATTGTGTTTTTCCCTTAACAATCATAACCTCTGGGTAATTTTTCCATGGTTGAGATATTTTCCAATTCTTTTTTTCAAGTTTGTTTTTTAATTCAGTTGGAGAGATTTTTAGTTTGTTGCAGCGAATTGATTTTACTGGAGGAACTTTTAAGATTTCTAAATATTTTTGATAATCTTCTTTGTCAGGAAGTAGTTCTTGCATTCTTTCAGTGAAGAGGGGTTTGAGTTGTGGTGAGCGATTTCGTGGTAGAGAGTATTGTTTATTATTAATTACTTGTGCGAGGTCGGGAGTTTCCATGTATTTGAAAAGATAGTTAGGTTTTTAAAATGTTAAGGATTTAGTATTTTATGGGTGATGTGGGATCTCTTGTTCTAAAAGGAACAGGACTTGTTTTTGCAATTATTTCTTATGAATTGGTTGCAGATTATGTGGGAGATAAACTTTCGGTAATAATTAATCGATTTTCTGAGAGCCGTAGTTTTGAAGATGTGTCTCGCGATGATTTGTATAATAATAGATAAGAATTCTAAGGTAGTTTATTTTTTAATATGTGATAAAGACATAAATCATTATATTTGAAATCTGTTCCTTGTGAGTACATTGATGATTTACACCCTGCTCTGCATGTTTTTGAAAATTTGCATTTTTTGCAATGTTTTTTTAATTTTTTGGGATTTCTGTTGTATGAAAAAGAATTTTTGTTATTCCAGATTTCTGAGAATGGTTTTTCTCTTATATTTCCCTCAATTAAATTGTTAGGGTGAATTGGACATCCTTTTATATTTCCCTCAGAATCAACAGCACATATGCTTAATCCTGCTTGACACCCATTCCAACTTTCTTGCATTTTGTATTTACTGTGATAACCTAAATTATCTCCAACAAAAATTTTTGTGTCTTTTAATTCGTTTTTGTATTGTGAGATTTTTTCTGCAAGTTCTATAATTTCTTTATCTTCCAATACTTCTTTTTTGTCCATACATCCAATAGGAATTGCGAAATAAACTTCCCATGATTGAATTTTGTTCTTTTTGATAAATTCTTTTAATTGATCAAGGTTATGTAAATTTTTTTTAGATATTGCTGTAGTGACTCCAAACGGAATATTGTATTTTTTTAAGAGTTTTATTGCATTTAATACTTTTTTAAAAACTCCTTCTTGATTTCTAAAACTGTCATGTACTTCTTCAATACCATCTAAACTTAGATGGATAATGAATATATCAAGTTCTTTTAGTTTTTTAGCAATTTGTTCGTCTATTAAAGTTCCATTTGAAGTTATTCCTATTTCTATTCCTTTTTTTCTAGCGTAGTTTAGAATATCATACCAATTCTTTCTCATGAATGGTTCCCCTCCAGAAGCATTGAAAACAAATACATTCATTTTACTACATTCATCTGTAAATTTAAACCATTCTTCTTCTGTCAATTCATTTTCTTTTCTCTCTCTATTTTCATTTCCACAATGAGAACATCTCAAATTGCATTCATTTGTTAGTAAGATTGCTATCTGAATTGGGGCAGATAGAAATTGCTGTTTAGGTTTTTTATTGGGAATTTTTTTATCTATTTTTATATTTAATTTTATTAAATCTAAATCTTGTAATATTTTCAAGTAGCTCATAAATAAATCTGCAAGTATAAAATATGGAACTTTTGATTTTTTTGATAATCTTTCTAAGACTTGTTGACAATTAGATTCATTGTCTATTTCTTCTAAAATTAAGTAACCCAAGTTACCTACACTACCTGTTTTGAAATCTTTTCTTCTAAAATAGAAATAGCTTTTTTTCTCTTTTCTTGTTATAAGAGGAAGTTTTTTTGGTATTTCCTCTTTTGCATCTTCTATTGTGATATTGCCTAAGTATTTAGAAATCTCCCTCATTTTTGATTGGGCCTATGTAGTGGAACTCCATAAGTTCCCATGCTGACGTGAGGAAGTGCCATGAGTACAAAACTTGCAAATGCTGTAAATCCATATAAGATAATTCCAACTATAACTGTCACTCTTTTACCTAATTTTGTTGTTGTATTTTTATCAAATTTTATTATAAAAATCCCTTCTGCAATCCATATTACTGATGAAAATATTAGATACATACCTCCAAGTATAATCCATGAAATTCTTTCTGTTTTTCCAAGGCTAGTTCCGTCCTTAACAAAATCGAGTATTAAATTAATATATGCTACAAACAAGATAACTGTCACGATTATCGCAAGTACAATTGGAATCCAAAGAATAATTTTTGAGATTGTTGTTTTGGCGCTTTTTTCTAATTTTAAAATATTCCTAAAACAGATGATTGCTGCTGTTAGTGTGAGTATTGGGGCAGCTATCATTAATGTCACTGATTCCTTTCCTGTAAAACTTAAATAATATAAAACACCTAATGATAGGACAATTATCACCGCAATTGTTGTTGAAATTATCCCTCTTTGCATATTAATGAGGGTCTTTTATTATTTTTAAATCTTTAGAAATCACTTAAGCTGGTTTGTTTTTTACCGTCAATAACTTCTTTGATATTTACATTGAATACTTGGAAAATATTTTCAACTGCTGGAAGGATTTGTCTTTCTAAATAATATTCTATGTTGTATTCTCCTTTTTCGTCCGGGAGTTTTACTTTATCTCTGACAAGTTTTTTATTACCTTGTGTTTCTGCAATGTAATATTCAACTAAATTACCTTGGCTTATTGGAAGTTCCTGTTCTTTCATTTTTTTTGCTGCAATTACGTGGGGGGAGATTGCCTTGTATTCTGAGAGTGGTTTTTTTAGCTGTGTTCGAATTATTAAAAGTTCTGGGTTGATTTTTCTTTGTTTTATGTTTTTGATTATCTCTTTTACGTGTTCTATTGCTTTTTTCTCATTTCCCTCTTCTAAAATCATTTTAATTATTTCACTTTGCAGATTCCTTGACAATCTACACCAATCTCTTCTAACTGTTTCAAAACCTCTTATTTTTAATTTTTTATCTTCGCTTATAAGAGCGTATTTCTTTTTTGCTCCTGTTGTTCCGGCCCTAGTTGTTACCCACAAACCTCTTTTGAAAAAACCCTCGAGTTCAAGTTCCATTATTCCTGGAAGTTCAGAATTTAATTTTTTTAAAAATTCTAAGACTTGCTTTTTTGATTTATCTTTTATGGTGAATGCTATTGAATCTGTATCTGCGTAGATAACCTCAAAGCCTGCTTTTTTTGTTTTTTCAATTGCTTCTTTGTTTAATTTTCTAACAAAGGCAAGTATTGAATTTGAAGCTTCTGCTGAAAAATATCTTGCTCCGAAAAATGCAACATAACCATGAACAGATGCAGAGAGTAATTTAAATGCATTGCTTCGTGCTTTTGTAATTTGGTTTGGATTTTTTTTGTATTCTGTTTTGAATTTTTTTCGTTGTTCGAAAATTTCTTTTGCCAGTGTTGGGAAAAATCCTGGTTTTTTTTCAAAATAGAATTTTGTTTTTTTACCTTTGTATTCTATTTCTGGAGATTCATAAGAATCTTTTTCTTTTTTTTCTAAGAGTGTTGCTTTTGATAGATTGAATGAGACAATTATACTTGTGTGCATTGAGGTGAAATCAAAAAATGCAATGTTCTCGTAGAGACCGGGAATTGGTTCGTAGACAAATGCTCCAACAGAAGGTTGTCTTGTTCGTCTTTCTTGTATTTCATCATGGGTTGGTCTTTTTTCAGGTATTTCATTAAACTTTTGTAAGTTGTGCAAGATGTATGATTCAACGTGTTTTGATAAACCAAATCTTGAGACATCAAAGATTGGTTCTTTTGCAACTCTTGTGAATTCAAGCAGGTCTGGCCAGAATTTTTCAAAGAGTTGATATGTTAAGACTGAATCGTGTAAATTGTATTCAAAGTATTTTGTCCAATCTTTTGTGTCGAGTTTTGAGGAGTGTTGAATTTTGAAATCTTTTTTAGTGTCCCCTAAAAATTCATTTGCCACTTCGTTTAGGGAGAGTGTTTCTGATTGCATGTATTGTGCATAAGCTGTTCTTATGAATTTTAAAATATCAATATGTGCGATTCCGCTTATTTTTCCTGTGAGGTTCATTCCTCTTGAAAATTTTGGTTGGGTTTCATCTAATCCGAGGGATAGTTTTATTTTGTGTTTGTCTGCTCGTGATTTTAGATATGGCAAGTCAAATCCATCTGAAAAATAACCGACGAGAAAATCAGGTGATATTTTTTTAACATATTCTATGAATTTTTCTAATAATTCTGTTTCGTCTTTTACATATTCAACATATGAAAGACACCCGCTGGTTTCTTTCGAACTTCCTCGAATCGCTGAACGGCGACTTCTTTCGATGCCTCCGACGGAAGTCGCATTGATTTGTTTCTCGTTTGGTTTTTTCCAAGTGATTACTTTTTTGAAATTGTCTGAAACCAAAGAAATCATTAATATTTCACCTTCACCTATTTTGAATTCATCTGTTTCAATGTCATAGGCTAGGACTTTTGGAGAGAACTCTTTTTTCTCAACTTTATTTATTTTTTCTAGATTAATACACATATCAACATTCATTGCCATATCAATTCCTCCAAATTTGGGTGAGTTGTTTAATAGTTCTCCTTCAATTTCATACCAGTGTAAAGGGTTGAGTTGTTTTTCAATTATGTAATGAGTTATAAACCCTAAGTCATACCCTCTTCGTTTTTCAATGTATTTATCTCCTAGATGACTTGCAATCTCGTGAAGGTCTTTATAGTTTGTTGCGAATATTTTTAGTGCTTTTACTTTTTTTCCAAGGAAGTTTTTATCATGGAGTTCTACTTTTTCAACTTTTGTCTCTCTTCCTTTTGAATCGAGTTTTATTTTTTCAATTTTTGAAATAAGTTTAATTATCTTTTCTTGCTTTAGATTATTTTCTAAAATTGCCCAGAGATAGACTGGACAGGAATCAATAATACAGATCCTTTTTCCTTTGTCGTCGCGTCCAACTATTTTTGCATAATTTTTTCCATTGAAATCAAAGTAATCATAGTCTATTGGGATGAATTGGGTTTTCATGAATTAAGAAAGAATGGGAGTTATTTAAACTTTAACAGAAGATTTATATATTCTTAATTTTAGGTTGTTTATGGAAGATGAGCTTAGAAAAGAATACTTAAATTATCGTCCCGACGAGGATTCAAGTGGGGCTATAGGGAGGGGTATTGCTGATAAAGTTTATAAAAGATTTAAGGGAGATTTTAGTAAAATTAGATGGGTTAGAGGGGATGAAGTTACTGAGATAGATTGCCCCCAAATGAGTTTTGATCTAGAAGTGGTGAATGCTTGATTATCTTATATCTTTTTTTAGTTAACTATTTATATTTCTTTATCTTGTGTATTTTAGTAAAATGGGACTAAATATTAGGGACATTATTCCGCGTAAGGAGATTGAGATTAGTAATCTTAGAGGGAAGACTGTTTGTGTCGATGCTTATAATATTCTGTATCAGTTTCTGTCCACAATTAGACAGCAAGATGGAACACCTTTGATGGATGATGGGAAGGGGATTACAAGTCATCTTTCTGGGATTTTTTATAGAAATATTGCTTTGCTTTGTGAAGGGATTAAATTGGTTTATGTTTTTGATGGTGATGCTCCTGCGTTAAAAGCGCGAACACATAAGAAAAGAAAAGAGGGAAGGGATTTGGCTGAAGAAAGATATGAGATGGCAAAGCAGGAGGAAGATATTAGTGCTATGGGAAGATATGGTCGTCAGTTGGTTCGGCTTAACGATGAGATGATTAAAGAAAGTAAGGAGTTGCTTGAGGCAATGGGAATTTTTGTTGTGCAAGCGCTTGGAGAGGGAGAAGCAGAGGCGGCGTATCTTTGTAAAATTAAGGAGGAGGTTTATGCAAGTGTGAGTCAAGATTATGATAGTTTGCTTTTTGGTGCGCCAAAATTGATTCAGAATTTGACTTTGGCTAGTAGAAGAAAAACTTTTTCTGGTTGGATGGAGGTAAAGCCAGAAATGATTGAGTTGGAAAAAGTTTTGAATTTGTTGGAGATTGATTTGGACCAGTTGATTTGTTTGGGGATTTTAGTTGGCACTGATTATAATCCAAAAGGAATTCCTGGAATAGGACAGAAAAAAGCATTACAAATTGTTCAAAAATATAAACAGCCTATTTTTATTTTTCAAAGTGTTGAAGAACAGATAATGAGTTTACCTCTTGAGGACAGGTTTGATTGGAGAGAAATTTTTGAATTATTTAAAAAACCAGAACTTGTTGATGCTGATTTTGATTTTGGAAAAATTAATGAAGATAAAATAAAAGAGATTTTAGTTGAGAGACATGATTTTTCAGAGGAGAGAGTTGAGAAACAGTTGGATAAGTTGAGGAAGATGAAGGAGGCTGGGAAGCAGAAAGGTTTGGATAGTTGGTTTGGTTAGAGAAAGTTGAGAGACCTTTGGGGTTGGCTAGATGGATTGGTTAATAACTCGTGCGAGGTCGAGAGTTGTTTTTAGAAATATTTATATAGTTGTTATAGTTACTATATAACATGAAAACAACTATTCAAGTTAATGCAGAAACTCTTGAAAGATTAAAGATGTTTAAACAGCATGAGAGAGATTCTTATGATGTTGTTCTTAATATTCTTTTAGACGAGGCTGAAGAAGATATTTTGAGTGATGAGGAAATTGAGGAAATTAAAATTGCGTTAGAAGAGGTAAAACGAGGAGAGACTGTTCCTTTTGAACAAGTTTTAAAGGAAAGAGGGATAGTGTTGGATTAATATGTATTCTATAGAGTTTTCAAAAAAAGCCCAAAAGTTTTTTAATAAATTGTCTGATAGGGATGCGAAGATAATCTCAATGAAAATTGATTCTTTAAAAGAAAATCCATTTAGATATTTGAAAAGATTGGAAGGGCATAAACTTTGGAGATTAAGAGTTATGAAATATCGAGTGATTGTTGATGTTGTTGTTTCTGGAAATAGAATTGTTGTGTTGAGGATTGGTTATAGGAAGAATGTTTATTGAGGGGAATTGTTGGGAATGGTTAATAATATGGACCATCTCTATGGTTTGTCTTTTTGGGTTTTTTTGGGAATCTTTCCCAAATTATTGCTCCAATGATTGACAAAATTACTCCGATTATTGCAATTGTTCCTGCTGAATAAACAAAGAAATTTGAGGCTATTAAAAATAATCCAACGATTAATAATGATTTTCCCCATCCCCAGATAATTCCCATAAGAACAAGTAACCCTAGAATTATAAGAGGAACAAGAGTGTATAATGCATCACTTGAAAATCCAATATTGTTAAATAATCCTTCTAGGTTGATTCCACTAAAATGAACTCCTGCAGTTATGAATAATGCTACAACAAAACTAATAATCGCAGAAGTGGTTCTATCTTTTAAGCCTTTTAATAATCCCAAGTTAAGTAAAGCAAAAGAACTTAATAATATCCCAATAAGAAAAATATTTTCCCAGTTAGATTCAATAAAATTTCCAATTGAAAAACTTCCATAACTATAATAATATGCACTTATGAAACTAATTGAGAACAAGATTGTTAGGAATATTAAGATGCTTTTTTTCATATTTGAATTAGTAAATAGGTTTTTATAAATTTATCCTAGAAAATATTACGCTCAAATTTGTAGAGCTTATTTTAATATTGTCCTCGAGAGATGGTTTTAGGAATGAAAATGGGAAAATTATCACAAGTTTGTAAATAACGAATTAGTAGTCTTTTTTTAGAAATATTTATAAATGATAAACTTATTTAATAATTATGAAAAAGAAGGGTGTGAAGAGAAGTGTTAAAAAAAGTTCTTTAAAATCTAAGTCTCGTTTTAGTGATAAACAATTATTAGCTATAACCCTCGGATTATTCGTTGTTGCTTTTATTGCTGTGAATTTTGTTGGTGTTGATAATGTAATTACTGGTAATTCTGTACAGTGTGCTGATAGTGATGTTGTGGATGCTGTTGCAGATTGTGGTTCAGGAGGAGTATTGAAAAGAACCTTGAGTAGTGGGGGATCTTCATCTTCTTTGGGTGGTTTTTTTGGTAAATTAACTAGCGTGTTGATGGGAAAAGCGAATTTTGGAGAGGCATATATTAGATGGACTTTCTTTGGAATTCTTTCTATCTTTTTGTTTAGTATATTTTCTGCAGCTGGTTGGCCTAAGAATCCTATACTTAAATGGCTTTTTTCTATTCCTGTAGCGTTTCTTTCAATTTCACTTATTAACCAAACAGACCTCATGGCCTCTATAACGAGTTATGGTGCTCTTGCATTAACAATGTTAGCAATGGTCCCTCTTGTAGTAATGTTTTTCTTTTCAGCCATGCTTCTTCAGGGAAAAACAAATGTTCTAAAAATAATTTTTCAGTTGATTGGGTGGTATTATTATGTTGCTTTTAATTTTTATATTCTTGTTTCATTTGTTACAGGTGAAATGGTTGGAAAAGGTTTTCATCCTTTGACTGGTAGTTGGTGGGGGGAGTTAATAAGTGTTGGAGGGGCTCCTGTTATGTTTATTTCTATCTCTGGATTAGTAGCAATATTCATTATTATAGGTAATAAAAAGTTTAGAGAATGGGTTAGAGATATTGGAAGAGAATTGATAAGAGAAATTCAGTTAGATACTGCTACATCTGCAGGAACACCACATACATAAAACGAGCATTCTTAGGTTTCTTAATAGAAAAACTTAAATAGTATCAATTGATATGATTAGTATGGCATCGCAGATAAAACAAAAAAAATCATATAAGGTTGTTAAGGGGGTTGCGAGATCTCCGACACTTCAGACAGTGTTGATGGTTGAGAAATTTATTGATGAGAATAGCGGGGAATATAAGAAGACAGAGTTATTTAATAATTTACCTAAGAAGGTTATGTGGCAGACTTTTCAGGTTATAATGGAGTATCTTGAGGGAAACCTTAAGATTGTTTATGATAGAGATGGTTATGTGGTTTATATTTGGAATCCTAGGCTTGCACAGAGATATCTGAACAGAGATGATTTAAAATGGAAGGGATAATAAAATTTACAGATGAAAAATTGAAAGAAGCATTTGAAATTCTTAAAGAGACTGATGTTGATTTGTACAAACAAATTGATAAGGCTACTGCTGAAATCAGTGAAAATGTTTTTTGTGGAAGAAATGTAAAAAAGAAATTAATTCCAAGGGAATTTTCTAGGAAATATGGTATTGATAATTTATGGATATATAACTTAAGAAGCAGGTGGAGATTGTTGTATTCTGTGTCTTCTCCAGATAAGATTCAGATACTTGCAATTGTTCTTGATTGGATGAGCCACAAAGATTATGGGAGGTTATTTAATTTTTAAAATGAAAACCCCACAATCATTTGATATCCTTGGAAACATTGCTTTAGTGAAATTTCCGTATGACTTTAAGGTTAAAGATAAGAAACGGTTTGCTGAAAAGTTAATGAAGAAAAATAAATCAATTAAAACTGTTTTAGAAAAGACAGGGAAGATTAAAGGCCGATTACGAAAGCCAGAGACAAAATGGATTGCAGGTGAAAAGAGTAAGGAGGTTTTGTATCATGAGAATGGATGTGTGTTTAGGTTTGATATTGACAAGACATATTTTTCTCCTCGTTTAAGTAATGAAAGGAAAGAGATTGCAGAAAGGATTAAGAAAGGAGAAAGTGTTTTGGTTATGTTTGCAGGTGTTGCACCTTTTTCAATTGTTATTGCTAAGAATTCAAAGGCAGGTAAAGTTTATTCAAATGAGATAAACAGAGAAGCAAATAAGTATGCTATGTTAAATATTGAATTAAATAATGTTAAGAATAGAGTTGAGTTAGTAGGAGGGGATGTTAAAAGAGTTGCTGAGGCGCTTGGAAAACGCAAATTCGATGTAATAGTTATGCCGCGTCCACAATTAAAAGATAGTTTTTTGAAAGAGGCATTTAGTTTGAGTAAAAAAGGGACGAGAATTTTTTATTATGATTTTTGTGGTGTTGATGAAATTGATTTAGTTGTTGATAAAATTAAAGATGAGGTTAAGAAGTGTGGAAAGAAAATTAAAATTTTGAAGATTAAAAAAGCTGGAGAGATTGCTCCTTATAGGATTAGGTTGAGGGTTGATTTTATGATTTTGTAAAGAGGAGAAGGATTATTCATAACATCAAATTTTTTTGTAAACTTCTGAAGGAGATATTTGTTCCACTTGATTAATCCATCCCTTGTACATTCAAGGTTTCCTACAAAACCATCATCTAAAACAAATCTTTTTTGTTTAGAATCCTCCCTCACCCCCTGTCCAAAATTGACACCTTTTTCATATGGGCAATTTGATTCAGGGCAGATTGTTATTGTATCTGCTAAGGAAGTGATTTGGCGTGTTTTACCTTCTTCATGTATTGGACATTGAATGTATCCCCTCATTTTATAATTCCTTTTCAACATTAACAGCAGTTGGTGCTTCGCCTCCGTGCCAGGTAAATCTAGGTCTGACTCTCATTGGATAGATTCTTTCTGAGTTATCGTCGAGGATTATTGCTGAACCTTTTAGATTTGGTAAGTCGTCCATTTGTTTTTTTATGCTTTCTAAAACATAGCTTTGCATAATTTGATTGAGTGCTTCTAAGTCTTGTTGGGAGGTAACTCTATGGGAGATTACAATATCTGATTGGGTCATAACATCTCTATGTATTTGTCCAGGTTGTTGAGTTGCAAGGACAAGAGATATTCCTGGCTGACGGCCTTCTCTGAGTAATTGGATTAATGCATCTGTTGCAATTGTTTTTTCATTTAAGGGTAAGAATTCATGAGCTTCGTCGATAAAAATCCAAACAAGAGGATTTTCTTTTTTGTTTGAAGATTGTAGATAATCTAATCTTTTTGAGAGAGCCACTGTTTCTTCTTTTTTCCTCGCATCCATTCTTTGGTTGAAGATTTTTCTTGAGAGTAAACTTATTACTAATGCCCTTACATTAAAAGCCCCTACTGAATTATAGACACTTAAATCCAAAACAGAAGTTGTTCCTGCAGAGAGTAAATCTTTGACTTGTGTTTTTTGTTGTTGATTCTTTGCAAATATCCCCCAGGTGTTTGCTGCTTCAAACAAACCTATTGCAGCGTTTTTTATTTCTGTTCCTGTTTTATCATCTTTTCCTAAATTTGAAATTATCTCTTTTAGATTATACGTTTTCTTTTCCCTTAATTTGCTTAAAATTCTTTCAATTAAAACAGATACGGGATTTATAATGTCTAATCCAAATGTTGTAATCCAATCGTCAGCAGTTAATTCTGTTATGTCTAGTGCAAATTTTTCGTCTACTGGAATTGATTTTTCTATGTACTTGTCGAAATGTCCAAATGGAACAAATACTTTTACTGGAAGATTTTTTGGTGTTAAGCCCCATTCTTGCAACAGTTCTCTGTCTTTTTCATTTTGATATTTCATTGTCCAGTAGATTCCCATTGTGTCAAAAATTAGTGAAGTAATATTTTGAGAGATTTCTTTTGGGAGGTTAGAAAGCTCTTCTGCTATTGCTCCAAGCGTGTAGCTTTTTCCAGAGCCTCTTTTTCCAGCGACGAGGATTACGTGACTTCTTGCAACATCCATTAAAATTTTATTACTTAAGGAAGTATATTGCCCCATTTTCACATAACCTTTTCCAATAAAAGTTAGTCCTTTTTCACCAAAATTTTGTTTATCTGACTCGCCTCTTCCAACTATGATGTTGTACATCTTTTGGGATAGTTAGATAGATTTTTAATTGTTTTGGAGAATTGATTTGAATCTAATTCCACCAAAATGTTTTTAAAAGCTTTTTTCATTTATTTGTAATGGAAGAAAAAGAAACTGAGAAAAAAGAGGAAAATAAAAAGGAAAATAAAAAGGAAGAGGAGAATTCTGAATCTGAAGATAATTTTGAAAAGAAGGATAATAAAAACCAGAGTTTTGGAAAAGATAATCTTACTGATAAAATGAGGGAGAATCCTTTTATTTTGTCAACACTTGTTTTAGGTGTTTTGACTTTAATACTTCTTATTGGAACTTTTGGAGGAACAGGAAATATTACTGGAGGTACAATTTCTGGTTCTGATGCAGGAGATAAGTTCTTGGAATTTGCAAAAGCCCAGGGAGCAGACGCAGAGTTAGTTGGGGTTGAAGATGCAGGAAATTTTTATGAGGTTACATTGGCTATTGATGGGAGTGATGTTCCTTTGATGGTTACTAAAGATGGGAAGTATTTTTTATCAGGAGGTTTAGTTCCTTTAGATATTAAAGCATCTACACAAGGAGAAACTACCTCTCAAGCACAAGATATTCCTAAATCTGACAAACCAATTGTTGAATTATTTATCTGGGGGTATTGTCCTTATGGTGTTCAGGCGCAGAGTCCTTTAGCTGAAGTTGCTTTACTTTTAGGAGATTATGCAGATTTCAAAGCAGTATTATATCACGACGGACACGGTCCTTTTGAAACACAAGAAAATAAAATTCAGGAATGCATACAGGAAGTTGCTCCTGAGAAATATTGGGATTATGCAGCAGGATTTGCAAAAGATATTTATTCTAAATGTGGTTCAACAAAAGACGTTGAATGTGATAAGACCGAGGCGGTTAAATTAATGGAGTCTTTGGGAATTGATTCTGATGAAGTTTTGAGTTGTGTTGATTCAAAAGGAAATGACTTGCTTTCAGATGCTGTTGTTCGTGCTAAAAAACTTGGAGTGACTGGTTCTCCAACATTAGTTATCAACGGAGTAAAGGCTAATCCTGCAAGAAATGCAGAAGCATTTAAGACAGTTGTTTGTGGGGCATTTAATGATGCTCCAGAAGAATGTTCAACAGTGCTTGATGAAATTTCAACAACTGCGAGTGGGAATTGTTGATTTAGAAGACTTCATAATTAATCACTTTTGTTAATTTTTCTTTTAATAATTCTCCTGTTTCAAATCCAATTCCCATTAGAAAGCTAAATATATATTGTATTCCTCTTTCATAATCTTGATAAGTTCCCATTAAGAGACCTCCTCCTTGGTGAGAAGTCATACCTTTAACTGCAAACTCATGCCAATTTCTGAGATTAGGATTTCTTTCAAGAGTTCTTTGCAAATCTTTTTTCAGATTCATAGAAATAATTTGGTAGTTTAATTTATAAAACTTTTTATTTCATTAAATACCCAATTTCCTCTTCACTTAATTTAAGTTCTTTTTGAATTTTTGGGTTTGAGTTGATGATTTGTTTTATTATTGGGAATTCATGCAGTGCGCGTTTTTGTCCGATGTGAACAAGCTTTGCGTATTTTTGAGTGATGCTTTTCTTTTTTACTGTTCGTTGGTTGTTGAGCCAGATTTTTAAAATTCGCGTTGGTTTTTTGTAACTTGTAAAACCTTGTTTTATGTTTTGTTTTGCTGTAGATATGGCATAGCTTAGAAATATATTTTCATAGATGAGGAATCTCCAGTATTGTTGCCTGTAGATTCTTCCTTTGAAAATGTCTGCTTTACTAAGTGCTTCATATGCTTTTGCAAGTTCAACTCCAGAATATTCTGCTGGAATGTTTTCTTCCATCCAAAGAAGAATTTCATCTATTGGCATGTTTACTGAATCAAAAACACCAAGGGTTTCATTTGTTGGTTTTGTTTTGAATATTGTTCTTAGAGCGTTGAAGATGTCTGTTTCTTTGTTTCTCTCGTCGATGGTTTCACATGCTCCTGCTTTTGATACTGAGTGTAAATCATTTATTGCTGCTCTTAAATCTCCTTTTGATTTTATTGCAATATCTGTTAGAATTTTGTTATCAACAAAGCAGTTTTCTTTTCTTAAGATATCAATTAGGATTTTTTTTATTGTATCATAAGGGATTTCTTTTAATTGAATGAGTTCTGACTTTTTTCTTAGTGGACTTAGCTTTTTGCTCCATACGTCGTTAGCAGTTATGATTACTGGATAGTTTGTTGTTTCAATTAGTTTTATTAGTTCTAAGACTCCTCCTCTGTCGTAATATCCGCTTATTCCGTCTGCTTCGTCGATGAGAATTATCTTTGATTTTTTGATTAGAGATTGTTGTTCAATGGCAGGTTTTAGAATTTCTTGTAGTTTTTCTTTGTTTCTTATATCTGAAGCATTTAATTCAAATATTTCTGAATTTGTTTCGTTTGCGATTACATAAGCGATTGTTGTCTTTCCTGTTCCGGGTGGTCCATGAAGGAGTAGGGCTTTTTTACTGGTTTTTCGGGAAGAAATTGGAACAAGGAGAAAACTACTGACAAATTGTTTTATCTGATTTAGAGCTATGTCTTGCCCTTTAAAATCTTCAAATGTTTTTGGTCTGTATTTTTCTGTCCATGTCATCTTAAACTTTAGCAAATCCCTCAAAATTAATTGTTGGGTCTTTTATATCGTAAACTTCATTTATTTTGTAGGTTCCTCTGGTGTATGGTTTGTTGTCTTTAAGAAAATGTGTAGCTTCTATTATTGTTATGCTTGCAAGAGGTCTTGATAATTTTTGATTTCCTTTAGTTTCTAATAAGGGGATTTCTCCGCTTAACCAATAATTTCTTTGACCTTTTTTGAGAAAGGGATATATTTTGTCCTGTTTTAATTTTTCTGGAAGGCATTCTTCTTCTAGTCTACCTTTTGTTCCAAATTCCCTTAATGCTAGATCTGGATTAAATTCAACTTGTATTCCCATTTCACTCTTTCCCCAAACCAGCAAGCACAAAACTCGCAAGTAGAGATTGTAATTGGATAAAAGGGTCAGAGCCTTCTGTGATTCTGAATTCTATTTCACCTGTTTTTTCTGTGAGTTTGACTTTTATTTCAGGTTCAACTGGAAGATTCCAGATTTCTTTTTGAATTGCTTTTATTGCATCTTGTCCTGAGATACTTTGCTTTAACATGACATCTAAAAGTTTTTCTCTTGATGCTTGAAAGTCTCCTGAAAGGGCATAGTCAAGAACAACTTTGATGTCTCTTGGTTTTGCATTTGAGATTATTGTTGAGATAAGTTCAGAAGTTATTGATGGAGATATTGAAGCTGTTGATTGCAAGATGTTAATGGCTCTTCTGCAATCTCCTTCGCTTCCTTCATATAGCACTTCGATTGAGTCTGGGTTTACTGTTAGATTTTCTTGTTGCGCTATCCTGTTGATTACTTTTTCAATATCCCTTTTTTCTAGTAACTTAAATCTGAAAATTACACATCTTGATTGTATTGGGTCTATTATTTTGCTTGAGTAATTACATGAGAGAACAAATCTACATGTTGCGGAATAGTTTTCCATTGTTCGTCTTAGTGCTTGTTGCGCTTCTGGTGTCAGTGCGTCTGCTTCGTCTAAGAAAATGACTTTGAAAGGAACGTTTCCTAGTGACTTTGTTCTTGCAAAGCTTTTTACTTTTTCTCTTACAACGTTTATTCCTCTTTCATCAGATGCGTTTAATTCTAAGTAATTATCTTTCCATGTTTCTTTGAAAAGTTCTTTTACAACAATTAATGCTAATGTTGATTTTCCTGTTCCTGCAGGACCTGCAAATAATAGGTGTGGGATGTTTAGAGAATTTGTTAGGGATTGAACTCTTTTGATAATCTGTTCTTGTCCAACGAGTTCATCAAATTTAGAAGGTCTGTATTTTTCTGTCCATATTCCACTTATCATAGTTAAAATATAAGGGGTTGGTTAATAAAGATTATTGTTGTTGAGGAGAGTTATTTACTTCTAGCACGTCTTTGTTTTCTCTTTCGCTTTTCTTTTTTAAGTCGCTTTCTTTGCCATTTCCAGCGCATCTGACGCTTTTTTTTCCATCTACGTGAGGATCTTTTCATGATAAGAAATAATGAAAATGGTTTTTAAAGTTTGGGGTTGGAGAAAATCTGTTAAATGTATTCTTGTTTTAGAACTGAATAACGAACACATTTAAAAATGCCCCGACCGGGATTTGAACCCGGGTCACCGCCGTTCTCCAAACACAGGCTTATCCATATTTTTGGATTTTCACCTGTATAATGAATCCTCAAAGAGTGGTTGCATTGAGATGCATAGACTTCCTCTCTCATCGAGAATCGTTCACCTCTCTTTAATCTATCAATTTGAGAGGGCGGCATACTTGGCCTCTGTACTATCGGGGCTGATAAAGTTTGTTCTCTTTTGTATAAAAATCTATCTGTTAATTTCTTTCCCATTTTTTATGAGTGTTGAAGGTTTTCCATGAAGAGTTCCTCCATCAATTATTAAATCAACTTTGTTTAAAATTGCTGAGTCAATTTCTTTAATTTTGCTTGCGTGTTTTTGTCCTGAAATATTTACTGATGTTGTTACAATTGGTTTTCCTGTTTGCTGGAGAAATTTTGTAAGTGGGTGTGAAGGAATTCTTATTCCAATGTAGTCTGTGTCAGAGAGATGTGTTAGGGAGTTTTTGTCTTTCTTTTTTAGTATTAATGTATAGGGTCCTGGAAGAAATTTTTTTATTTCTTTTTCAGTTGTTTCAAAATTCTTGAGGATATAATTAATGCTTGGAACAATTATTGAAAAAGGATTATTATCCCTTTTTTTTATTTCTCTTATTTTTTCAACTAGTTGTTTATTTTCTGCGTTGCATCCTAGACCATATATTGTGTCTGTGGGATAAATAAAAATACTTTTTAAGAGAATTGGGATTATGTTAGAATTTACTTCATTAATTTTGAGATTCATTTTATCATGCAAGAAATACTTTGTCATTAGGTCTAACTTTGTCAGGAACTTTGATTCCTATATGGTCTCCTTTTTTTGCTTTTTGCACATCTTTTCTTTCTATTTGGATACTGTCTATATCTACTTCAAAATCTGTTGTATTCCCTTTTATGTGCACTTTGTTTCCTACTTCCAGTTTGCCTGAAAGTTTTATTGCAGCAACACCTACATGACTAAAGTAACTGGAAACTGTTCCAATTTCTTTTTCTTTTGCCATGGTTAGTTTATGTATAAGAAGTATTTAAATTTGTTGATTGGAAGTTTTATTTAAAGCAGACAGAAATTTTTTTATAGCTACAATAAATGTTGGAGCAAATTCTTCAGGAGATTTTTCTATTAAATCTTTTATCTCATCTAGATGAAAATCTTTTAGATATTCTATTTCAGAAGTATCTGGAGTTAATTCATCAAGTGAGATTTCAGAAGTAAAAATAGTGAACATTCCATTATAATCTTCTTTGTCATAATTAAATGAAGTAACTTTTGTTATTTTTTTAATAACTCCAATCTCTTCTTGCATTTCTCTTAATGCAGCTTGTTCTTCTGTCTCTCCTGTTGAAACTTTTCGTCCTACTGCACAACACCATATTCCAGGAAAAGGATGTTTATCTTTGGCTCTTTTACTCAAGATTATTTTATTGTCTTTTGTTTTTGGAAGAATCAAAACAACCTTGTGGGTAAACATTTTTTCTTTGAGTAAATTTTTTGGATGTGTTGCTATAATATTCCCTTCAAAATCAATTTCTTCAATAAATTCTTCTTCCATTTTAAGGATAGCCCCACCAGGATTCGAACACCGGGCAATTTGGGAAGTATGTTTTAGGTCGTCGGAAATAGGGGAAATGTTTAATCCTTTGCGTTTTCCTCGACGGTGAATCGTTACTTCCGAACCAATTTCACTCTTTTTTATTTTATTATTTTTTAATTTCCTCGTTGCCATTTTACAGCAAAATAAAA
>JBDRGM010000017.1:0-41513 GCA_043817815.1 archaeon
CTTGTCAAATCCAAAGTCATTGTCCAACTTGAAGTCAGAGTGTCTCCACAATTACATGCAACTGCTCCCCCACAATTTGCTGCACTAACAGCATGAACTAAAAACCCCAAACAAAGTAAAATTAAAACGCCTCTTTTCATGTGTTTAATTAAGAACTGATATATATAAATTTTTATTTGATAACAAAATATTTAATAAACTTGATTATTTCTTAATAAGATGAAAAAGCAGGTAGATTATGCGGTTCTTGATCAGTTGTTGAAATCGCTTGAAGAAGCAGTGGCTGAACTTGAGAGTTCTTATAAAAACAAGAATTATGAAAATTTTAACAAATCTAAGAAATTGTTATTAAATGTGCAGGTGAAGATTTCTGAGGTGATAGAATGATTCCGCAGACTAAGAATGATTTTTTAGAATTAAAGAGGAGCGTAGCTAGGGAGAAAAGAATATTAAAAGAGCTTGGGATGATTCTAAGAAGTTTGGAAAATTCAAATGAAGATGAAAAGAGATTGCTGAACCATCAAGTTGCTGCGCTTAAAAAAGAGTTTAAAAAAGTCGATAGCGAGTTTAGAAAAAAGCTTGGAGGTATTTCTTTGACAAGACCATTAGAGCAAAGGATTCCTGAAATTATTTCTAGCCCAAGTGAGGCAGAAGTTGTGCCTGAAAAAATCGAAGACAAATCTATTTTTTCTTTAGAGAAAAGAGCAATGAAAAGGCTTGAAAAAAAAGAAGAGAAAAAGAAAAAAGTTAAAGAAGAGAAACCACGTGCATTTGTAAAAGTTTCAAATAGATTGTTCTTTAAATTTTCAGATAATCTTTTTAAAAAATATCGGTTTACAGGATTGAGCAAAAATATTGTTCGGGCTAATATGAAGTTTGTTCCGGCAAGTTATATCTCGTTGATATTTTTTGTATTGGTTGTTTCATTTGTGGCTGGCAGTTTATTAGCTGTTTTCCTTATTATTTTTGATGTGAGTTTTTTAATGCCTTTTATCTCTTTCACAAAAAATCCAATTAATTTGCAACTTGCTAAATTCGCTTGGATTGCTCTTGCGGTTCCTATTTGCGCTGGGCTGTTTACATATTTTTATCCTTCATTGGAAAGAAAATCCACAGAATCAAAAATCAATAATGAACTTCCTTTTGCAACAATACACATGTCTGCGATTTCAGAATCGCTTGTTAACCCAAAGGGGATTTTTGAAATTTTATTGACTGTTGAAGAATACCCTGCCTTGAGGAGAGAGTTTACTAAGCTTTTGAATGAAGTTAATATTCATGGAATGAACATGGTTAATGCTTTGAGAAGTGGTGCGTTTAATAGCCCAAGTGATAAATTGGCTGATTTGTTGAATGGTCTTGCAACGACGATAAATACTGGAGGGGATATGCAACAGTTTTTTGATAAAAGATCTCAGGCTCTTTTTTTTGAGTATAAAATTGAAAGACAAAAGAGTATTAAAGTTGCTGAGACTTTTTTAGATATTTATATCAGTATTGTTATCGCGGCTCCGATGATATTGATGCTTTTATTGATGATGATGAAAATGAGTGGGCTTGGGATTTCATTGAGCACGAATGCTATAACCTTGATAATGGTCTTGGGAGTTTCAGGGATAAACGCTGTGTTCTTGACATTCTTACATTTAAAACAACCGAGCAAATAAAATGGAGATAAAAAACATACATATAATCGGGATAATAGTCGGGGCAGTGGTCCTCATAACATCTATCTTTTTTTATGGAACCAAGTTTTTCTTGTTTTTAATTGGGGTGGCGGTGATAACAGCTATATCTCCTTTTGTTGTTTCAGTGATTAGAGAGAATGCTATTGCTTCTGAAAAAGAGCAGATGTTTTTGGAGTTCACGAGAAACCTTGTTGAAAGTGTTAAGATTGGGACGCCAATCAGCAAAAGTATAATCAACGTTAGAAACAAACCTTTTGGGGTGTTGGGACCGAACATAAAAAAACTTGCAAACCAGATTTCAATTGGAATTCCATTGAGCAATACTCTTCAAACTTTTTCAAGAGATGTTAATAATATAACTATTTCAAGGTCCTTAAAACTTATAGGACAAGCAGAAAAAGCAGGGGGGGATATTGGGCAGATACTTGAGTCAGTGGCAGGAGCAGTGAGCATGTCTGACCGGTTAAACAAAGAAAGGCAAAGTGCAATCTCTACTCTGGTTATTCAAGGTTATATTATATTTGTTGTTTTTATTACTATTGTGCTTGTTATGCAATTTAAAATTGTTCCACTTCTTTCAGGGATGGGGGGAGTAGAGTTTATGGGCGGAGGAGGTGGAGAATTAATAGACGCTGAAAAACTGTCTCAATCTTTCTTATATTTGTTGCTGGCACAGGGTTTTTTTAGTGGACTTGCAATTGGAAAATTCTCAGGGGGAGGAATCAAGTCTGGAATAAAACATTCATTTGCATTCATGGTGTTGTCTTTTTTGGTCTCAAGCGGAGCTAGTTTGTTTTTTGGTGGTGCTTAGAAAACCTAATTTTTTGGCTTCTTTTTTTCCAAAAAAATGGTTTTTTAAATTGAAAAATAAACTGTAAAAAATCTAATTGTTATTTTTTAAAAAAGAATAAAATTCTTTCCATGAATCAACTCTGATTATCCCCTCTTTAACATTAACTTTTTCATTATGAGGTTTGTCAAATAAAATCAAATTTTTAACTACGTCCTCCAATGAAACCAAATCATGATAAGAATCATCCAAATGGGCAAAACTCCCCCTGCAAAAAGCTGTCTTAGGTTCATAATTTGTATTAAATATTTTAAGTTTAATTCTTTCTTTTTCGCAAATATCCCGCACGTATTTTACTTCAGCGTCATTTCTAGCCGTTACTATTTTGGGTAAGTATCCCATCTCTTGTATCAGATTCAAATATCTTCTTGCGCCATTCACTAAGGGTATATTCGCCCCCTCAGAAGTTTCATATAAACAATGAATGAGTTCATCATATTGCGCTTGTGTTAAATATTCTGGGACATGCTGGCTTTGTCTTGAGTTAGCTATATCCAACTCTGCCCCGAACATTCTTTTTGCCAACCCACGTTGATGTTTTTGGGTATCGGCTATTACATCATCAAAATCTATTGTTACAATCTTATTTGTCATAACATAACGAGCAAAATAAACTATATAAGCGTTACCATTAAGTAGTGATACACCCTTTAAAATATTTTAGTGAAATCGAAGTCAAGAATCGCTTCCGAAATTACTCCCATTTTGATTAATTTCTTTAAAAAGATTTTTTCATTGGATATAGCTATTTCTACATCTTTCTTCTCCTTATATTCTTCTAAAAAAGAATTATTCAAGGTTTTATATAATTGTACAAACCCCCAATACATGCCTGAAAGAAACCATAAAATGGCATACTTTTCAACTCTTTCTTTTAAATTTTTTTCGCTTCTAAATTCTAAATATTTATCTAAAAAAATCTTTTTATTCTTTTCGTCAAAAGGGGTTCCAAAATCAATAAAAATGTGGGCTATTTCACAAGCAGGATCAGATAATTCCAAATCTTCAAAATCAATTAGATAATATTTATTTTGATTAAATAAAACGTTAACTGAACAAAAATCGCCATGTGCCAAAACAATTTCTGAAGGGAAATTATAATTATCATATTTTTTAAGAAGATCGGCATAAGCATTATCCATCATCTTTGCGAATTTTTCATCTTTGCAATATTTTCCGAATACCTCTTTTTGTCTTTCTGCTTTTTTTACCATTTCATTATAATCTTTTTTAGGGAGATTATTCATTTCATCTACAATCTCCATCGAATGGATTTTTATCAAAAATTCTGCTAATCCTTCAATTTGATCTTTTCCAAATCCCTTAACCTCCTTAATCGTTTCGCCATCAAGATAACTCAAAATCAAAATTGGGAATTTAAACTCTTTTTTCGAGTCATCGAACAAATAAACTTTTGGGGCAAAATCCTCATTCTGAAAAAACTTCAAATTCTTAAATTCTCTTTCTGCACTTGGCAAATCTTCATCGACTTTTAAACGAAAAACGAATTTTTTATCATTAGCATTTACAAGATAATTTAAACTTGAAAGCCCCTTTCCTAGTTTCTCAATTTTATCTACCTTAATCTTTTCCTCCAGTCCTAATTTAATTGGATTTAATTTTTCAAAATAAGATTTAATTTTTGACTCCATAATAAAAACTAGATGTTGGCTTTTATAAGTTTAATCTCTAAGCAGTTTATTCTTTAATACGACATAGAACCTGATAAATATAAAAAGTGTTTTTGATTTCTTAAGGTATGCATAAAAGAGGAACTCATATGGGTATGATGATTTCATTTGCAATATTTATTTTATTTGTAATTTTTTTTTATGTTGCAATTGGAGATGACATAAAGGTGACTGAACCCAAAGGAGAAGTTTTGAAAAATCTCGAGGAAGAGGTATTAATTGAGATTGGGGATGTTTTAATTACTTTGATGGTTTTTGAAGATTCGACAAGTAAAGAGTGTATTGAAGTGAATGTGGAAAATCTTGGTCAAGCAGATTATTATACTGTTAAAGATGGAAATGGGGTGATGATTAAGTCTGAAAAATCAGGGGATTTAGTGAGGATGGAATATGATGAATCTGAAACTCTTTTTAAGGTTTATCTTTCAAATCATAGTTTTGACAAAATTGAGGGAGGACCTGAAGAGTGTGAACCGCGCACAGCTGATTTTGTAAAATTTGAAAATATGGTCTTTGAAGAAAATTTTTATTCATTTATACAAGAGTATAATACAGATTATGTGGCTCTTAAAACTAAATTAGGGCTTTCTTCTGATTATGATTTTAAGGTTAGTTTTGAACTTAATAATGGGACTGTGATCAGGGGGGAGAGAACTGTTACAGGAAGCGTTTATGTTTCAGATGTTCAAGTTGAGTATGTTAACTCTCAAGCAGATAAAATTGGAGGGGCGGTTAAATTAACTGTTTGGTAAAATGAGGGGTAAAAAGGGTTGGCTGAAAATTGCAGAGGCGTTTATTTCAGTGATGTTGATAGCAACGGTAGTTGTAATTTTTATAGATAGTCAGGGAATAGATAAGGAAGAGATTTCTCCGAAAGTTTACAAGGAAGAGGCTTCTCTTTTGAGGAATATTCAGTTAAATGAAAGTTTGAGAGAGAGTATTCTTAACACAGTTAACTTGCCTGTTAAATGGAGTGATGTGGATTTTCCAGGAGGAGTGAAGAATAAGATAACTTCAGATAAACCAGATTATTTGGATTGCGAGGCGACGATATGTGGCGCGAATATTAGTGAATGTTCTATGGAAAGTTCTGTGACAAAAGATGTTTATGCTCAGAGCATTGGGGTTTTTTCAAGCAAGACGCAATATAACCCTCGGCAGTTGAAATTGTTTTGTTGGGATACATATGAGTTTGTTGGGGGAGATCTTTCAGGTTCTTCGGGCTCTTCAGGAGGAGGATGTACTCCAGATTGTTCTGGAAGAGTGTGTGGCCTTGACCTGGTTTGTGGTGAAAGCTGTGGGAGCTGTGGTAGAGGATATATCTGTGAAGACGGAGCTTGTAATTATTATGTGCCATATGGGGCTATTATGGAATTGCATCTTGATGATGGTGAAGGTGCCTCTTCATTTGTTGATTCTTCAGGTAATGGGAATGGTGGAACTTGTTCTTATTGTCCTGACTGGGATTCTTCTGGAATTGTTAATGGATCTTATCATCTTGATGGGACCACTTATATCACTGTGCCTGTTAGTTCAAATTGGGAATTTAACCAAGAGCTTACAGTCTCAGCATGGTTTAAAAAAGATATAGCTGATGATGGGTTCTGGATTGTTGACAGGTGGATGAATTCTAAAGATTCTTTTCATTTGGATGTGGGAAGTTCTTCAAGTAATTATGCTGGGGGATTCACAACCTCGCTTACAGGAAAAGGCGGGAGCCCTCAAGAAAGAGCAGTAGGAGACACCCCGATTAATGACCTTGAATGGCATCACTTAGTGGGGGTTTTTGATGGTCCTAGTGATAAGATATATATCTATTTAGATGGAGAGAAAGATGGAGAAGAAGATACTTCTTACGATACATTCTATTCAATTAGAGCGAATATTGAAATTGGCAGGTTAGCAGGATATCCTACCGCCAATGTTGTAGGAAATTTAGACGAAATAATACTTTGGGATAGAGCATTGAATGCCTCAGAGATACAAGGTTATTATAACGCCACTCGTCCATAAACATTAAAACTTCATTTTTATTATATCATTTATGAAATTCAAATTTTTAGAGCATACAGCAGATATAAAGTTTCAAGCTTTTGGTAATTCATTAGAAGAGGTTTTTGAAAATTCTGCTTTGGCGATGTTTAATGCAATGCACGACGGAAAAGTTGAAAAAGAAACAAGCAAAAAGATTCAAGTAAAAGGAAAAGATAATGAAAGTTTGATGTATAATTTTTTGGAAGAACTTTTGTTTTTGTTTGACAGCGAGGGTTTTTTCCTTTCAGAAGTTAAAAGTTTGAAAATTGAAAAGGAAAAATTAGTTGCAGAAGTTGTCGGCGACAAAGCAGAAAATTATGAAATTCATATTGATGTTAAGGCAGTGACTTACAATGAAATGTTTGTTCGCGAGGAGAAAAAAGGAAAGTGGGTTGGACAGGTTGTTTTGGATGTTTAATCGCTGTTAAAGTAATAATCTAAAACTCCTAATTGTAATGTAAATATCTTTTCTGGTGTTTCTTCAAATATCTGTTTCAATTTAGACTTTTTAATCCAGTAGATGTTTTTTGTTCCATCTCCTTGTTTAAGGGGTTCTTTATCTTTAACTTGACATATGAAAACAAAACCTATCCACGGTCTGCCGCCTTTAATTTGTTGGTGGCAGCAAAATGGTTTAAATGCAAAAGACCCATCATTATTGGGCGAGAGTATTTTTGTTTTTGAGTCTGGAGAGATTTTTAATGCTTTTAATCCGGTTTCTTCAAAAACTTCTCTATTAAGAGCATCATAAATATTTTCAAACTCTCTTATTTTTCCTCCTGGCATTTCAAAACATCCGGAATATTTGGGATCTTCTTCAGGTTTCCACCTAGTTTGAATTAAAACTTCTGTTTCTCCATCTTTTAACCGTTCAATGATCGCTGTAACAACAGGGATGCTAAATCTTTCCATATTTTAATCAATTGGGGGGTCTATATAAAGATTATTCTTTAATTTTGTTTAACATCAGATTTATATATTTGTGTTGATGATCTAATATATGAAACTGAAAAAAATCTCTGCAAATATTTATGAAATTCCTCGTGAAGGGAAAATGAATGTTCCTGGAATGGTTTTTGCAAGTGAGAAACTTTTGGAAAAAATCAAAGAAGACAAAACATTAGAGCAAGTTAAAAATGTTGCACAACTCCCTGGAATTTTAAAAAAGTCAATAGCTCTTCCAGATGCACACCAAGGTTATGGTTTCCCAATTGGAGGCGTTGCTGCGTTTGACATGGACAAAGGAATAATTTCTCCAGGGGGAGTTGGTTATGATATTAATTGTTCTGTAAGATTATTAAAAACAAATCTCAAGAAAAAAGATATCTTAGATAAACAAAAAAAAATTATTGAAGCTTTGTTTAGAAAAATTCCTTCTGGAGTTGGTCGCGGAAGTAAGTTTCAGATTACGCGAAAAGAATTGAATAAACTTTTAGAGAAAGGTGCGAAATATATTGTTGACAAAGGTTATGGGGTTAAAGAAGATTATTTGCACATGGAAGAAGAAGGATTCATCAAGAGAGCTGACTCTTCAAAAGTTTCAGAGAGAGCAATTAAAAGAGGAATTGGACAGCTTGGAACACTTGGGGCTGGAAATCATTTTTTAGAAGTTCAATTTGTCGACGAGATTTATGATGAAAAAATTGCAAAAGTTTTTGGTTTGGAGAAAGGGCAAGTTACAATCATGGTTCATTGTGGTTCAAGAGGATTAGGTCACCAGGTTGCGTCTGATTATATTAAAGCTATGGAAGAAGAATATGGTTTTAAGAATTTGCCAGACAGGGAATTAATTAATGCTCCGATTAACAGCAAGTTGGGAAAAGATTATTTTGCTGCAATGGCGTGTGCTGCGAATTTTGCGTTTGCAAATAAACAACTAATTACTCACTGGATTCGTGAAGAAATGAAATCTCTTTTTCCTAAGTTCAAGGCAGAAGTGGTTTATGATATTTGTCACAACATTGCAAAATTTGAAGAGTTTAAAGTTAACGGAAAAAAGCAAACTTTGTGTGTTCATAGAAAAGGTGCGACTAGATCGTTTGGCCCTGGAAGAAAAGAAGTTCCAGAAAAATATAGGAATGTTGGACAGCCAGTTATTATTCCTGGTTCAATGGGAACAGCATCGTATTTGCTTGTTGGAACAAAAAAGGCCGAGGAATTGACTTGGGGTTCAACAGCACATGGGGCTGGAAGAGTCTCAAGCAGAAGTGCAGCATTAAGAAATATTAATGGAGAAGAAGTCAAAAAAAGGTTAAGTGATAAAGGAATTGAAGTAAAGTCTGGAAGTTGGAAATCGCTTGCTTCAGAAGCACCTGAAGTTTACAAAGATATTGATGAGGTAATAAAGGTTGTTGACGAAATTGGTATAAGTAAAAAAGTTGTGAAATTAAAACCCTTGACAGTTATTAAGGGATAATAAAACTTATAAAGAGGATTTTACTAATAAGAAAATGAAAGGAGAGAGAGGTGTTATTTTTGTATTTTTATTTGTGATGTTATTGGCAAATGTTTCTGCTCAAAGTTGCGACGTGGTTTTAGAGGGTTCATGTTCGGACAATATTGTTATGTGGTTGTCTGATGAAACAAATGCACATGGAAGTCTTACAGATATGCCAAATTATGATTATGTTTTGTGTTGCGATTTTGGAACTGGAATTACTACTTGTGCAGATGAGAATGATATTATCAGGTTGGAAGAAGTAACAAACTCTCATGCTCAGATTCCAAGTTTAAGTGATTATTTGGAGCCTGTTTGTTATGAAGAATTAAATTGCACAAGCAAGGTCGGGGATTGCACAGCGTCGGAGATGCCTACTCTTGCTTTATCTACAGACACAGATGCGCATATCTCTAAATATGATGATGTAGATGCTACTGTAAAAATATGTTGTGAAGGGGTTTGCCTAGGTGAACAAGAGTATTATGATGGAGATTGTGTTGCTGATGAACTCTTGTATTGGGAAGAGAGTGGAGGGATTGGAATACCTGACGGAGGAGTTGTAGAAGTTGTTGTTGGACAAACACAATTAGTTTTGGTCTTGAAAAATTCAAAAGAATTAGATGGCACAGGAGTTAGTTTTACAATTTATGAGGCAGACCTTGGACCAGATGATGAGATTAAAACCATAAACTCAGTGGTTAATTCTGGTGAAGCAAGTGCATTGTGGAAAATTCTCGAGGAGGATTTGCAAAAGACACTTGGGGATTATAAAGAGTTTTATTTTAAAGTGGCAGGAGTAGGAGGCTCAAGCCAGATTGTTGAACTTGATGTGGTTGATTCTGAAACTTTTTGTAGTATTCGGGAATATTGCAGGGACTATAAAGCGCAAGAAGATTGTGAAAGCGACTTATGCTCTGTTGCAGGGGCGAGTGTAGAGATAAATGATCCTTCCATAACTTGTGGGCAGGTTATTGTAGAGAATGGATGTACTGCCTGGCATAATTGTTCATGTGAGTGGAGAGGAGGAGTATGTGGTCCATCTAGGCTAGATAACTTAAATTGTACAGATGGTAATCCGGTAGTGATTGGGGCGTGTTTTTTCAATGAATCTTCAGCAGATGATTGTGAAGACGGATTGTTAGAGTACTCTTGGAAAGGAATTTATACATGGGATTTAGGAAACTGGAATACAACTCAAAAAGGTGGAGTATCAGGATGGTTAGAAGATCCATCAGCTTCAAATTATTGGCATTATGACCCAGGGGAAAAAGCAATGGGGTGTAGAACAGAGAATAGTAACGTGATCCAATGTCCAATAGAAGCTTTGCTTCCTTTTTTTACATGGATGAATATAATAGTTATTGCGATAATCATCGCTGTATTATATGTAATCATCGAGAGGAACAAGAAGAAACCAAAAAGAAAGGGTTCTAAAAAAAGAAAAAAATAAGATAATTTTATAAAACAGAAACACTATTTCTTGTCATGAAAAAAGAGTGTGTAAAATTTTTGATAGTTGTTCTTTTAATCGGAAGTGTTTATGCTGGTTTTGAATTAGGGGCACCATCACATTCTGTTGATGAATATTATGGACCAGGGAATGATATCAAGGGGTGGGTGAACATGAGTTTTAATCAAGAATTGGCTAATTCATTATTTGAAGATTCGTTTGAAAATCAAATAACCTTGGTTGAGCTCTTGGAAAGTAATGATAATCTGCAGTATTCTTGTGTGCCTGTTGATTGTGGGACAGAATATGCCACAACTAATAATGGAGCAACTGAAAAAACATTTAGCCTGGACATTAGTGGTTCTAAATTAATTGGTTTAAAAGTCCAGGGAAATGTTGAATCAATAACCTCTGTTGATTTTGTGGTAGAAAGTGATGCAGGAAAATCATGTTATAATCAATTGAAGATAGATGTTGGGGCAGACGGAGTTATTGAAACAGGCAATGCAAAATCCTCAACAGAAACTTGTGATTTTTTGAGGGACTATGGATGTTTTGATGAAGAGGAAACTCCAAGAGATTATATAATTGGGGATTCTCCAAATAAAAAATATTGCCAGAAAATAAACTTGTCTGAATCTGCCGGGTTTAATATTGGGGCGGAGATTGCTCGTAATGGGGACTCGCGAATAGTGAAGATGGCTCTCTATGATCTCGACGGTGAGCCAATAGAAACAGGGGGTTGCGACTTGCCAGGAGGAGAAGGAGAAGTTTATTGTAGTGTGGATTATCTTGTTACAGAAATTTCGCCTTATTATGTTTGTGTTTATTCGGATGAAGCAGGAGTGTCGAGGATAAAAGGATATGAAGAAGTGGGTGGTTGTGGATTTTATGGGGCAGGGATCCAAGCAGGAAATGCGGCGTATAAAATTTTTTCAGAAGGGAGAAAGTTCAACGATGTCGGAGTGTTGAACATTTCTAATTCAATTGCGCACGGAAACACATTGGCAGGAGAGATAAATGATTATTTAATGGAAAAGTATGGGGGCATGGCTTGTTCAGAAGGTTGTGTGATTCCTATAAATATTTTGTCTAAGAGTGACCAAAGTGTGACACTGAACAACTTAGAGATGAAATATAAAACTGCGAGCGGGGAGATTAGTGAGAATAAATTTTACGAGATAAATGAAACTTATGCCAAGGTTAATTCAACTCATCAAAAAATCTCTTTGAACAATGCAGGATTTGCAACTCCTTTAGAATATGGCAATTACACTTTTAGTTTGGATTTCAATGGAGAAGAATTATTCAGTAAAAATGTTCATGTTGAAAATGTGCCCCAGATAAAATATCTGTTTCCGACAAAAACGTCTTCTGCTTTTCCAACTTTGTTCAGGGTGACAACTGATTCTCAGGTAAGTGTGAAGGAGTATAAATGGGAATTTGGAGACAATAGTAGTGAGAAGACTTCTAAAAACGCGGTTACGCATGTTTATGCCTCAACAGGTGCTTATACATTGAAGCTTACACTTAAGGATAATTCAGAGCGGGTCTCTTCAAAAGAATTTATTATCATTGTTGTGTCTCCTAAGGAATTGTTAGCAGAAAAGCTCGAGATTATGCAAGCAGATATTGGAAACGTGACTGCGCAGATTAATTCTATGCCTGTGTTTTACAAGCAAGCTTTAAAATCAGTTTTAGATATGGATGATATCAGTGAGAAATTTAAACAGATTCAGAGGGACTATAATGCTGCGACAACCGAGGAGGATTATAATGCAATTGTGGGAAGGTTCCTTGAATTAGAGGTTCCTAAAAAGTTGCTTACAAACGAGAAAGCTACTTCTTTGTTGTTTTATCCGAAGAGAGAGAACATAAATCTTGATGTCTTGAAGACTGTTGGAGGGGGGGACTATGAACTGGATAAAGAGAGCGAGTACAAGGAGGCGATTTTACTGTGGCAACAAAAGAATATTGATTTGAAGATTTCATTGGTTGAAATTTCTGCGGTGTATGAAACCTCTAGTGGAGTTCTTACGAGGATTTATCAAATTGACTTGAAGGAGAAAGAAGAACTTGGGAAAGATCCTTATGTAATTATCAAAAAAAGTGAAGGGCTTGCTTTTAAAGAAAATTATCTTGAGCAAGAAGAAGGGGATTATTTTATTATTGAACTTTCTCAACCTGAACAGGTCATTGAATTTTCAACTGTTGAAGATTTTGAGTTTTTTGAATTGCCATTGTTTGTGTCCACAAGTTTGGCTAGGATAAAATTGCAAGAGCCAATAAAAGAGGCATTAATGAAGATGAATTGGAAGGCAGTGATAATTGTGATAATTGTAATATTCATTTTAGGGTTTGTGGTTTACGTTGTTTTGCAAGAATGGTATAAGAGGAAATATGAAAATTGGTTGTTTAAAGAGAGAAATGATTTGTATAATTTGATCTTTTACACGAAAAATTCAAAGGACCAGGGATTAGACAATAAACAGATTTTGCAAAAGTTGAAGAAGATGTCGTGGTCTTCTGAACAGATTAAATACATTATTCGGAAATATTTGGGGAAAAGGACAGGGATGATTGAGATACCGATTATGAAATTGGTGGATAAGATAAGAGGATTGATACCGAAGAAGAAGGTTGTGGAGGAAAGTATCATTCCAACACGAAAAATTTAATAAAGCTTGGTTTCAAGATAATTTATGGCAATAAAAATAATGAAGAACTTTTTTAAGAGATTTTTTTCAAATATATTTAGCAGTAAGAAAGAGATAAAACTTGGGTTTTATGGTCCCCCAAATGCAGGGAAAACAAGTTTAGCGAATCGAATCTGTAAGGATTTCACAGGTGAAGAGATGGGGAGTGTAAGCAAAGTTCCACATGAGACAAGGACTATTCAGTTTAAAGAAAAAGTAGAAATTGAATTTAAAGGTAAGAAGATTACTTTTAAGATGATTGATACTCCTGGAATTGCGACGAAAATTGATTATGAAGAGTTTTTAAAATACAAGATAAAGAAGGCAGACGCGAAAAAAAGAGCAAAGGAAGCGACCCAGGGAGTTGTTGAGAGTATAAAATGGCTTGATGACATGAATATTGTAGTCGTGGTTTTGGATTCTACTGAAAACCCCTACAACCAAGTTAACATAACAATTATTGGGAATCTTGTTGCAAGAAAAATTCCGGTTTTGATTGTCGCTAATAAAGTAGACTTGAAAAAAGCCAATATTAAAAACATAGAGTCTGCATTTCCAGAATATGATGTTGTTGGGATTAGTGCAAAGTATGGGAAGAATCTAGAAGAATTTTATGAATCAATTTTTAAACTATCAAAAAAAGTTTAAGTAAAGATTAAAAACCAAAAAATCTTTGTATAAAAATGGGACGGAAAAAAAGAGGTAAAAGTTTAGGAAAGCTTAAAGGATTTTCAATTCAGTTTTTGCCATATTCAGAAATTAGAGATTTGGAAAGTGATTTGAGGTTAAGGAAGATATTAGGAATTGTCTTAGGGAATAATATTTTGATTCTGCAGGGGAGATTATTGCCTGAAGAAGAGACGCGACTTATAGGAGACACAATGGCAATGATTGGACATGTTAAAAATTTCAAAGGAATAGAACTTGCAGTTATTTCTGGGAACAACAATATGGGTTTTATTGGAAGAATGAAAAAAGGGCTTGCAAATGCTTTGGCTGGAGGAGATTTGGGAGCAGTTACAATCATTGGTCCTGCAACAATTGTGAAGGAGATTAAGAGAAATCCAAAGAAAATTGAATTACTTCTTAACAAATAAGAATCTCCGTGGTCCTCAAACCTAAATTTTTTGCGGTCACAAATCACAAGTGATTTGCAAAAAGGAATAAAACGTAATCCTAAAAAAATAGAGCTATTGCTAAATAAATAATTCTATCGCTTACCAGGTTTAAGATTAATAATTGTTCCGTCGTCAGAAATTTCATAATCAGTTGGTTCTGCTTTCTTAAATCCCCACATTTTTTCTGTTCTCTCCATTAAATAAACATCATCTCCAAGTAAAGCATTTCTTATTAAATCCCTATATCCTGAATCATTTTGCCAACCTGGAAGGAACTGAATATTTGTTTTTTCCATCAATTCATCCTCTTTTCCAAGAATAGCTTGGTCATTTGCTAAAACGGTCAATCCTTCTTGATTATTATGTTTTTCACGCATAAGAACATTTAAGCTTTTGTAAGTTAAAGCAATCGTCTCCACACTAGCATTCTCATCTAAAATTAAAAGTGCTAATTTCATAATTAGTCTGTGTAAGATTGTTATTTAAGGATTTGTATACTTTAAGCATCGATAAATTTATTAACTTCGCGCTATTTGTTCTATCATGCCACACCAGTGTGTAAAATGTTCTAGGATTATTCCAGTTGGAAGCAAGGAGTTATTAGAGGGATGTGAAAGTTGTAAGGGGAGGTTTTTCTTTTATATTCGAGATGATCAGTTGAAGAAGATTAAGGAAGAACCACCTATAGAAATTCCAGAAGAAGAAAAGGACAAAATTGAGAGGGACATTCGTGAGATGGCAGGGATTACAGACCAAGATGCGCCAGTGATTTTGGATCTTGAATCTGTGAGAGCTGTTGGTTCTGGAAAATTTGAAATTGATATTGTGAATTTACTTAGAAAAGACAGGCCTTTAATTTACAAGATGGAAGAAGGAAAATATATAATCGATTTATCTTCAACATTAGGCAAAAGTGCGAAAGAGATTAAGGAGATTCAAGATCCTGAGAAATAACTTTATTAACCTTATTCTGTTATTTTATTTATGAACAAACTAAATCAAATCCTAACTCAAGTTTTAGAAAATGTTGAACCGCCTAAAGAGGATTTGAAATTTATAGAAGACGAATTGGAGAAATTTTTGCAAAAGCTTAGAGCAAAGATTAAATCCTTGAGGATTAATGTGGAAATTTTTGTTGGAGGGAGTTTTGCAAAAAAAACCCTTATAAAAAAAGACAAGTATGATATTGATATTTTTTTGAGGTTTGACAAGAAGTACAAAAACGAGGAGCTTTCGGATTTGACTAAGAAATTGTTAAATGGTTTTAAAGAAGTTTCAATGGTTCATGGCTCAAGAGATTATTTTAATGTAAAGCTCAACCCGTTTGTGTTTTTTGAGATAGTGCCAGTGGCAAAAATTAAAAAGCTTCAAGAAGCAGAAAACATAACTGACCTTTCTTATTCACATGTGAAATATGTAAATAGAAAAGTGAAATCAAAGAAAGTTCTCGACGAGATAAGAGTTGCAAAAGCGTTTTGTTATGCGAACAATTGCTATGGTGCAGAGTCTTATATAAATGGGTTTTCAGGTTATGGGCTTGAATTATTGGTTTATTCTTACGGAAGTTTTTTGAAATTTATCAGAGCTATTGTTAAATCAAAGAAAGATGAAAAGATTGTTATTGATATTGAAAAACAGCACAAGAATAAAAGTTCTATTTTAATGGATTTGAATAGTTCTAAACTTCAGTCGCCAATTGTTTTGATTGATCCAACATATAAGCAGAGAAATGTATTGGCTGCTTTGTCATATGAAACATTTGAGAAATTTAAAAAAGAATGTGTAGCTTTTTTGAAGACGCCTTCTATAAAGTCGTTTGAAGTGAAAAAAACAGATTTAGAGAAAGTGAAAAAAGACGCAAAGATGAAGAAGTTTGAGTTTGTATTGGTTGAGGCTTTTACAAATAAACAAGAAGGAGATATTGCAGGAGGGAAGTTGTTGAAGTTTTACAAGCATTTGGAGATGGAGATTTCTAAATATTTTGAGATGAAGAAAAAAGGGTTTAATTATAATCATAAAAAGTCTGCAAGGTATTTTTTTGTTGTTAAGAGCAAAAAAGAATTATTAGTCAAAGGACCTTTTGTTAAAGATGAGAAAAATGAAAAGAGGTTTAAGAAAAAACACAAGAAAACTTTTGTTAAAAAAAATCAAATTTATTCACGTGAGAAAATTGATTTTGATATTAAGAAATTTATTGAAATCTGGAAAAAGAAAAACAAGACAAAGATTAAAGAAATGGATGTTGTTGGGTTGAAGGTTTTTGGTTAGGAATTCTTCTTTGTTTTGTGGAGAAAGTCCTCACAAGCAGTCTTACCTGCCATAAAAAAGATATTATTATGTATCCATCCTTTCTCTTTCACCCTATTAACCACTTTCCGAGCATGATCTCTTGCGGCTTCCTCGTTAATACTTGCCTCTAGATTCAATGTTTTTCTAACAATAGAATAACTTACTGCAGATCCAAGAAGATATCCTATGTAAACTCCGCCCAGAAGATATTCCAATCCCCCCATCTCACTTCCCTCCATTCATAGCCTTCTCAAACAAAGCTACAAAAGCACTTATGAAAAATTCTGAGTTTAGCCAGATTGCAACGTCTTCTGTGTCTGATCTTTTTGACAAATAGAACAAGATTTCCTTTTGGTCGATTATAAAGAATTTTGCGTCGATTTCTATTTGCTTGATTTTGATTCCAAACTTGCCTGACAATTCCTTGATTGTTTGGGGCTCACCTGACAAAGCCATCTTAATCTTAATGTTTGATTTTTTGAGAATTTCAAAAGTTTGTTCAAAAAGTTTAAGTTTTGATTTCAATTCTTCAGCATTTGTACAGATTATTACTTCTTTGTTTGCACTTTGAATTATTTCCTTCAAGTAATTTGTAATGTTAGACTTGCCTTTTAACGACGCTGAAAGGTCTTCTCGTTTTATAGGTGAGATTCCGCCCTTGTACAATTTCTCAAGCTTTGTAAACTCGTCTGTCTCTTTTATGTTTGTCAAACTCACTACTCTGTCGTCTGCATTTTTCCGTATGTTATTTTTTAATTTCTCAAGAACAATTTTTGGTTTTACTCCAATATACTTTACAGGTTTGCCTAACTTCACAATTGCAAATCCTTTTTTCTCTAAACTTTCAAGAACATCATAGGTTCGGCTTCTTGGAACTCGCGACATTTCTGCGATTTCACCAGCAGACGCAACACCTTTTCCAAGCAAAGCTAACCAGACTTTAGTCTCATAAATATTTAAATCAAAATAATCCTTTATTCTATTGATTAGTTCTTCTTTTACTAACATTTTATTTCCTTGGTTTAAGTTTAGAATCTCTGATTACAAAACCTCTGCCTGTAAGATAAGAATAAAATTCTGAAGCATCTTTTAATTCAGAAGCATGAATGTAAACATTTTTCCCTTTTCCATTAGGAACTGCTTTTGAAATAGAAAATTCATCAACAAGACCCACATTAGTATCAAAACCATTATCCCTATGCAATTTGGCTCCTATTGCATACAAATGTGAGATTATACTACTTGAATTCCAATCTCCAATTTTCTTTTTATCTCTTCCGATTATTGCTTTAAGTTCCATGGAAAATAAAGATATATTCACTTTATAAATCTTATGGATTGTTACTTTTTGGTAGTGGGAACATTTAGAACAAAAAATAACTTAAAATCATTCCAATAAAGATTCCTGCTGTGATGAAAGGCATTGCAGGATAAAACTTTTTCTTCTCAGAGAAGATAAATAAATAACCTACTCCAAGAGTTGCCCCTGCAATTACTAATAATGCAGGTATAAATCCAAAGGTTTTAAGCATAACTCCTGCAGCGATTATTGGAAAAATAACATCTCCTCCTCCTAAAATTGCAACATTGACTTTAATCCTTTTCTTTTTCAGCTCTGATTTTTTCATTTTCTTTATTTTTAACCTAACTTTTTTTGATAAATAAGGAACAAAAAATCCTGAAAATATATTGAGTTTGTTTATTTGATATTTTGCCATTTTTTGCATAATTCCTGAATGCCACACTGCCCACATGTCATAGATTGAGATTAATATTAAAAGAGCAATTATTGTGTAAATGTTTAAAATAGGAACAAAGACTGCACCAATTCCAGGGTAAATAAACAATTCTGTAAGATTGTGGACAATAAACTCTCTTTTGAAGATTTTTATAAATGCTAGAGGCAATGCTATGATTAGAGGTATTATAAATGCAATAGTGGGATTAATAATCCAGGGAGCGAGTTTTTCAAAAGCATAAATAGATAAAAAAAGAGCTATAACGACAACTACAAAAAACCATAATTTTAAAAAAAATTCAACTTTAAATTTAGTCAGGAAAAACAATAGTGAAATAGCGATTATAAAAGAGATAATTAAACTTCCAAGCATTCCAATAGATTGTTTCGCTGTTTGAGTTTCAGGAGGTTTGATGAAAGAAAGGTAAGGATTTGAAATTTTTTGAATTGTTCCGTTTACTTCTTGCTCTAAATAAAAGACATCAGCTTTTTGAACAATTAAGCCAATAAACTGAGCCAATAAAAACATTGACAAGAGAATGATTGTAATTTTTACATTGTGTTTCATTTTATAGATATTTTTTTAAAGATGAAATGCTAGAAAATTTCTTGGAAATTTTCCTTGAGTAATATTTTTATCCTCTTTTTTCTTAAATTTTCCAAAGATTTTCAATAAAGGAATTTCAATCATCCCTGTTCTTTTTCCAGAATGTTTTTTCAATGCATAATTTACTTGCTCAGATTTCCATCCAGATTTTTTTAGTTTAGAAGAAATTTTTTTATCTTCTATTCCTTTGTTTCTTTCACCTTGAATATATATAATTAAATTATATAAATCATTTCTATTCTTGAATAAATGACTTTCATATTTGTTCTTGTACCATACCTGCAAGATTATATATGTTATAAATCCTATAATACCTAATAAGAAAAGAATTAAAATAAAGAGGACTACTTTTGAAAAATTATCAGGTTCTCCTCCAGGCTCCTTTTCTATAACCAATTTACTAATTTCAGGAGAAATAAAAACAGGCAAATCTAAAAAGTCAACATCTTCTGTTGTTGAAAAAACAATTGTTTGGGGTTTTGTTAATTTAATATAGGTATATCCGGATTGTTGGTCTTGTAAATAATCTTCTTTAAATTTAAGGTCATCAATATTACTAAGAATTAAATAAGGATTACTCTCCCAGGTATTTTTCTCGTCTATGTTTAATTCAAATATTCTTAAAACAGGTTCTGCAGAATAACCTTGTTTGACTGAAATTTCTTTAAAAGAAATTTTTGCCTCTATATTTTCCTGGTTCCAAAGCAGAATCGCATTAATATATTTATCTTCATCTTCAATACCATAATCCTTTTCTTCTATTTCTTTTAATACATATAAATCCATATTATCTGTTTGAGGGTATAATGAAACTGAATCTACACTTTTAGTTGTAATAACTGATTCTGGAATATCTAATAATAATAAATCAGTCATAACTTGATTGTAATCTTCCTCATAAAAAGCATCCTCATAATCTTCTTGAATTTTTTTTAGTTGTTCATCTAACAAATCAACATCTAATATAGAATTCAAACACTCTTGAGAAAACAAATCAAACTCTTTAATATGTGTTTTTAAATTATTCAAGTTTTCTAATTTCTCCTTTATTGTTATGTTTATTACTTTTTTTGGAATTTCTACAATTATGTTGAATTTCTTGGAGAAACTATTTTGTTTTGAGTCTGTGGCATTGATTTCAAGTTCATATTCTCCTGTTAAATCATAGATATGAGTAACTTCATTTTTTTGGGTTATTTTATAATCTCCGTCTCCAAAATTCCATTTATACATAGTGATATTATTAGGAGATTCAATAATAACCTTAAATAAGGTTGGAAATGCAGACGCTGTTGTTGTTGGTGTTATTGATTTAATTATAGGAACATCTTTAATATATAACGACTCTGAGTAAATTTCTTTACCATTTAAATCTAACTGAAAATTTACTTCCCCATAATCTGATGGAAGAAGAAATCCTTTATTATCCAGGTGTAATTTTTGAAAATCTGCATTTATTGTTGCAGGAATTTCAGTTAAATCATAAAATTTAGTCTCGCTTATCCCGGGCAAACCTTGTTTGTCATGCACTGCCTTTAAATCTTTGATTGTTATTTCTTGGTTTTTTCCAGAAATAATAATTATGGGGATAGTACAATTATCTGTGCAATCAAAACTACCATATGTTTTTAAGATATAATCGCTAACTTTTTCACTAAGTGTATTTATGTCTGACAAAGAGTTTGATATATTCAAGGTTCCAACACTTGCAAATCCTTTTCCCTCAGCAAATATTTTATATGTGTTGATTTCTGTTCTTGCAGGAAAACCATTAAACCCGCAGTTTGATACTTGTGAGGAATATCCTTTTGTTTTATATGTGCCACTTCCACTATTAGAATAAATACAAACATAATAGTCTTCTGATTTTGTCACCAAATAATCTATATCGCAGAAAATCTCAGCACCACTAGAAATTCCTTGTTTTAACAACTCGCAGGATTTTCTTAAACCTCCTGTAATGCTATAAAGAGACATTGTTAATTTTTTATCTCCTGCAATTTCCTCTTTCACCCATGCACCAATCTTAAATCCCGGAGATTCAGAAAGAGATATTCTCTGGCAAAAAGGTATAGTACTTATACTAACTTCATATGTTTCTTCAGCATCATTAAAACAACCATAGCTTTTTAGAAAAGAGCAATCATTAGCAGATACTTTATTATTTCCAACATCAATTATTCCATCATTTAAAAAATCCAATTCTATTTGGTTGTAACAAGATGAAGATGCAGTGCTTTCAATAATAAAGTCTATAGAATTCACTGCAGTAATCTCTCCACTAAATTTTAATCCAATAATCTTTGATTGTTTAGCATTTAAATTAAATGTTTTTGTTTCTTCTCCATTAGTTGCAGAATAATCTGATATACAGCTTATTGTACTACAGGTATATTCAAAATCACTTGTTTCTTTTAACAAATTGATTAAGCTTATTGAATTTCCAAGAGAATCTTCAAAAATAGAATTAGATGCTTCATTACTCAGGCTTATATTTATCCATCCTTTTAATTCACTATCAGGACCATAAACTGATTCAATTGAATGAGATAAATTTCCAATTTCAAAACTTGCAGAAATTAAATTTAAAGTTAATAATAATCCTGTTGCTAAAAAAAAATTTATCACTACTTTTTTCATAATTAGTAATAGGAATCTTATTTTATAAATCTTATTAATGTTTTTCTCTTTGAATTAAAACAACATAGATTAAAGTGATTAATATAAATGCTATAATTAAATTATAAAATCCAAAAAATGCAAGTTGAATTTGTGTTGGGCATTCTAGTGTGTCGCTTTTGCTATAACATTGAGTAAGCAACTGATTTTCACTATTATAAAGAGGATCATAATGCCATCTATCATCAAATTTTGACTCTATAGTGCTACTAAAAAGCACACATGTATTACTATTTCCTCCAGTTCCTGAGATACATTCTAATTGAGTAAACCATCCACTATTATCTGCTGGCCAATCAATATAACTTATAGCAGAATAACTTATATATCCATCTGTACAATCATAATCAGTATTTGTATAATCCCATTTACATGTTCCTAGTTCAGAAGTGTCAGAAGAGCCTGCACTTTCTTCACATAAAGAAGTATCAAACCTGCATTCTCTTGAAGTTCCAGGAGCATAACAAGATAAAGTTCCACCTGGAAAATCATCAATATTTCCACAACCTGTAATTTGGCCCCAATTAGATCCATCACATGTTTCAGATAAACCATCATTATTAGGTATTTGCACAATTTCATCCCCACAAATTCCTCCAGTAGTACAACCTGTGCATTGACTTGAATCAATCAAACATGTAACAGGATTGCAACTTAGACTTCCTCCAGTGCAATCATTAATGTCTGTACATGTCAAATCTCCAAACTCTGTTCCATCACATGTTTCACCTGGGTTGATAACTCCATTCCCACAAGAAGGTCCTGGTATACCTGTGAATTTAGGACTACATATGCCTTCAGAGATATTCCACCAGCACTCGCAAATATATCCATCTCCACAAGTTATGTCAGGATTGTTTATGTTAACACTATCATCAGCAACCACACAAATATCTTGTTCACATGTTTCTTGTTCAGTATAGTCTAAACAAGAATTTATATTTACACAACTTCCTCCACTAAGAATCATGGCTAAATCTCCACTTACCTGTCCATTAACTATAAAATAAAATTCTTCTAAATCAAATGTTTTATCTAAATCCTCTTGAGTTATTGTCCACTTTTCTATTGCATCTCCTTGGCTATTTACAACACCTGTTATTGCATCACTTCCGACTCTTATATCATCATCAATGAAAAAATCATTTTCATAAATTTCAAAACTCACTGGTGTATTTTCAGGCAGTCCAACATCTCTTAAAATAAGAGATACTTGTGTGCTTTCTGGAATTACTTCAATTTCAGCTATTGCAATAATAGGATTATTTGCACTTGCCCAGTAAGCATTTACCTGTTGTGAAATGCATATGCCATTTATATCACAGGTTTCTGGTGGTACACAACCAGGAGGACAAGTTCCTGCACAACCATCACTCCCACATTCTTTACCTGTACAATCTGGAACACACACACTACCACAACAAATTTTTACAGGATAATCACCAAACTCTCCAATATGAGCATTAGTATCGTCAGACAAAGAAAGCATTTGTATATCATAACCTGGTAGACAACTTCCAGAATTGCTTGCACATGCTAAATTGCTATAACAAACATCACTATCATAATTATTAAGGGAAGGGATTTCTGCATGAGCATTTGTTACATCTGATAATCCTATAATTTTGTTTGCTCCATCACAATTTGTTACCCCGTTGCCAAAATCACAGCACAAAACATAATTATAATTACTCTGGCTTGACAATTCTCCGTGTGCATTTGTTAGAGCAGACAAACCCATAATAGTATAATCACTGCAAGAAGCTCTTGTTGTAATACTGCAATTATCAGCAGAAACAAATCCTATTAATAGGATTATTAAGAATAAAAAACTCAAAAACATGCCCCTTTTTTTTTGTTTCATTTTAATATAGGTAGTAATTCTAATTTATAAATCTTTTTAACTCATTATAACTGCCAAAGGTTTAAGTCTAATTACTTTTTTGTTTATTCCAAGACCCTCAACAGATTTTATAACTTCATCTATGTCTTTGTAAACTTCAGGAGCTTCTTCTGCTAGAAATTTTATATTTTCTGATTTAATCTCAATCCCTTTTTTATTAAGTTCTTTTTTTACTTCTTCTCCTTTTATTTCTTTTGATGCAGCACTTCTACTTTTCACTCTTCCAGCACCATGCACATTAATTGGACGCTGTCGCCTTTAGGGAATCAGAGGATGTCACATAGAGATATTTAATTAAAGAATACTTTAAAGCAATGGTTAGCTAAGCTCCTTTATTTTTTGCAATAAAAATAAAGTATCAATGAACGAACAAGCAGTTCCTGATAAGTAATAGGTTACCCTTTAATTACAATCAAGGGCTTTAATCTAGCGATTTTTTTGCTTATTCCGATTTCATCAACAACTCTGACAACCTCATCAATATCTTTGTAAATTTCTGGTGCCTCTTGCGCAAGCGCTTTCCAGCTTCCCGATTTAACTTCAATACCTTTTTCTGCAAGCGCGCTTTTTACTTCTTCACCTCTTAAATCTTTCATGGCTTTGCTTCTTGATGATATACGCCCTGCACCATGAACAGTTGAACCCCAAGTAAGCTCTTCTGCTTTTTTTGTTCCAACCATTAAATACGATGCAGTCCCCATTGAACCAGGAATAATTACTGGTTGCCCTATCTCTCTATAATTCTCAGGAATTTCTTTTCTTCCAGGTCCAAAACTTCTAGTTGCACCTTTTCTGTGAACGCAAACTTTTTTCCCGTCAAACTCCTCGAATTTTGCAATATTATGGCAGATATCATAAACAACATCTATATTGATTTTTGGAAAAATGTACGTCATTTCTTCACGAACCCAGTGCGTAATTAACTGTTTGTTGGCAAATGCAAAATTAGCAGCGCACGCCATTGCAGCAAAGTAATCTTTTCCCAATTGGCTTTTTATTGGAGCATTAATTAACTCTCTGTCTGGCAGTCCCTTAAATCCGTATTTATCTTCCATTTTCTTTATATAATCTGAAGCAACCTGGTGACCCAATCCTCGGGAACCGCAATGAATCATTATTGTTACTTGTTCTTTCTCAATCCCAAAAATTTTCGTAATTTTATCATCATAAATTTCATCAACAAACTGAACTTCTAGGAAATGATTTCCAGCACCAAGTGTTCCAAGTTGCCCAATTCCTCTTTTAATCGCACGCTCTGAAACCTTTGAAGCATCTGCGCCTTTAATGCAGCCTTCTTCTTCTGTATTGACATAATCTTCTTTTAATCCATAACCCTTGTCTACAATATATTTCGCACCTTGCTCCAAAACTTTATTCAATTCTTTGCGCGTAATCTGAAACTTACTTCCGCGTCCTACACCTGAAGGAATTTTTCTAAACAATGCTTCAACAACTTGCTTTTGTTTTTTTAGTACATCTTCTTTTTTCAAATTTGTTCTTAACAATCTAACTGAACAATTGATATCATATCCAACTCCGCCAGGAGAGATTATTCCTTTATCCATATCAAATGCAGCAACACCTCCGATTGGAAAACCATAACCGACGTGCATATCTGGCAAACCAATAGAATATTTAAGAATTCCTGGCAAATGAGCAACATTTGCAACTTGTTTTAGTGCATCCTCTTCAATTATCATCTTATCGGAGATAATAATCTTTCCTGGAACACGCATATCATTTTCTTTCAAAAGAGTATATTCATATTTTCCTATCTTTTTCAAATTTTCCTTATACATTTTAATTTTCCTTTAATATATTTTTGATTAATTTTTTATTGATTAATTTTTGTATATCTTCTCTTCTATTTATATTTAACTCATAATAAATAGTTCCAATGCCATTAATTCTTTTGTTAACTTTTCCATTAATTTTATAGAATTTATATAATAATTGATTTAGTTTGTTAAGATTAACTTCTTCTTTAGATACAATTCTAATATAATAGGGTTTTTTAATCCTAACCTTTTTATTTAATAAATCTTTTACAAATAATTCACATTCTTTTTCTTTTGATGGAAAAGACCATTTATATTCAACAAAATCTTTAATTAGAACGTCTAATTTCTCTTTTTTATCAGGATGTAAAAAACCTATTTCTTTAGAAAATTTTATCAAATTCCCTTTTCCATAAATAAAAATTCTAAATATACCTCTTTTTTTATTTACTTTTTTAATTGTTTTTATGCCAAGTTTGTTGAGAGATTTAATAATTTGATTAAGACCTTTTTCATTAACACTATCTAATCCAATATGTCTATTTTGATGTGTTTTACAAAATACCCATCCCTCACAATCGAAAAATGTTCTTAACCATTTTTTAGATAATCTATCATTAAGCAAAGGCATGACCCACTCTTTAGAATAAAATGAACCAAACTTTGAAGTAAGTTTTTCATAGAGTTCTTTTTTTTGAACAATACACCTTTCACCAATATTTAATCTTGGTTTAATCTTAAAATAATTAAAGAATTTCTTTTGAAAATCTTTTAACAGGACTAAATTAGTATTTCTAAACCCAATGTAATAATACTTTTGTTTTTGTGTTTTAGGATTTTTTATAACATAACCATCAGCACAAAGATAAGAATGTATTGATGTAAGATTTTCATTAAATTTCATAAGATAAGAAAGAACTTATGGTTTAAATACCTTATGTTTATCAGGAACTAACATTTTTCCTTCTTTCAGTATCTCATAAATATTTTGGGAAATCTTTTTGAGTTTCATTATTTTTGGATGAAGTTATAGTTTATTAAATTTGCTTATGGAAATTGTTCGCAACAAGTTGCTCAGGATGTATGCGCTGCTCCAAATCAGATTCTGTCAGGATTTTCCGCTAGTTATTTTGTTATAGACTTAATAGATTCTATTGGCGAAGTTCCTTGGTGCGAGCCTGGAACTGAGCCAGTCATCTACGAGCTTTAGCGAGCATAATTATTCTTCAAACATCAACTACAACCTGTGCAATCCATTTATTTTTTTCCTTGCGAATAAACATCTCATTGTAAGTTATGGCTTTGACATCAAGATGAATCTTATAATTTTCTGCTTTGTCTCCTAAGATCTCTGCTTCAAGCTCTTTTTCTTTAATCTTAACTTTAACTCTTGAAACAAAAAATCCCTCGCTGTCAAACAAAAATAACAACTCTTCTAAAAAATTATACAACAGACTTTCATTATCATTACCTTGAACACTTACATTCTTCTTAATTTTCTCTTTCACTTTTCCATTAAACATAGCATTAAACATTGCAAGTGCAGAATTTTCAAAACTCTCTTCTAGAGTTTTCCCAAATGCCTGAAATTTTATATCTGCTGTGTGCTCAAGGAATTTGTATTTCATATAATAATATCCAGATAGGAGTTTATATTTTTATTGATGTTCCTTAAACTCTCTATTTAACCCAGCAAAATAATTTTAATTGTCTTGGGTTGAACATCTCATAATTTGCAGTTATTGTTACTGGTTGTGCATAAATTTCCTTATTACTTGGCTTATCTAAATCATTTAAAAGACAAGAATCATTTGGTTCACATATTTTTGCTATACATTGCAAATAATTTGGAGTTTGTTCAATTATTTTATCTTTAAGATTTTGTAATTGTCTTTGTTCAGCATCTTCAAAATCATCCCATTCAATAGGAAGAGGGCTTTCTGAGATATCTGGGTCATATCCTGATTTGTTTGAGATTAATATGTCTTGTCTAAGATTATCGTTTACTTGAATTCCTCTTAGAATTAAAATCTGTGCATCATAAACCTTTGATGAGATATTTTCACCTATATATCCTTTATTTATAAATATTAATAAAACTCCTGTTATCAATAGTATTGCAACAAATGCCTCAACAATTTTTATCCATGCTTTTTTATTAATTACCATACTTTTACTTCTATGAACCCTGAGTTTATATTTGCTTCTTTATTAATATATAAGAGAGGAATTTCTTCAACATAAACGCTTGTGGAAACATTTTTTTCCTCTACTTCAATAATTATTCCCTCCTCTTTATCTATAAATCTAAAGCCAAATTCACTGCCTCCAGGTATATTTAATTCATCTTTAAGACTTGTATAATTATCCTCATATTCTTGTTTGGTTTTATTTATTTTACTTTCAAAAATTTCTTTTCCTAATAATATTGATTTAATAGAATATTCATCTTCTTTTAATTTTTTACACGGATTTATTGTTTCTTGTTCTATTTCATCAAATTCCTCTGAATAATATATTTTGAAAAAAATATTGTCTTCATCTTCTCTTTCTATAAATAGACTTGTACCCTCTATTTTAACATTCTCTGGAATATCCCCAGACTCATTTTTAACAACAATATGTGAATTTATTATATATCCTTCTATCTCTGTTCCTATTAGCCCTTCTAATTCAATACATGGTTGATTAATATCTTCTGCAGTAATTATTGTTAGACTTATTAAATCTGCAGAAAATTTTTGTATTAATTCTATTTCTAAATCATTTAAAAGGTTTTGTTTGTCTTTTTGGATTATTACTGTTGGTTCTATAATAATAAATAAAAAAATTACAAAAGTTATAAACACCATAAACGATAAAATTACTCCCACGTGTGATCCTTTTTTTTTCATTTGAATTAAACTCCAAAAAATAAATTAGCTCCTGTAAAAACTAAAAATGAAAGTAACATTAATGCAAAAGAATGTTTTATTCCTGATTTTATACTTCCTTCTGCTAATTTTCCTATTGTTAGTCCACTAAAAAGTCCTTGAATAATAAGCATGTATAAAAATGCATTAGCCAATTCTTGTTGACTTACTCCTGGTTCTGAAAAACTTCCAATTCCAATACCACCAGATACTCCTATATTTGCAATGTTTGATACCATTGGAAGTATTTTGAATTGCATTATTAAGATAATTATCATAAATACAACGAAAATAATATACCCCTGGACAACTAATGTGGATATTGCTGCTTTTCTTTCTTTTTTTAATTTATCTGATATATTTACAGCTTCTGCAACAGATTCCAGTATTTCTCCTATGTCTCCTCCTGATCTTTCTGCTTGCCCAATCAATTTTAATGCTCTTGAAATACTTCTGCTGTTCACATCTTTTGAAAATGTCTCAAGAGCAGAATTTAAAGGAATTCCTAGTGAGATTTGATTAGCTAATTTTTCAATATTTTCACTTAAGACACCATAGGATTTCTTTTTTATATTAATTATGCTTTTACCTACAGGAGTTCCGGTTTTTACACTTTCTACTAAATTACGGGCAAATTCTAAAAACATCTCTTCTTTTTCAGAAGCAACTTTTGTTTCATATATTATTGAAAAAATAAAAGGAGAAATTCCTATCAAAAATCCAATACCAATCATAAAAAAGAAAATTTTAGTTTCAATTAAAAATAAAGAAGAGACTATAATAATTAATGATAAAATAATTCCAATCCAGTGTATTTTTTTTATCTCCATCTTTTATATTATCCTGTAGGTTGTTTTAAATGTAAAAATGTTAGAAAAACAAAATTTATTAAGGAAACACCTAAAATCATCATTAAAGTGATTATTGAAGTGCTAAGTGAAATTCCAAGTCCACTTATTTTCATCATTATTACTAAAAGCATTAAAATCATTGGAGCAGCAATAACAACACTAATATAAATATCCATAAATGTTTCAGCAGATTTTGTATATTTTTCTCTTTCAAGTTTATATTCAAAGAGCAAACTTTGGGATCTTTTTTCAAAAAATTCTCTAAGATCTCCTCCAGAGGTTATAGTTGTTGCAAGACCATTAAATAATTCTGAAAGTTTTTTACTGGGGCTGTTAAATGCTATACTTCTCAATGCACTAACTAAATCATATCCATAAATATTTATCTCGTTTATTAATTTTGTAAATTCTTTTTCAAGACAAGGATATTCCTTTGTTGAAATTATTATGCTAAATATTTTACTGGGGTCAATCATTGAACCAGAAATGGCAGACATGTTTATTGTTGCAAAAGGCAGTTCTTGGTCAATTTTATTTGCAAGAGATTTTTTTTCAATTGAAGGATAAAAATACATAAACAAAAAAATTCCAATAGGAAGTGCAAATAAAATCCAAAAAACTTTAAAAAATCTAGTAACAATATTCTCAGTAACTTTTGTTATAATTGGAAAAGTAGCTCCAAAATTAAAGAATAAAAAGAATAAAAAAAGACATGCCCCAAATATTACAGATAATAAAGTTGTAAATAAAATTGTGGAAATATAAGTTATAGGAATAAATTGCAAGTTAGTTTTTTTTAAGTCTCTATTCAGTGTTCTAAAAAAATCTTTCTTAGAGAGAGATGATGAGAAATCAAAAAAGATTTTATTAGCAATTTTTACATATATGCTTGGTTTTTTTAATCTTTTTTCTTTAATCTTTTCTTTTCTTCCTTTCATTCTTTTTAGTGTTTTTCTTTCAAGATTTGAAAGCTCTGATTTCTTTATCAATCTGCTTATGAAAGGAATTTTTTGTTTTAGTTTAGGTTGTTCAATCTCTCTTTTTATTGTTTGACTTGGAAGATTAGAATGCAAGGGATTTATAAAAAGTACTCTTTGTAAAATCATTGGAATTTCTTTATTTGTTTTTCTTAATAAGTCTACTAAAGATTTTAATTGATTAAAGATAATTTCTTTTTCTTGCACATTCTTTTCTTCTAGATTTTTTGAAAGAGAAACAATTTCAGTCATTATCTTTTTTTCTTTTAATAATGTTTCCTTTAATTTAATAAAAGAATCTTTGTTTTCTTTCATTTTATGACCTCAGAAATTTTTTTCTGTATTGCAAGAACGAATTTTTTTAATTTATTAAAATTGTGATAATCTTTTTTTTCATATGTTTCATCTAATTTTAATACAGTTTGTTCAATAGTTTTAGCTAATTGATCTAAGAAGATAATCTCTTCTTTATTAAAAACTCTTGCCTCTTTTTTCATGAATAAATAAAAGAAATTGTCTATAAAAAACTTCTTGTTGCAGAAACTCTAAAAAATTATTAAATATTTATACTACAGTAACAGTTGTCTGGCCTTTTGTGGTTGTATCAACAGTTTCTCCTTCAAACATGTAAATACCATCAAAAACATAATTACCTGTTGTTGCAGGTGCTTGTACTGTGTATGTGAAAGGATCTTGTCTAGGACCAGTTACACCTTCAATCCATACCCATCTATATGTATTTGACGCATCTGGGAGTCCTGTACTTCCACTTGTGACAACCCACCCACTTGGTATATATTCTTCAATTGCATAAAATGTTTCTCCACTTATAATAGTAACATCAATCATAACATCTATTTGAGCACCAGTAGAAACTGTTGTTGATGAAAAGCTTCTAGTAACTTGCGATTCAGTTTGAGTCAAACACTGGCTTCCTGACCATGAACAGCTTCCTAAATTACAAGGGTCATCAATACATGTTGTCTGGTCATTGTCATAAGACTCACAAGTTGCACCACCACATGAATTACATTCATCAACTAATATTCTGTCTATGAAATAACAACTATCACCAGTGCAAGAATAACATTCTGGCCTGTCACATATGTTAAATAATCCATCACCACAAGTATCACATGTCGTGCATGTTGGGTTTTCACAGGTTGCATCACAACACCTTGTTGTATCTGAGGCAGGTATTGTGTTTCCTGAACAATACTGCTCTCCTGTACATGTAGTTCCTCCTATTTGTGCACATGTTCCAAGAGGTTGTGTTACAGTTAATTGGTTGCTGCTTGTTATGGTCTCACTCTCGCCAACAACTGTCGCAATAAAATAATATTCTGGGTCACTGCTTACATCATCTTGCCATTCTGCTGTCCATATACCTGTAGCACTATTTCCAGTAAATATAACATTAACAGGATTAATTGATACAGGGTCGTCACCAACTAAATCATCTTCCCAAACTTCAAATGAAATAGTTTGTCCATCACAATCTGTTCCAATAATATTTAAATTTACTGCAGTACCTTCAACAACAGATGTTTGACTCCAAGTAGCTGAAGTTAAATCACAAGGATTAGTTCCAATTATACAGGTTCCAGATGAGCAATATTCACCACTTCCACAACCAGGAGGACAAGTTCCTGCACAACCATCACTTCCACATTCTTTACCTGTACAATCTGCTGTGCAACTTTGACTACTAATTCCTTTAAGTCTGTAAGTACTTATAATACGTCCAATAATTATTTTTCCAGATTTAGTTTTATACATTGGTGCAACTGAAATTGTTTCAACATTAGAAAGATTTAATTGATTTAAAACAAAACTAAAACCTCTTTGTCCTAATTCTTCCAAATTTATATTTGTTTCCTCAAGAATCTCAGAATTAAACCCGTCATTAAATATAAATTTTATTCCTGTTAATTCTCCTTTTCCTGCATTTCTTTTTATATTCATTGAAATATTTTCTGTTCCAACACTAACATCTTTAATATCTAAATCAAGTGTAAATTGTCCTAATTCTATTTCTTCACTTCCAGTTTCAATAACATTTCTTATAACAATCCAGACAATTCCTACTGCAACCAAGACTAACAAGATTATAATTAAACTAGTAATGACTGTTGATAACCCTCTTTTATTTTTCATCGCAATAATATTAAGAAAAATGTATTTATAAAATTATTGTTTTATCATTCAATACCCAATATCATTTAATACCCAATCTCTTCAAAACTTCTTCTGGTTTTTTATAATATTCATTGATTATATCTTGGACTTCTTTAAATTTAAAAATTTTATTTTGATGCAGTTTATATATTAATTGTACTCTTTTTCTAAATTCTAAATCAAGTTCTTCAAGTCTAAGTCCATATCTGCTTGCTATTTTTTCAAATATCTTGCTATTTTTTTTAAAATAAAATTGGTTGTCAGAAGGATTCCAGACATAAGGAGTATTTGTTATTGCAATACCATCTGGAGTTACATTTACAATCTCTACAATTTGCTTAAGTTTTCTTGTTTCTTGTTTGTTTACAATTGCATGAGTCATTATACCCACACAATCGAGAATATTTACTAATGTTGGAGAAAGTTCAATCGGAGGTGTTTCCAATCTTTTTATTACTGTGTCAACAGAATCAGCGTGCATAGTGCTTATAGAAGAATGGCCTGAAGCCATACCCTGAAACAAAACAAATGCTTCTTTACCTCTTACTTCACCAACAATTACATAATCAGGATTTTGTCTAAAGGAACTTCTTAATAAAGTGAACAAATCTATCTCTCCTACCTGTTTTGTTCCAATAGCATTTCTGACAACACTTGGAATCCAGTTTTCTCTTGGAAGATTTAATTCTCGTGTGTCTTCTATACTAACAACCCTTGCTTCAGGAGGAATAAAAAAAGCAACAGCATTTAATAATGTAGTTTTTCCAGAAGCAGTTCCTCCTGTAATTAAAATATTCATTTTATACTGGATTAATAACCAAAGATAAGCGAGCATTTCAGCACTTAAAGTATTTAGAGATAACAATTGTGTAGGAGTCCAAGGAGTTTTTGTGAATTTTCTTATTGTAAATGTTGGTCCTCTACTTGTAATATCTTTTGTGTAAGTTGCATTTACTCTGCTTCCATCAGGCAAACTTCCATCTAAAATAGGTGCAGCATAAGAAATGTGCTTTTCACATCTTTGAGAAAGTTTTTCAATGAAATTTGCAAGTTTATCTGCATCCTTAAATAAAATATTTGTTTTGATATTTCTATAAATTCTATGAACAATATAAATATGACTATCAACACCATTACATTCAATGTCTTCAACAAAATAATCTCTTAATAGAGGTTCTATTTCATTAAATCCTATAAAATCCCTACAAAGATAATAGAATATTTTCCTATAAGTTTCATAAGAGATATCTATTCCAAGTTCAATTGTCAAAAACTTTAATCTATTATCAATATATTCTATTAATTTTTGTTTATTGTCTTCAATGATAATTTCATAATCAATCATATCTCTCATAACAGAAGTTATCTGTTCTTTATATTGAAATTCTTGTTTATTTAATAATGGCTCTTCGATATTATATACCAGTTCATATATTTTTGAATCCCAATAAATATGCACAAAAGCAAAGGGTGCAATTAAACAATATCTAACATTAATTTTTGTTTTATCTTTTATTTTTCTTAGAGGAGGAATGTTTGGAGAGAAATCTATTGAAGGTCTTTGATAATTTTGTATTTGCTGTTTAATTTTTGTTTCCATCTTTTAAGTAAGTTCTACATCTATTATTGTTTTATTTAAAATATCCTCTTTACCCTTGTTTGAGATTAGTAATTTATAAGGCATTGAAGCCTTAGTTAGAGATTTTATCTTTTCCTCTCCTTGATATTTTAAATCATATTGTGAACTATAATCTTTTGTTAAAGTTACATTATTAAATTTTCCTATTTTTTCTGTATGTATATTTATTCCAGTAGTGCTTTCTTGAATATCCTGTCCAGGTTCACTATACTCGTATTTGCTTTCTATTTCAAAGATAATTCTATCATTAATAGCATCTATTTTTAGATTTCCTTTATTTATTCCTAATTCAACTATCCTTTGATTTCCCGAAGCTCTTTTAATATCTGAAATAAGTGAGTTGATATTTTTAAGAACATCTAAAGATTGTTCAATAATAGCTTTATCCTGAACTTCTTCTATTCTTGGTTTTACAACAGAAAGAACTAATCCAATCATAGCAATAGCAATTAAAGTATAAATTACTGTTTCAATCCAAATCTGAGCTTTTTTATTAAAAAACATTTTTCCTCTTTTTATTAGACATACATTTTATTAAATATGATTTGCTTTATAATATTTTCTGAATAAGATGCTTTTGTATTTTTTCAATAAAAATTTACAGAATTAACATTTACAGAATTAACAATTACCAATTTCATACAATGAATCAGTGATTTCGCAAATTGTTTCACTTATAACAGGGGCTATTTCAATTGAATTAGGTTTATTTGAAAAATTTGTTAAATATGTTAAACCTGCATTTTTTTCTGGAAGATTAATTAAAGTATCATAAAGTCCTCCATAGGTTCTAAGGTCACTATAACTCTTACCATTTTCTATTTCAATTCTTTTTGAATTTTCTGCATCAGAAATTAAGACAATAATTTTGTCCACATTTATTTCACCAATGTCTATGGAAAATTGAAACTCTCCAGAACTAGAATTATAGCAAGTATATTTGTTATTGATTCCAACTTTTTCAAAAATTCCCAAACAAGATTCAGTTTTTTCAACTCCTTTTTCAACAAAATTTATTACTGCAACCCAAATAATACCTATTGAGGTTATAACTAATACAATCATAATCATAACACTAACAACCAGAGAAAGCCCTCTTCTTTTCATTAAAATAAAAAAGAAATGTTGTTAATAAATTTAACTATCTTATTTTTATTTTCTATAAAAGTCCATAAACAATTTACAGGGATAATTTAACTCAAATCTAAATTATATAATGCTTTAACTTGTTCTTCTGACAATGCTCTGTTGAATATCATTGGTTCGTCTATTGTACCATCGAACTTTTGATTAGAATTGCCTCCTATCATGAGATTCGTAGTTGCTTGTACCGGAGGAGTTATAGAACCTCCTCCATCAGGATTACCGTCTAAATAAAAAGTTACTTGTCCAGAAGAGACTACTACAGTAACATGATAGAAAACATTATTAGATAGCGCGGTATTTGCAGTTCTGTATGTTGATGTTCCACTTTGGTCATTTCTAAAGATAGGTTTTTGATTATGTCCATCCACTCTCCATATAAACCCCGAAACTTGATATATTTCTGAGCCCATAATTTCCCAATTATCAGATACAGGAGGGAAAGGGTCTGCTGAAATTTTTATCCATGCTACTAAAGTTTTATCTCCAGTTAATTTTAAACTAGAATCACTTCCAGTATCTATATAATTACTGCTTCCATCAAAATCACAAGCCTTTCCAAACTTCCCATCAACATTGCAGTTAGCTCCTATTATTGTTCCATCATTATTTCCTATTTCATCATTTGCATTTCCGTCTAATTTCCACCATGAAACAGCTCCCATGTTTTCAATGATTTCTTTATTTGAAAAAACTTTTTTATCAATCTCATTTCCAACAGAGTCTTTTCCAGAGCCTGACTTTAAAATTGGAGCAATTGAAATCTCTTTGACTAAACCAGTATAATTTAATGTGAATGTTGTTTCTCCTAATTCTCCAATATTTGTAGGCTCTTCAAATTCCTGCACATTAATTCCATCACCAATTAAAAATTTTATTCCTGTTAATTCTCCCTGCCCTGGATTTCTTTTAACTTTAACATCAATATCTCCAGGATTAACACTAACATCTTTGATTTTCAAATCAATCATGAATTTTCCCAGAGAAACCTGTTCTGCACCTTCAGAGATAACATTTCTTATAACAACCCAGACAATTCCTACTGCAACCAAGACTAACAAGATTATAATTAAACTAGTAATGACTGTTGATAACCCTTTTTTATTAGGTGTCATTTTAAATTAGATAATAATCTCATATCCATGCTGTTTTTCATTGCAGACAAATGTTCTGTCCCCTTTTTCAGAGCTACCTATTAACACAGGAATTAATATTATTTCTTCAGCACTTTCAACATCACTATATATGTCTCCTGAAAAAGTTCCTCCTTGATTTAGTCCATCAAAACCTTTTAAATTAATAGTTCTGTGACTTTTTTCTTCTAAAACTCTTATTTTCATTCCATATATAGGAACATCCCCTGAGTTAGAAATATATAATTCTCCTGAAGAATAACTTGCACTAAAATAAACATCGTCGCATATAAGCTGTATGTTTGTTCCATCAAATTTAGTTATTGATTCTTCAGTCATTCCTTTGAACCAGAAAAAAATAATTAATCCAATTACTACAACCATTGTAATTAATAGCACTGTAGCAATAACTGGAGAAAGCCCTCTTTTTTTCATATTTGTATCAAGTGTTTTCCCTTTTTAAATATTTTCTATTTAAATTTTAAGAAGAACAATAGATTGTATCTTTGATTTTTGATATTCCACAACTTAATGTTATCTTTTTATTGTCTTGTGTTTGCCATCTTATTGGGATTATTTCAACTGAATAGATTTGTCCAACAGCACTTAAATTAAAGTTGTGTGCCTCCTCGCTGTTTGATTTAAAAGGATTATCTCCTATTCCGTTAAATATAACTGAATTCCCAACAGTATATTTATCATGAGATTGAGATAAATCTTGTGTTGCCAACTCTTGTTCTTGAGATGTTGTACCATGTATAAAATATCCCCTGATATCAAATCTTCCATTATTCCTAAATGTTAAACTTAATTGATTAGTGCTACAATTATAAGTGTAATCTTTTATAAATAAAGAAGTTTCATCAGGGCATTCTAATGAATCTCTTGGAACATATGTTTTTACCCATTGATATACTATGGCTCCTATGATAACTGCAAAAGTTACTAATAAAACATATCCAATCATTATACTCACTGCTTTTTTGTTTTTTTTAATGTTCATTATCTTAAGAAATTTAATTTTTGATTTTATTTGCTTGTGTCTATTTAGCTTATATGAGTATCTTTTTCTTCACCATGAACATCAGAAATTATAAGATAAAGATTATCTCCTTCATTTAATATAAAACTAAATTCCTCCTCTTCATCTCCATAATCGAGTATAATAACTATTTCTTTTACGTTTTCTTCTGGAATTGTTTCAGAAGTAATTGTCTTTTTTTTCAATAATATTTCATAGAAATCTGTCTGATCAAGTGCAATATTAGCAGATAAGATATCTTTTAATTGTTGATATCCCACAAATATTATATTTTCCTCATCTGCAAAAATATAATAATATTCATCTATTATTTCAGCGCCGAATTCTTCCTCAAAGCCTGCTATAAAACTTTCTAACATGCTTTCCATTCCTTCTGCATCTACTCCACTAATTATTCCATAATCTATAACATATGCACTTTCGATTTCTAATTCTTCTGCCAAGTCATAAATTTTTGTAGAACTTGTTGTTTTGGAATAATTTGTAATCACCACAAACCCAATAATTATCATGATAATCACAACTGCTCCTATTAAATAAAATTGTCCTCTCTCTTTCATAATAAAAATAATAGATAAGGGTTTATTAAAGTTACTATAAATTATTAATGTGGAAAAATATATCAGTGTAGACTCAGAGGTTTGCTCATAGATAATTAAAAAGCTACCTCTATTCTTCCTCGGCTTTGCGACCCACTAAGCACCTTAACAAATGTTTAGGGCTGCTCCGATCAAGGTCTGACCCGGTTTGCATATGCAAGATCAAAGCGGACAAAGCGTCAATGTCCAAACAAAGACTTTCCAACGCACTAATCACGCCCCTCGTTGCAGTCTGCCTAAAGCCCGTTTGCAAGTAGCGGAGGGCTAACCCGCCAACCTAGTCTACAAAAATACAGAGAAATAAGAGTATTTAAGATTGTTGGTTTAGGATTATCTAAAACCTAACCAAATCAAAATAACAATTAATATAAGCAATATTAAGACCCCAATCAATATCCAGAACCAATTGACAGGTTTTTTTTCTAATAAAGATTCAGTTATTTCTTCCTGACAGCCAACAGATTCAATTGGTTTGTCAATAGTGTTTTCACAATAATTAATATCTTCACAATTTCTGGTTTTTATCTGGTCATAACAAGCAGTCCAGCCACCACATTCCCAAATAGGCACACACTCAGAAAATAAATTTATAAATTTCATTGATTTCTTATCATCGTCGTCATCTTCTTTGACACACTTTCCACTTTTGCATTCTTCATCAGAATCGCATTCTTCAACAATTTCAATTTCAGTTTCACTTGAGCAAGTTCCATCAATACACTTTGGAATTGTATGTTCTTTTACAACATCATCTCCTTGGCAATATTTATCACCATAGTAAGGTTCACCGCAGTCTAAATCTATTATACATTCAGGAGGTTCTGGTAAACATTGTCCATTATTACATCCAAATTCACACTCTTCAACAACTATTATTCCTCCAATCTCAACAGAACAAATTCCATTAATACAAACAGGAGTAGTGAGTGTTTTTACAACATTATTTCCTTGACAATACTTCTCACTATAATATGGATAACCACAATCTAAATTTATTTGACACTCTTGTGGTTGAGGCAAACACTCTCCATTACTGCATCCGAACTCACAAGTTTGAAATAGCTTGCTCTTAACATTGCTTGAGCAATAAGATTGATAAGTCCCTGGATTGTTGCAGGCATACTGCTTGAAATCTTTCCAGACATTTCCATATTTACAATAAGCATTTCCAATAAACCCGTTTTGACCACAATTTGAATTAATAGAGCATGTGATTTGTTCTATTAAACACTGGGCAGAACACCCGTCATAATTATTAGTATTTCCATCATCACACTCCTCATTTCCATTTATAATACCATCACCACAATAAGGTTCTACAACCCCTTCAACATAAAATCCTAATATTGCAGTATCTTCTGGATTTGTTTTTCCAATACAATAACAATCTGATGAATATGCAACACCAGTTACCTTTATGGTATAATCCCCTCCATAATCAGGTGTCCATTGAAATGAAATTTCTTTAGGATTTATTGTATTAGGATTTTTATCAAGTGTTAAATAATCAGAATAAACAACAACATTTTCAGAGTCTATTATTATATATTCTACTTTTGTTTGAACAGCAATTTTATTATAATTTGAATCTGCATAGTTGCTTATTTTATTATAAGTGATTGTTACCAAATCTCCTTCTTGTGCAAATTGAGGTGTTGCAGTTAAGTCGTTTATTATTGTATAACATTCATTTTGAGGTCTTTCTGCCCATACAGCAAATATTTTTTCTGAGTATTGCACAAAACTTGAAGAGCACTGGCAGTCAGTTATGTCAGTTGTAACACGAGCAGTGTATTCACCTTCTTCCTGAGGTGTCCATTTAAACTGTATATTTTCTGATGTGTCCATTAATATATTAAGGTCTGAGTAATCACTATAAACTAAAACATCTAATTCATTGTAGATTTCAAGCGTAACTCTTGTTTCAGCAGAGTAATAGTCTTCATAACCTGCAGGAAACCATTTTAATTGTAAATCTGTAAAAGCACTATATGCATCTGCTTCAAGATTTGCCTTTATATTTATTACAACAGGTTCATTTGCATAATTTGAATTTGTAATACTAAAAGAATCAATTGGTGAGTGGCAGTCTTTTGCCTTATTTAAATGATAATCATATTGTACACTAGTCCCATAACCCCATACCCATTCCTTATATTCTTTAGGCAAATAGCATTCTTTAAAAGAAAAATGCGAATAATAATCAGGGTTGCTTGCAGTTGAACTGGGATTATAAGGGTACTCAAAAGTTAAGGAGTTTGAATTTCCTGTATTTAAATTATAGATTAGACTTCCTTGAGAAGAACAGGATAAATCAGAACAAGTGTATAATATTTCCTGAACTCCTGTAACTGGCTCAAGAGTTGAAGAATCATAAAAAATATCTGTTTGTTGGACTCCTGTAACAGCATAAACAATAGATAGGCTAAATAAAGCAATTAAGGTTATTAGTAAATATTTTGAGTTCATCTTGCGCCTCCGCCTCCAGAGCCTCCGCCCCCAGCTCCTCCAGCTCCATCTCCACCAGAACCTCCAGCACCGCCAAAGCCTCCAGCACCATTACCTCCTGCTCCAGCATCTCCTCCGTTTCCTGCGTCTGGTATTTTTTTATCAATAGTGTAAATAATAAATCTATTTGGATTATCTTTAAGTTGCTTGGCATAAATCTCAGACTTTTCACTTTCTCCTGTCTTGTAAGCTATTGCAGTTCTTTGCACATTTTCAGGATTAGTATAACAAGGAACATCATGACTTAATATTTTGACTTTTTTTAAATCAGATCTTTTTTTAACAATCTCTTCTAGTTTTAAAGCATCTACTTTCTTCCAGTCCTTTGCTCTAAAATCTAATTTATAAATATCATTTTTTGGGTCTATAACCAAAAGATTTATTTTGTCCTCTTTTTTAGGAGCATAAAAATCAAATTTGTCTTTTTCTTTAAGATAAAAGTCTATTTCTGAACATTGGATATAAGGAGTAATAGATTCTTCTCTTAACCCTCTATCAAGATAAAATCCTGTGCTACATCCACTAGAGAAGGCTGTTAAACAACTTAACATAACTATTGTTCTTTTTAATTTCTCTTTTATGTTGTGTTTTTTCATATATAGCTCCTATTGTCTCATTATAACTTAATATAACTTAATAATAGTAACATTTTTTATTTATAAAGATTTATATTTTTTATAACCTATATTTTTTTAGGACAAGTCAGTAGTGAATAGTAGTGAATTTTTAAGATTTAGTGAATTTTTAAGATTTAGTGTATTTTTTAACAATCAGATATATTTATTATAAGTGTATTTTTTATTCTTGCTTGTTTGTCTTGCTTGTTTGTCTTGCTTGTTTGTCTTGTTCTTTTTTATTGTTATTACTATAATTCCAGCAATTAAAATTACTAATATAATTATTATTCCAATTCCTGTTCCTGATTGAGCAAATCCAATAGCAGCTCCTGTTATTCCAAAAATAAAATTTCCTTTTTGTTCTTCTTGAGTTGTTGATTCTTTGTTTTGATTTGTTTCTTCTTCCTCTTCAACATTTAAGTTAACAAGATTATTATTTGTATCTGTGTTTGTATTAAGTGCAGAACCCCCACTACTTCCTCCAGAAGAACCTCCTCCACCGCCTCCTCCACCAGAAGAGTCACCGCCAGAACTTGGGGGAGTAGTTGGGCTAGTTACAGTAACAGCTAAGTTTAATTGTGTTGAACCACCATTTTCAAAGATAGCAGTACTTCCTGTATTTATATCCTTAACATAAAATTCTATTGTTTTTCCTTCATAAGTTCCTTCTGGGTCTGTTATTAAAAATAAAGGATTATAACCATATTTTCCTTCTAAACTTGTTGTGGTAGCAACAATTACAACTCCATCTATTTTAGCAACCACAGACACTCCATTTGGCGCAGGAGCACCATTATAACTCACATCCCCATAAAATTGATGCGGTACACCAGGCCCAAAAGCCATAACAAAAGTTAAACTAAGAATAAATACAAAAAATAATGTAAGGGTGATTTTATTATTCATTTTAATATTTTTTCAACGCTAGACTATTTAAAGATTTATATTAAAAA
>JBDRGM010000018.1:0-10982 GCA_043817815.1 archaeon
TCCTTAAGAGTTATTTTATCAAACGGCTTATTAAACCATTCTGACAGCCTTGTTAACACAGAAATATATTTTTTAAGTCTTGATTCACCTACTTTCTTTTTTGCTTTGCCATGATTAGTTTTACCTAATTCAGCATCATGCAAGAAATCGATAATAAGTTTTTTATTTTCAGGAGAAATGTCTTTATCTTGCTTTAGTGTGTTTAATCTACTTGCATATCCGTTTCCCGAAGTGTGTATATTTATCTTCTTTGTATTAGCATTTGGCATACAATAATGTAGCTCCGTCTATATATAAATCTTGCGGGAATACGGACTTTTAGTGTGAACGCCCCCACCGAGATTCGAACTCGGGTCACTGCCTTGAAAGGGCAGCATTCTTGGCCACTGAACTATGGGGGCTTATAAATTAAACATAAAAAATGTTTTTAAAGGTAACTATATGGGCCTGCTGATTCGCGACCTCGCACGAGTTATTTATGCAGAACATAGTCTCTACCACGAAGTCACTGGGGATTTGAAATTAAAAGCTTTTTGAATTTCTCAAATCTAATAATATTTCATTTCGTTCAATATTATATGAGCCTGCACGGATTTGAACCGTGGACCCCCAGCTCTCTTAGACGAATCTAAAGAGAAATAACCCTTACGGATTATCGTCATATAAGACTGGTGCTCTAACCAGGCTGAGCTACAGGCTCCTGTACTATTCTATTTGACAATCTATTTAAAGGTTTTTCTATATGAAATATTATGTTAATAGGTTTAGTTGGAAAGCCATCTGTTGGGAAGAGTACGTTTTTTAAAGCTGCGACTTTGGCAGAGGTTGAGATAGCGTCGTATCCATTTACAACGATAAAGGCGAATCATGGTGTTGGTTATGTGAAGGTTGAATGTATTGATAAAGAGTTTGATGCGCAGTGTAATCCGAGTCATGGTTTTTGCATTAATCATAATAGATTTGTTCCTGTCGAATTGATGGATGTTGCAGGTTTGGTTGAGGGGGCGTCTGAAGGTAAGGGAATGGGAAACCAGTTTTTGGATGATTTGCGACAAGCAGATGCGTTTATTCATCTTGTTGATGTTTCTGGTGATACTGATGAGAAAGGTGAATCTACAAAAGAGTATAATCCTTGTAAAGATGTTAAGATGCTTGAGAATGAATTGGATTTATGGTATCTTGGTATCTTGAAAAAAGTTTGGAAAGGTTTTGCTAGAACGGTTCATACAACTAAACAGGATTTTTCAAAAGCAGTTGCAAAGCAGTTTTCTGGGTTAAAGGTTAATGAAGAGCATGTTAAGGATGTTGTTAGGAAGTTGGATTTTTCTAAAGGATGTCATGAGTGGAGTGATGAGCAGTTGAGAAATTTTGCTCATGAGTTAAGGAATTTGACAAAGCCAATGATTATTGCTGCGAATAAAATTGATGCTGAGAAAGGTGGTGAGAATTATAAGAAGTTGAAGAAAGAGTTTTCTGATTTGATTATAGTTGCCTGTTCTGCTGATTCTGAATTGGCTTTGAGAGAAGCAGCGAAAGTTGATTTAATTGAATATGTTCCTGGAGAGAAAGACTTTAAGGTAATTGGTAAGCCAACAGATAAGCAGGAGCAAGCTTTGAGTAAGATTAAGAAAAATGTTTTAGATGTTTATGGTGGAACGGGTGTTCAGGAGATTTTGAACAAAGCGGTTTTTGATTTATTGAAGTATGTTGCTATTTTCCCTGCAAGTGCGAATAAGTTAGAGGACAGCAAGGGGAATGTTTTACCTGATTGTTTTTTGTTGCCTGAAGGTTCAACTGCTCTTGATTTTGCATATTTTTTACATACTGATTTTGGAAAAGGTTTTATCAAAGCAATTGATGCTAGGACAAAAAGAGCTGTTGGAAAAGATTATATTTTGAAAAATAGAGATGCTTTGGAGATTGTTACAAGGTGAAAGTGAAGATAAAAGTCCATGCAAATTCTAGTAAAGAGGAAATAAAGAAAGTTAGTGATAATGAATATGAAGTTTGGTTGAAAGAAAAGGCTGTTGAGGGTAAAGCGAATTTGAAATTGATTAAATTACTAAAGAAATATCTTGGAAAAGAAGTTAAAATTAAATCTGGTTTTACATCTAGGAAGAAAGTTATTGAAGTTCATTCACGTCCATGACTTGGGCAGAGAATTTTATATTTGAGTTTTGATATTTTATCTATAGACTCTGTCATTTTTATTGGACAGCTTCCAGGAAGGTCTGTTCTTCCAATAGTTCCTCTATGAAATAAAGTGTCTCCTGAAAATAAAATATTTTTATATAAGAAACAACGTCCTCCTTCTGAATGTCCTGGAGTTTTGATTACTTGTATTTCTTCCAAGTTGAGGTCGTTTATGTCTAAGACTTTGTCGTCATTGAATTCTCTTCTACTTCCATAGATTTTTGCGTTTGTAAACATGCTTATGTTTTCTATATGGTCCCAATGATGATGTGTTAGAAGTACCATGTCAATTTTTTCTGGAGTTAGGTTTAGTTTTTTCAAATCTTCAATGAATTCAGGCATGTTTTGCTTTGTTGAAGTATCTATGAGAATTATTTTATCTAATTTAATAATGTAGACGTGGGAGCCTATAGTCTTGAAGGATAATTTCCAGACGTTGTTATTTATTTCTTCAATCATAAAAGAATATAAATGTAATAGGTTTTTAATTTTTATGAAGTATGAATTTGATGAAGGGATTCAGGAGGTAGCAGAAGAAATTTCAAAAACTTTATTTCCTCATATTGTTATTGAGAGGATTAAATGTTTTAGGAGTTATGGTTCGTCTACAAAGAGAACTATTGCAAGGTGTCATGCGCTCGGAAAGATTATGCAAAAGACCATTGGAGTTAAAGCATTTTATGCTCTTGAATTTTTGTCAGAGAGATTTGATAAGTTGAATGAAGAAGAGCAGATTAAAACAATTATACATGAGTTGATGCATATTCCTAAAACATTTGGGGGGGGTTTTAAGCATCATAATGTAGTTACTGAGAGGAATGTTAATATAATGTATAAAACATATAATGAAATGAAGAGGATGAAAGAGAGATGGATATAATGGGACTGAGAATTAATTATAAAAATAATGAATTTGATTTAGATGTGAAAAAGGTTTCAGAGCTTGGTAAAATTTCTGGATTGATGTTTTGTCGTCGGGAAAATGCAAGAACGCTTTTGTTTGAATTTAATAAATCTACTAGGATGGCGATTCATTCGTGGTTTGTGTTTTTTCCTTTTATTGCGATTTGGCTTGATGACAAGAATCAAGTGGTTGAGATTAAGAAGATAACTTCTTGGAGATCTTATATTGTTCCAAAGAGAAAGTTTTCGAAATTGATAGAAATTCCGTGTAATGAGAAGTACGAAGAGTTGATTAAGGAGATTAATCTCCGACGGTGACGCGAAAGGTTTAAATAGTAAACCGTTTTAGATATTGTAAGTTAGAGTTGTTTCTCTTCGAGAAATAATCATATAATAAAAAAGGAGGTGAAAAAATGGGAAAGATAATTAAGAAGAATGTTATTACAAGAAAACCAGGTCATTTGTATTATGTAGATGGTCAGGGTAATGTTTGTGAAGCAAAAATGGCTCGTGGTGGAAAAAAGAAAAAATTAGCTAAGAAGAAACCTGTAAAGAAAAAGGTTGTTAAGAAGAAGCCAGCTAAGAAGAAAGTTGTTAAGAAAAAGAAGAGGTAAGTGATTTATTTAATTTTTATTTTTTTATTTAATTTAAATTTTTTAATTCTTCCCTGACTTTAATTTCGTCGCCAGGATTTGTTATTCCTAACCATTTACCTGTAAAAGGATAAAGTTTCATTTTTATTTTTTGTTGTTTACACAATTCAATTAGTTCTGTATTTAGGTAGCACTCTTTAGTTCTGTCTTCGCTGTTTTGTTGTTTGAAATCATTTAGACTTTTATTTAATAGTTGAAGAGTGTTTGGATGAAGCCCGAATATGGCCATGCTTACAGGAGTTTTTTCATTGAATCCCCTCTCTTTAAAATTTTCTCTACTTATCCCTATACTTTCTTCTCCCCCTGTTACATAATTTTCTTTATCAATTTCAAATATACCTCTGTTAACAGATCTACCATCTTGTGGAAGCATTTCAATTAAGTTTATCCCAATAGTTGCGTCGCTTTCATCTGTCTTTAGATGGTTGACTAAATTTTCAAAAACTTTTTCACCATAAAGGTCATCTCCGGTCGCTATAACAAATGGTTCTTTGATTAGATTGATTGCAGCGCAAGTTGCGTCGCTGGTGCCCCAAGGCCTATCTCTTTTTTCTTTATCATAATGTTGAAAAGCATATTCAATTGGAATTCCTTTGTAATTATTTCCAAACATTTTTTTAAATTGATGTTCTGTTTTTTCACCGACGACAAAAATTATTTTTGTAAAACCTGCGGGTAGTGCTTGTTTTATTGAACACTCAATAAAAGTTTCGTCATTTGGTCCAACTTTTTCAAGTTGTTTTACTTTGCCTTGAAATCTTGAAGACATGCCTGCAACAATGTAAACGAGTGTCACCATGAACTTTGGAAGATGAAATGTTTTTTAAATGTTATTTAGTTTTGATAGTGATGAATAAATACTCAAGAAAATATTCTAGGATAGTTGATAAATTAATTACTGAAAGTTTCCGTGAACTAAAAGAAGCTAAGATTAGAATCGTAGAATTTCCTGAGTTTTTTTCTTTTTGGAGTTTTGCAGAGAAAAGCTTTAGTGGTTTTTTTATTTTTATTAATAAATCTCAAAGAAATTTAGATGCAATTTCACTCAAAGGGGAATTTGCTCATGAACTTTGCCACATTATTTTAGACCATAGAAATAAAAGTCTTCTTGGGGATTTATTTCATAATTTTAGAAAATTTTTAAGTTTTATATTTAATACAAAATTTTCAAGAGAGATCGAAAGTAAAATTGATAAAGAAGTTATTAAGAGAGGTTATGCAAAAGAATTGATTGCTGACCATAAAAGTTGGAATAAATTTTTATCAAAAGAGAATGTTGAGAATTTGTATACTAGGGGGTATTTATCTCCTAAGGAAATTAAATCTTATGCAAGGAGTATTGGAAGATGGTAGTAATCTTAGGAATTGAATCAACTGCGCATACTTTTGGAGTTGGAGTTGTTAAGGGTGGCGGGGTAAAACCCTTTGCTACTTCGTCCAAGCGTGGCCAAAGTAATGGAAAAGTTCTTTCTAATTGTAAGAAGGTTTTTACAACAGAGAAAGGGGGTATGATTCCTATTGAAGTTGCTAAGTTCCATTGTGAGAATAAGAATGAAATTTATTTTGAGGCATTGGATTTGGCAAAGATAAAAGAGAGTGATGTTGACGCTGTTGCTTTTTCGCAAGGTCCTGGACTTGCTCCTTGTTTGTTGGAGGGAATGAAGTTTGCTAAGGAATTGAGTAAGAGATTAGGAAAGCCAGTTGTTGGAGTTAATCATTGTATTGCTCATTTAGAAATTGGAAGAATAACTGGTGCAAAAGATCCTGTTATGCTTTATGCGTCTGGAGCAAACACTCAGATAATTGCATATGCGTCGGGGAAATATAGAATTTTTGGTGAGACGCTTGACATAGGTGTTGGGAATTTTATTGATACTTTTGCACGTTATGCTGGAATTGGTTTTCCAGGAGGTCCTGTTATTGCTAAGCTAGCTGAGAAAGGAACACCACAGGCGTACCCCGAAAAATCTTCGCAGAAGATTTTTACTAAGGGCAGAAAATATATTGAACTACCTTATAAAGTTAAAGGAATGGATATTGCGTTGTCTGGGATATTGACTAATTTGAAGCAGAAATTTGAAAGTGGAAAATATAAATTAAATGATTTAGCATATTCAATGCAGGAAACTGTATTCTCTATGCTTGTTGAAACTGCTGAACGTGCTTTAGCTCATACTGGTAAAAAGGAATTGTTGTTGGGTGGAGGTGTTGCATGTAATACTCGCTTGCAAGAGATGTGTAAAATAATGTGCAAGGAGCGAGGGGCAAAATTATTTGTTCCTGAAAATCAATTTCTCGTTGACAACGCAGGGATGATTGCTTATTTAGGAGAGATAATGTTTAGGGCTGGAATTATGGAGAAGAATGTTGAGAAGATTGATATTCATCCTAGGGAGAGGACTGATGATGTTAGTGTTGGTTGGAAATGAAGTATAATAAAATTTTTAAATACTAATTTTAGAAGAAGGTTATGAAACAATTTGTATTTTTGTATCCTATACCAGAATATATTAATTGGGAAATAGAGAATGGGTCATATGGTTGGGATTGTAAACCTTGGATGAATAAGTGGGAGAAGATATTTGAGAATTTAAATGAAGAAGAAAGAGATAAAACTAGACCCAAAGCATTAAAGGAAAAACAAGCAAGATTTCGTCCCCATTATTCCAGAATATTGAATAAGTGTATTGATAAAAGATATAGAGAAAAAGGGTTTAAAATTAATTGGGTTATTTTTAAAGATCATACTATTTCTAATGTTATTGATGTTCAGGATGGAGATATTATTATTGAAGCAGATATTGATTTTAGAACACATACAACTAAAAGAGTAGATGGAACTTATCAATATCCTAATAATGATTTTATTCTTAATCACATTGGAGATTCTAGTTTAGTGAGAATAGCAGGTTTTCACAGATGGGATTGTGTTGATAAACTTGCTAAAAGAGCTTATGAAAGAAAAAATAGTGTCCTAGTTGATGAAGATTTAACAGAAATGTTTTATGGAAGGTTTAAGGATAAAAATTTTAGAGTGGATAAATATCCTACATATAATCCAAGACAATTTGATACCAAAGAAGACGATTATTTATTTAAACAGTTTATGAAAGCGCGTGAAAATAAGCCATGGTTGTGGCAAGATTATTAATCAATTAGTTAATTCTCCTCCGCAATATTTATAATCCTATTTTTTATTTTTTTTTTATGAGATTTGTGATGACAGGACACAAAGGTTTGATTGGGAGTTTTTTATTTAAGAGATTGGTTGATGAAGGGCATGAGCCTGTTTTGTTGATTGATAAAAGGGATGGGAAAAATATTGTTGATATGGATAAATTTGAATTGAGTCAACCTGTTGATGTGATGATTCACCTTGCGGCTTTTTGTAAAATAAATCAATCTATTGAAAATCCAGATTTGCCTTTTGAGAATAATGTTGTTGGGACTTACAAGGTTTTGGAGTTTTGCAGAAAAAATAAAATTCCTAAAATTGTGTTCACTTCGTCATCAAGGGTTTTATCAAAAGAGAAAAATCCTTATACTGCTTCTAAGATTTATGGGGAGGAGTTAGTGAAAAGTTATTGTCAGTGTTATGGAATTGATTATGTAATTATTAGGCCTTCAACTGTTTATGGGCCTTTTAATGATTTTTCAAAAAGATTGATTGATATTTTTTGTTTGAATGCTTTGCAGGGAAAGGAATTGAAAATTACCCGAGAAAGAGATTCTACACTTGATTTTACATATATTGATGATTTTGTTGAGGGGATGCTGATTTGTATGAAGGAGAAAAATGAGGAGTATGATATCTCATTTGGTAAAGGAGTTAGTGTTAGTTATGTTGCTGATTTGATTATTTCACTTGCTGGAAGAGGAGAGAAAAGATTTTATTCTGTTGAAATTGCACAGCCCCAGGAAGTTGAGTTAGATATATCTAAAATTAAGAAATTAGGTTATGAGACAAAGGTTGGAATTGAGGAAGGTGTTAGAAGAACTTTTGAATGGTATAAGGATAATTTGGATGATGTTTTGAGGAGTAGGGAAGGAAAGTTTTAAAAACTGGTTTTTGTGTTATTAATCATCCAATGACATATGTAAATTAAGGATTTTACATTCGTCCGCACAGGCGTGGTCGAACGAGAGGATGTTTCTTCTCCATTGGTCATTTAAGATGGTAGACATATATCAAATAATTGAGAAGGCAAGAAGGACAGGCAAGATAGAGAAGGGCACGAATGAAGTTACTAAAGCAATTGAGCGTGGAACTGCGAAGTTGGTTGTTTATGCAGGTGATGTTGAGCCAAAGGAGATTGTACAGCATATTCCTTTTTTATGTAAGGAGAAAGGAATTAAATGTGTTGAAGTTGATAATCGGAAAAAATTAGGAATTGCAGTTGGACTTCCTGTTGCAGCTTCAAGTGTTGCAGTGATTGAAGTAGGTGATGCTGAAGGGGATATTGGCGGATTAAAATAATTTTCTAATAAAAATTAAAAAATGGCAAAGACACAACAAAAACAACAGCAACAAAAACAGTCAGGTTCTAAGAGAAGTGACAAGATTTTATCTCAAACAGCTGTTCCTGCGATTGTAGAAGGGGTTGTTGGTAGGACTGGTTTTAGAGGGGAGGTTACCCAGGTTAATTGTATTGTTAAAGAAGGAAGAGATAAAGGGAGGTTAATGAGACGAAATGTTAAAGGACCTGTTAGAATTGGAGACACATTAATGCTTAGAGAAACAGAGATTGAGGCTAGGAGGATTAGAAGTAAAGTAACAAAGGGGGCTTACACTTAAAATGCCTAAATGTGTTTATTGCGGAAAAGATTATGATGTCCATAAAGGAGTAACATTAGTTATGACTAGTGGAACTATTAATCATTTATGTTCTTCAAAATGTAGAAAGAATATGAAGATGAAGAGAAGAAAAGTTAGGTGGATAAATAAAAAAGATAAGAATTCTGAGAAAAAAGAAAAGTAGGTTTGTTGGATGATTTTAACTTTTGTTTTAAACGGAGTGACATAATATTTAAATAGTTAACTCATATAATTTTTTTAGAAACTTTTGTAGGGGAGGGGGGTTTCTGTTAGAAGAGAGTGAGTTTATGGTATACAAGAAATATATTAAAAAAGGTGGAAAGACTTATTGTCCTTATAATTATAAAAGTGTTAGAAGGAATGGTAAGGTAACCTCTGAGTATGTTGGAGATGGAAATGAAGGAAATAATCTTTTGAGATATTTTTCTTTTGGAGTTTTGTTTTTTTTTGTTGCATTACTTTTGATATTTGCAATTAATTCTAGTTTGACTGGAAATGTTTCTGCTGACATTAAAACAAAATATCAAGAAGGTGAATTGCTGAAGGGCAACTTGAAATTTAGTTTGAAGAAAGGAGAACTTCTTCCTGCGGATTCTAAAGTGATTGTTTCGTTTGAGGGAGATAGTCAGGAATATTTTTTATCAGAAATTATTGATATTGCTACTACTTCTGGAAGTTTTTATATTGAAGATATTGGGATTTTGGGAGAAGGTGTTGGTTATGGTATTTTGGGGGTTAAGAAAGTTTATCCTGAAGTTGATTTTAAGTTGAAAATTGTTAATGAGGATAGCGAACAGGAGGAGAGTGGAGAAGAGAGTGAAGTGACAGAGGAAGTAAAAGGAGAAGAGAGTGTTGAAGAAATTGTTAATGAAACAGAAATTGGAGAAGTTGGAGAAGAAGGAGAAGAGAGTGTGGAGAGAGTTAATGAAACAGGTGTTGAGGAAGTTAACGAAGAGGATAGTGGAGAGCAGGAAAAAGTAGATATTGAATTAGGGGGTAAAAAAGGGAAAGATAAAGAGAAAAATAAGAATGAAGATAAGGAGAAAGAAAAAAATGTAGAAGAACAAGAGGGGAAAGTTGGAGAAGAGCCAAAACTAGAAGAGAGTGAAGAATCAGAGGAGATTGTTATTATTGAGGATGCTAGTGAGGAGCAAGGAGAAACTGAAAGTTCTTTTATCACAGGAGAGGTTATTGTAGATGACGTTATTTTTGGAACAGTTAGTAAGACAGAAGAGTTTACACATAATGTTCCTGAAGGAGATGATGCTGTGCTTATTGAGAGTAGTGTGACTTTTGATGGCGATGTTTTAAGTGATGATGTTTTAACGATTAAGAATAAAAAGAAGAGTGTTGTTGTTTCAACAAAATATTTTATTGAAGAGGAAGGTTTTGGTGAGGAGTATGTTGGTAAAGATGGTTTAATATTGAAGATTCAGCTTAGTGAGTTTAATTTTACTGTTAACGAGGATTCTGAACTTAGTGTTTTTTTAATTTATGAAGGAAGTGAAATTGTTTCAGTTAGTAAGTCAATTAGTGTGATTAATGGAACAGTTGATGAGATAGTTAGTGAGGTTGAAGAGATTATTATCTCTGAAGAAAATGCTACAGATTCAACACCGCTCGGTGTACCCCAAAACATTGAATTAAGGGGCAATAAAACTGAAGTTGTTGTTATAACAAATGAGACAATTGTTAATGATACAATAGTTAATTCTAATGTTAGTGTTAATGTGAATACTACACAGTATGGTGCTGTTTTGAATAAACCTGTTAAATGGAAGAAGTTGGTTAAGGTTGATAAAGAAGGAGAGATAAAAGTGATTATTCCAAAGCAGGCGGAGAATATTACTATTTATCAGTTGGAGGGAAATAATAGTGGCGAGAAATTAGAAGGTGAGGAAGAAGTTAATGAAATAGTTGTTGAAGAAGAGAAAGAGAATGAGGGAACTATTGTTGAAGAGGTTGAATTAAATGGTAATGAGACAGTAATTGAAGAAGAGCAGGAAAGCGAGAAATTTGGAAATAAAAAAGTTGTGGAGCATAAATCTGCTATCAATGCTGAAATTATTTCAGGAGAAGTATCTGCAGAGATTGATACTGGTGAGGAGTCGTTCTTTGATTTTTTTAGTAAGTTATTTTCATTTATGACTGGAAGAGTTGTTGATGTTGCTGAGAACGAAGAAGTTAAGGAAGTTATTATAATAAATGAATGGAATACTCAGGAGGGACACGAGAATTTTACACAAAGTGAGGCTGAGTTTGAGATTGGGTATGAAACTCCTGGACCTGTTGCATTTGAGTCCCCTCTCGGGGATGACTCTGGTGAGCCTGAGAATATTAAAGGGAAGATTATTACTATTTCATCTGAAGTTCATTATGAGAATATTCTAGCTTATACTGGATTGCCTTATCCTGTT
>JBDRGM010000019.1:0-31724 GCA_043817815.1 archaeon
AACTTTCTTCACGTCAAAATCAGATTTCTCAACTGCACTCAAAACAACCAAACACTCCTCAACCTTCTTCTCTTCTTTATCTTCCAAGTCGTCAATTTTCTTCAACGCCTTCTTCAACGGCTTGAACTTAATATAATCACAGTGCAACAAAAGGATTTTCATTCCCCAAACAAGTAAAAGGGTTTTATAAAATTATTCATAGAAAGACTTAAAAGATCAGTCATACAACAAAGACCCTCACACCTCAAATGGAACCTCAAACCCGACGACAAATATTAGGAAAGCTACTACTCTTATCTGCTGGAAGTTTAATCATACCTGCAGAAAAAGCTTACGCAAGCACAGGAAAATATCTAATAGGGAATTGGATTAATTCTGCCATCTGGAAAATAAATCTTCCAGAAGAACTAGATTATGAATTCCTTAAAACAACCAGCTACATTGAATCTGGACACAATCCATTAAGTACAAGTAAAAAAGGTGCAAGAGGACTTTTTCAAATAATTGAAGAAAACTGGGACGAATTTGGAAGAGGTTCTTTTGATAATGCGTTCCTTCCAGTATTAAACATACAAACAGGAATTAAGGTTTACAAATGGATGTTAAATTATTGCACGAAAAAGCATCCTGATTGGCCAACCTTAGAAAAAATGGATAGACAACTTCTTTTAGCAGCAGCATACAACGGAGGACCATCAAGGCTAAATACACGAAATTGGGACATTTCAAGGATGGATCCTGAAACAAGAAACCATGTAAGCAAATTCGAAAAAATACTTAATCCTTAAACAAAAACTCATCAATTCTCTTTTTAGCTTTCTCCCTATTTTCTTGATGAACTTTCAAAAAAGCGTTTATCTTCTCAATTAAAATATTCTTCAATTCTCCAGTCAATAATTTTCCAGACTTATAATCATCATAAATCTGTTTCAACTTCTCGTCGTCTGGCTCAAAAAACATTCGCAAATATTGAAACGAAACATCCACGTCAGGATTACCACCTTTTTTCCTATGCTCTTCAATTGTATCTTGTCCTCCTGAAAAAGCATATTTGTTAATTTTCTTTTTAACTTCTGCAGGAGAATCTGTCATAGCAATATAAGACGTTTCATCACTGCTTGACATCTTTCCACTCCCTTTCAAACTCGGAAGAAAAAGGTTATACGTCGATGCAATAGGAATAAACTTATGATCCTTATTCTTTCTAGCCATTCCTCTTGCAATTCTAATATGAGGGTCTTGATCAACCCCCACCGGAATAAAAGTAGGAACAGGTTTTCCTTCAAACTCTGGCAATTGAGGATGATACATATCTGCAGCCTGCAAAAGAGACGCATTCATTTTCCCAGGAGAAATCTCTCCATAAACAGCTTTGAATTCATTAAAAGTAGCATAACGAGAAAAATTAGAAGCCAACCTATAATAAGCATTTGATTTTTTAAAATCATTACTCCTCTCACTCTGAAAATAAAAATCAACCTTGTTCAAATCAAGCCCAAGTGCAACATAGTTAATCAAGTATTGCTCAATGGCAGTTTTCCTCATCTCTTTCATGCTTTTCTTCCGAGCATTATACGCTTCTAAATCTGCAACAGCAATATAAACTTTCGCTCCAAGATTTTGATAAAACACAAGCTGTTGCCCAACTAACATATGCCCAAGATGAAACTCTCCAGAAGGCATCATCCCAGTCATCATCACAAAATGTTTCTTATTCTCAATAGCCTCCAAAATTTGTTCAAAATCCCTCTGAGCAAAAAAAACCCCTCTTCTAAACAAAACATTTTTGATAAAAACTTCTGGAAGTTTAGGCATTTTCTTAATTCCAAATTCCCTCATCAATTTCCCATAATCTACATCTCCAGAAACTTCCCACGGCGTCACTTCAAAATTTCTCTTTTTCATATTAATTATAGAACTTTAGCTTTTTTAAATTTAAGTAAAAAATTTAAATTAAACATTCCACTATAGAAGAGTTTTTAAATAATAATTCATTATCCTAAACATAAAATGAGGAAAATAATTATTTTGTCAATATTTGCAATTTTACTAATGTCATTCGCATCTGCAGATATAATAATTAATCAGCAACCAAAAGAGGTTTACAATCTAGGAGACACCCTAAATATTCCTGTAACCATTAAATCTCTCTCAGATGTTTCTGGAAATTTCAAGATGTTCTTACTATGCGCAGGAAAAGAAGTCAATTTCTATCTCAACGGTGTAAGACTATTATATGGACAAGAAAAAACAATGGATGCTTCACTAGTATTAACAAAAGATATAATTGGGCAGACAATAGGAACATGCAAAATACGAGCAGAGTTCGTAGACGAAGACCCTCAAATAACAAAAGAATTCAAAATATCAAACTCATTGACTCTTAGTATAACTTCACAAAAAACCGAATTCGCTCCAGAACAAAGCATACTCATTGAAGGTGAAGCAATAAAAGAAAATGGCGAAACAGTAAACGGATTTATAAATATAAACGTAATGTCCGGAAACACTTCATCAAGTCTAGATCAACTAGGAACAATAAACAACGGATACTTCTCAGCAAATTTTACAGCACCAAAAGATATGAAAGCTGGACAATACAGAGTCACCCTCAATGCTTATGAAAGAGATTTTTTAGGAGAAGAAACAAATAAAGGATACACAGAACAAACAATTTCAATAATCCAAGTTCCAACAAGTTTAGAAATAGTATTTGAAGAACAACAAGTAGAACCAGGAACAAACTTAAAAATCAAAACAATTCTTCATGACCAAACTGGTGAGAAGATATCTACAATCTCAAGTATAAAAATAATCGACAGAACAGGATTGGTTCTAGATCAAATTGAAAAACAAACAGATGACTTCTTAGAATTCCCAATTATATACAAAGAACCTCCTGCAAACTGGACAATCATTGCTAATTCAGAAGGATTAACAACAGAATCTACATTCATAATAAAAGAAAAAAAAGAAGTCAAAACAGAATTAATAAACAAATCACTTATGATTACAAACATAGGAAATGTTTTTTATAATGACACTGTATTAGTAAAGATAGGGAATCAATCATTGAATCTAAATGTTTCTTTAGAAATAGATGAAAACAAAAAATACGTCTTAACTGCACCAGATGGAGAATATGGTGTAGAGGTTCTTGTCGACGGAGAAAGTCAAATCAACGAAAACGCAATCCTCACTGGAAAAATAATAAGTGTAAAAGAAGCATCTGAAAGCATAATCAAAGTAATGAGATATCCAATTGTATGGGTTTTCATAATAGCAATCCTTGGATTTATTGCATTCATGATTTTTAGAAAAGGGTACAAAAGAAGCTTCTTCGGACGCATTCCTTCAATATTAAAAAAACCAGGACAAAAAACAATTCACCAAAAAAAAGATTCAATCATAAAAATAAGAAATCCCGCAGAATTATCTCTCTCACTTAAAGGCGATAAACAAAGTGCAACTCTTTTATGCCTCAAACTAAAAAACTTCACAGAAATAAAATCAGAAAAAGGAAATGCAAAAGACACTCTACAAAAAATTGCTGAATTAGCAGAAGAAAATAAAACAGTAATCTACGAGAACACAGATAACTTGTTCTTTATATTTGCTCCAATAAAAACAAAAACATTTGGAAATGAGAACTCTGCAATAAGCTTAGCACAAAAGATTAAAGACATTTTACTTAATCATAATCAGTCTTCAAAACAAAAAATAAACTTTGGAATCTCCTTAAACAACGGAACAATAATTGCAAAGCAAGAATCAGGAATATTAAAGTTCATTAGTATGGGAACATTCATAACAACTGCAAAAAAAATTGCCTCTCTTGCAGAAAAAGATATTTTACTAAGTGATAAAATAAAAGATAAATTAGGTTCAACAATAAAAACACAAAAACAAAACAAAAACGGAATTGAAGTTTACTCAGTAAAAGAAATAAAAAATTCAGAAGAACACAAAAAGTTCATTAGAAATTTCTTAGATAGATTAGAAAGTAAAAAGTAATTAAGATAACTTCAACATCCCCTTAACAACAGCCTGCTTAACCTCGGGATGTTTTTTCTCAAGCTCGTCGATGAATTTGGATATTTTGTCTTTACCCTCTTTCTTTTCTTTAAACTTCAATCCTTTCAACTCACAATACAATAAAACCTCTTCATCTAAAAATAAAAACAACGGTTTGATAATCTTTCCCTCAACAGGAGAAATTTTCATCCTCTTTATATCCCCATTAACCAACTTATTAATAATCTCATAAGAAACCAAATCAATTGTGATAGAAACAGCTACCTTATCAACTTTTTTACTCCCTTCAACAACTTCAATTCTCCCTTTATCTTTTAAAATTCTCAAACAGTCTTCTAACACAACACTCCTAAAATCACTGCCCCTAGTAAAAATATTATTTGGAATATTTTTCGAGGCCTGCTTGCAGGTTCTCGTGCCCTTCTTGGGTATACGCCCTGGTGTGCCCCCCACATAACCAACAACATCTCCAAAATCAACAAGATTAAACTTCCGAACAGTATAAAGAAACTTTTTCCCAAACCATCTTATAAAACAATTCTTACAAAGCTTTCGCTGATTTGTAAATTCATACACTGGTTTTGTTTTGCATTGGTAACACATTTTTTACTCCGTTATATCAAATCCTTCAATATCATGCTTTGAATATTTTTTTATCAACTTTTTAGCTTTCTCTTCATATTTCTTAGTTTTAACCAACGCTGTTGCTCCAGGCTGCATTGGAATAATCTTAATTCCTTTCTCTTTCTCTAACAATTCATTCTCCTTTTTATCCCTTCCTAAAATAATGTTACTTGCTTCAAAATGTCTTCCAATTTTCAAAAGTTTAATATCTTTATTACTCAAATCATCTCTACATAAAACTCTCCTCAACTTTTCACAATACAATTTCTCACAAAGTAAACACCCTCCAGCAGGAGGAGGATAATTAATTTTAAACTTCTTAGCTAGAGCAATTTGCTTGTCCCTTCTCCGACCAAATGCAATTTCATCAACAGGCCTCAAAATTCTCTCTCTCAAACCAGATTCCTCCTCGATAACTCCAAGAGACTTCTTCATTTGAGACATTGGCCTCTGCCCTTCTACTTCCCCAGTAACAACCCACTGAATCCCTTTTTTATCCGCAATCTCTTTCGCTTTCTCTAACATAAAAACCTTACAATCAACACAGGGATTCAAACAACTCCCTCTTTGATATTTAGGTTTTCTAATCATCAACAAATATTCTTTAAAAAGTTCACCAGTTGTACAATCAAGAACAATTAAATTAGCTTTCTGCTCCTTAACGAATTTTCTTATCTCCCCTTCAACATCCTTACTAAAAGGCAATTTAAAAAACAAAGCCAAAACATCAATTCCTCTCTCCTGCATAATCTTAATCGCAAGCCGACTATCCAAACCCCCTGAAAACATTACAATACATTTATCTTTCATAAACAAAGAATAAAATAAGGGTATAAAAATTATTTCTTTTTTTTAACAGTCGTCCCAACAACTTTCTTAGACTCCTCTGGTACCTCAGAAATTTTCTCACTACCTTCATCAGATTTTTTATTAGATTTAAATCTATTAAAAAAACCATTTATCTTAAAACCAACTACAAAAAACTTCATAATGATCCCAGTGCATAAAATCAAAATTCCAACAATAAAGCTAATTAAAAATACACTATATGCTTTAGTAAAAAATACAGAAAACAAATCTAAAAAAGAACTAAATGAAAAAAGAGAAACAAACCACTCCACTTTTGCAAAAGGAAGCGATGATAAAATCAACAATGCTCCAACAACAATTGGAAGATTTGTCTTAGTCTCAACTAAGAAAAACATCAAAAGAACAAAAATAGCACAAATACCCATTAAAAGATAAAACTTGCTCTCCCAATAATCCTTAGCTTTTTCAGAAACCAAAAACAAAGGTATCTCTTCCTCACCAAAACAATCCCAAAAATCACAGTCATAGTCTTTATAATAAGTTTGTTCTACAATGCTCTCAACAACTTCTTCAGCAACAGCTTCAGAGCCCTGAACAACAGATTCACAGGAAATAACAAAAGTATATCCTTGTTTACTAAATACATATTCTGAATTCTCCTCGCAATACGCTTCCATTATCTCATAATTTTCATCCATTGCACCACTAATATCAAACCCTTCTTCAGTCATATCTTCAACAACAGAAACAAGTTCTGGCTTAATAGTTTCATAATCCAATGACAAATTAAGAGTAAACAAAACATTCCCAACTAAAAATAGAACAAATAAAATAACACTCACGATTACAAATAATCCACCTCTTATCATTCCCATAACTAACTAAATAAAACACAGTTTATAAAATTATTTTTTCTTCTTCCTCACACTAAAATCAACCAACACAGGAAGATGATCTGAAAAATCAAACTTCAAAATATCATATTTCTTAACTTTTATTTCTGGAGAAGTTAAAATATAATCAAGTCTTCTATGAGGATTATACGTAGGAAAAGTAAAAGTTCTCTTAGTTGAACTTAATTTAAACTTATGCTTAAGCCCTGTTTTCTTAAGCAAAATCTCCACTTCTTCTTCACCTTTGTAAGTATTAAAATCCCCCATTACAATCAAAGGACCTTTGATCTCTTTAATAATTTTAACCAACTCATTAAACTGTTTCTTCCTAGCCTCTTCTCCAAGAGATAAATGCAAAAGAATAAAAGAAACTTTTTCAGGAACATTAATTGAAACCTTCATGACAGCTCTCTTGAATCCGTCACTAAAATAAAAAAATTCAGGTTCGTAAATCTTCCTCTTGCTGAAAATGGCATTTGCATTATTTTTAAAAAGAGGGATATATTTCAGAATTTTAAATAAACCAACAAAATGGTATTTTCTTTTTTCTACTCCAAACCCCATCCCAAGCTTCTGCTTAAATGTCTCAAGATAATTCCTTCCAAAAATAAAAGATTTCTTATCTACTTCAACAAGAGCCACAATGCCTGGCTTAAATTTTGAAATCTCATTACAAACTTTCTCTTCAACCTTCCTAGGATGAAAAAACCTTTTCCAAAACAAAAGGTACTCCCAAATTCTCCCCTTACATCCAGAAAGATATTCCACATTATATAAAATAAGCCTCACCATTAAAAAACTACCAAAAAAAAGTTTAAAAAATCTTACTTCTTTAATATTACATGAGTATTAAGGCACGCCTTAAAAAAGCAGACGCAGCAATTCAAAAACATAGCTACCTAAAATTTCCAATCGGAATCTTATGTCTAATTATTGGATTCATAGGGGGATTTATCCCAATATTCCAAGGAGGGGTTTTTGTCCTAGCAGGATGTACAATTCTTTTCGGTGAAAAATTTACAAACAAACTAAAGAAAAAATTTAAAAGGAAAAAATAAATTAATCACATCCTCTCCAACATTTCAATCCTCTTCTCAATTGGAGGATGAGTTGAACTCAATCCTTTAAATGGATTTGAAAAAAACAATGGCGCAACAGCCTTGCTAACTTTCTTTTCAGGTTCTACAATATCTCCTTTAATTTTTCCAAAAGCTCTAATCAATCCTCCAGGATATCTTGTAAGCTTAACTGCACTTGCATCAGCAGCAAACTCCCTTCGACGAGAAATTGCCATCTGAACAAGATAAACAACAATCGGAGCTAATATAGCCATTGCAATTCCAAGGATAATAAAAATTCCTTTCTCTTTATCATTACCTCCTCCTCTAAACCATAAACTCCTTAAAAAAATCTGGGAAACAATTGCAATCATTCCAACCATCACAGCAACCAAGGTCATGTACCGAATATCATAATTTGCAATATGCGAAAGCTCATGAGCCAAAACCCCTTCTAACTCACGCTTGTCAAGTTTCTCCAAAGCACCTTCAGTAACGCAAATAACCGCATTCTGCGGGTCTCTTCCAGACGCAAACGCATTTATCTGCTCAGATTTCATAACATAAAGTTTAGGTATAGGCATCCCAGACGCAATAGTCAAACCTTCAACAAGATTATAATACTGGCTATGGCTCTCTCTCGTTGCTTTCTTCGCCCCAACACTTGCAATAGCAATCTTATCAGAATTATAATAACTAACCAAAATATAACTCAATGAAAAAATAATCGCCACAATCATTATAACAAAAAAGAAACCAGGCTCAAACGCCATAGATATCACATAACCAAATAAAACAAAAATCACAAATATCCCTATCATTAAAAAAACCGAATTCCTTTTATTACTTGAAATCTGGTCATTAAAATCAATCCTTTCCATAAGAAATACAATCCTTAAGACTTTTTAAGGGTTTTGAGAAGTCTTAGTTCTCCTAATCATTACAACAAGTTCATCAAAAAAAGGTTCATATTTAGATACAATCAACTGCCTTAATTCTTGATAAAGTTCTCTAGGAACCCCTCCCATCTCTAATATAAATCCCCCTAGTTTTGTAGGATTATAAGTGCTATAAAACTGCTCTTCTTTTTTAGTCATCCCAAACCCATCACAACATAATTCTATCTGTTTTTCAAGAGATAATTTCTTTGCTCTTGACACATAATTAGGAGAAACTTTACCTAACCCATAAATCTTCTCTTTCAAAGATGTATCAAAATCAGAAATATTATCTCCCCCCATACTAAATTAAAAATATTCATTAACCTCCTTTAACATAATAATTCAACTATTAACAAAAACATCCTTTAAATATTTTATCAATTATGAAAATATATAATCAAAATTCAACTTTCACATTCTTCTTCTCTGCTTCTGTTATCTGTAAATGTTCTCTTGCCTGTTTTCCAAATATTTTAGCAAAAAATACACCTGGAAAAGTTGTACATGCATTATTAAATCTTAAAATTGAATCATTGTAATACTGCCTTGAATAAGCAACCTTATCTTCTGTTGATGAAAGTTCTCTCTGCAATTCTAAAAAATTTGTATTTGCTTTCAAATCAGGATAACCTTCTGCAATTGCAAAAATAGATTTAAGTGCTTTCTCCAACCCTACATCTGCCTTAACCTTTCCTTCAATATCCTGCGCAGCAACAAGCGCCTTACGAGCATCTGTCACAGCTTTAATCGCAGCTGTCTCATGTTTAGCAAAGCCTTTAACAGTCTCAATCAAATTTGGAATCAAATCAGCACGTCTTTTCAACTGAACATTAATCTGACTCAGCGAATTATCAATACGATTTCCTAAAACAGCAAAACGATTATAATACACAAAAACCATAATCCCAGCTACAACAACCAATGTACCAAGTATCCCTATAATCCACCATAACATAATTAAACAAATATAAAAGAATTTATAAAGTTAACTGAACATAACAAAATATGGTAAAAGTAAACAAAGAATTATGCATTGGATGTGGTTTATGCGTTTCAATTTGTGGAGAAGTTTTTGAAATAGCAAAGGACAACAAAGCAAAAATTAAGTCTCAAACAAATCCTCCTTGTGTAAAAGAAGCAATTGAATCCTGTCCTGTTGACGCAATTAGTGAATGATTTCGAGGCTCAATAAAATTAAGTCATTCCTACGGGATGGTAGAAATATAATCCACAAACAACTTCATGCGAGGTCAGGAGTTGGAGTGAATTCACGAAGATTAAGTATAACCATTGATTCTGAGTAGGCTCACGGGGGGAATAATTTTGTGGTAGGCAAAAAGAAGTTTACCAAATAAAGCCATGCGAGATTCAAAGAAGAACAAAAAACTTTATTAACTTCTTATAATCCTAACATATATGCAAGAAGAAAAAGAGGATAATCAAAATCAATCCCCCTTAACAAAGCCCTCTGCTTTAGGGCGGGCGGGCGGGCACCTCCCAAAGGAACAAAACACCTCCCAGCAACCTGACTTCATAAAATGGTTCTCTGAATTAAACAAAGATTCTGGTAAATTCGCAGGAGGAAAAGGTGCAAACCTCGCAGAAATCTACAATCTAAAAATACCAGTCCCCCCAGGATTTGTTGTCACCGCACAAGCTTATGACTATTTCATAAAAAAAGCAGAATTAAATAAAAAAATAAAAGAGCTTTTAACAAAAATAAACTACGAAGACACTAAACAACTTGACGAAACAACAAAGCAGGTTAGAGAACTTATCCTTAATTCACAATTCCCAGAAGAGATGGAAGAAGAAATTTTAGAATCTTACGAAAATCTTGATACCAAAAATTTAGACCTTGCCAAAGGTTCTGCTCTCGATATTCTTAACACTGCATCAGAACCAATCTTCGTCGCTGTCAGAAGCAGTGCAACAGCAGAAGACCTAGCAGACGCAAGTTTTGCAGGTCAGCAAGACTCATTTGTAAATATCAAAGGTAACCAACAATTACTAGAGCACATAAAAAAATGCTTTGCATCTTTATTCACTTCAAGAGCAACCTACTACAGAAACAAAAAAGGATTTGAACATGAAAAAGTAAGCCTAGCAGTAGTTGTGCAAAAAATGGTAGACTCGGATAAATCTGGGGTCATCTTCTCCAAAGATCCATCATACAAAAACAATAACCTAATTATCGAGGCTGTTTTTGGTTTAGGTGAAGGAATTGTCTCTGGGCAAATAACTCCAGACAAATATATTATTTCTGAAGAACTAGAAATTACAGACACAAAATTAGCAGACAAAAAAATCGCAATAACAAGAAACTCATCAGGAGAAAAACAAATAGTAAAATTAAAAGAACAAAAATCAAAATCACAAGTTCTCAAAAACAATGAAATAAAAAAACTTGCAGAATTGGCTTTAAGATTAGAAGAACATTACCAAAAGCCACAAGACATAGAATTTGCAATCGAAGGTGAAGAAATTTATATTGTTCAGACAAGACCAATAACAACAATTCAAAAAAGCGTTGGAGAAAGAAAAGAAATCAAAGGAGAAGTAATTTTAACTGGGCTTGCTGCATCTCCAGGAATTGCATATGGAAAAATAAAAATTATAGAAAATTTAGAAGATCTTCATAAAATAATAAAAGGAGACATTTTAGTTACAAAAATGACAAATCCAGATATGGTTGTTTCAATGCAAAAATCTGCAGCAATAGTCACAGATGAAGGTGGACTAACCGCCCATGCAGCAATTGTCTCACGTGAAATGGGAATACCTGCGGTTGTAGGAACACAAGAAGCAACAACTAAATTAAAAGACGGTGAAATAATAACTGTCGACGGTTTCACAGGAAAAATATACAAAGGAAAAGTTTCAGAAACTGTGCAAAAAGAAATTCTTCCAGTAACTGCACAAACAAAGACAAAAATAAAAGTGGTTGTGGATTTGCCAACTTTTGCAGAGCACGCATCTCAAACAAAATTAAAAAGTGTTGGATTAACAAGAATCGAAGGCATAATAGCAGAATCCGGCAAACACCCAGAATATTTTTTAAAACAAAAAAACATACAAGACTATGAAGAAATTATTTTCAAGGGAATTGAAAAAATATCCCAATATTTCGAAGAACTCTGGATAAGAACATCAGATATTAGAAGTGACGAGTTTAGCAATTTAGAAGGTGCCCCAAAGGAAAAAGAAGCAAACCCAATGTTAGGTATGCATGGAATAAGATTTGGAATAAAAAACCCAGAAATATTAAAAGCAGAATTAAAAGCACTAAAAAGAGTTTCAGACAAAAACAAAAAGATAGGATTATTACTACCACAAATAATTTCAGTAGAAGAAGTAAAAAAAGTAAAGGAGTTCTTACAAGAAATAGAATTCACTCAAGCAAAAATTGGGATAATGGTCGAAACTCCTGCAGCAGTCCAGATAATAAGAGAACTATGTGAAGAGGGGATTGACTTCATCTCTTTTGGAACAAATGATTTAACCCAATACATGTTGGCTGTGGATAGGGGTAATGAACAAGTTCAAGGACTATACAATGAAATGCATCCTGCAATATTATATCAAATAGAATATGTAATAAGAGTTTGTAAAAGAAACCATGTAGAAACAAGTATTTGCGGGCAAGCAGGAAGCAAAAAAGAAATGGTAAAATTCTTAGTAGAAAAAGGGATTGACAGTATAACAACAAACGCCGACGCTGCAAAAGAAATTTCAGATTATGTTGCAGAACTTGAAAAAGAATTAATCAAGTACACCGATAAAGAACCTAGACAATATCAACCTTATGAAAAAGATAATGAGGATGAACAGATTCAGCAAGAAACAATTCCTCCAACCTATAAAGAAAACACAGATGATAAACAACCTCAAACAACAATTCCTGATGAACAAAATTTCCAAGATAAGGAAATTAATCAAAATTATTGGCACGAGAAACCAACCAATTCTATAATAAACAATAATCAATCAGAACAAAGCGAAACAAATTTAGAAAAACCTCAAGAAAGAATTCAACATACAAATAAACAACTTCCCCCACAAACTCCAGAACCTATCAACCAACAACAAGAACCCAAACAAGAAAATGCCATAGAGAACATAAAAGAAAATTTTGAGGAATTAGTCCAAAATAAAGGAGGCCAAGCACCATTAATTCCAGGAATAGAAAAACTTCAGCACGAAGATAAAATTAAAAAGATTCCAGAAGACGAAATTATTGAATTTACAAATGAAGAAGAAATTAATCAACATACACAAAATATCCCAAAATCAATAACAAAAAAGCCAGAAGATTCTCTTGATAATAATCAACCAAAACCAACTAACCAACATCTTCAACAAGACATTGAGGCAATTGAACAAGAAAAAAAAGAATATTTAGAAAAGCACCCTGAAGAAAATGGACAAAATCAAACACAAGAAGAAACTACTGAATCACAACACGATTCAGAAAATTCGCAAGAACCAGATAATTCTATTAAAGAAAATAATGAATTCTATGAGCAAAACAAGAAGCTACCTGATAAACAACAACAGGACCAAATAATTGAAAAAGAAGACGATGAAAAACCTGAATTTACAAGTGAAGAAGAAATTAATGCAGAAGAACCTTATGAATCTACAAACCAAGAACAATCAAAAGAAAGCGAAAAAAAAGAACACGAAATACTTGACATATTCTAAAGTTTTTTAAACATTAAAACCTTCACTAATTTATGCCAAGAAAAACAACATTAAAAAAAGTTATTCCTAAGAAAAAAACTCTTCCTCCTAAAAAACCAAAAACTACAACGAAAACTGAATCTAACACATATATACAAAAAGCATTAATTGAAAACTTTGTATCACTCCAAAAAGTCATGACAAATGTTTCTATAAAATTTGATAATCTTACAACACAAATAACTAAATTATTAGAACTTTTTGAAATATCTGCTAAAACTCTTGCCGAAAAAGAATTTAATTTACAAAAAGGAAAAGACAATGAAGAAGTAATAAAAAGGATAGATAATCTCTCTGAACAAAATAAAATAATCGCGAGGAGCTTAACATTATTACATGAACATAAAACACCTGTTCCAACATTCACTCCTCAAAGAGCCCAACTTCAAAGACCTCTTATGAAACAACCAACAATAGTTCAAAAAAATCAACTTACCACCACTCAACAACCTGCTAAAGAAGACGGTATTGACATGAGAGGTTATCAAAAATCAATTTCATCACCCCCTCAAGAACCAAAATTCAACCCAATGCTCATAAAAAAACAGAATGTTTAAACAAAAATTGTCCTCTAATTTTTCAGAAGATTTCAAAGCATTTTTTTTATTAAAATTCACAGAACAGCTAATCAAACATTCAGGTCATGAAATTTTTGAAAAAGAAAAGATAAAAAAACAGGTCCATGAAACAATACAAGAAGAAGAATCTATTGCAAAAAAAATTAAACCTATTTTTAAATTCCAAAAACCTCTATTAAATAAATCCCCTCGTATCCTCACAATTCCAGAAACAAAACTTCCTCTAAGACTTCAATATCTTAAACCATTTCCTACAAAAAAAGAAATAGACTTAGAAAAATTAAACCTTCTACTCAAAGATCCTCTTGTAAAATCAATTGAATGTAATGGTTCTGATGAAAACATTTTTGTCATGGGAACAATGGGAAGAAAGATGACTCACATAAGATTAAACAAACAAGAAATACAAACAATAATCCAAACATTCTCTCAAACATCAAAAATACCTCTTCACGAAGGAGTTTATAGAGTAATCGCAGGAAGATTCATTCTCTCCGCAATAATCTCTCAAGTAATTGGGTCACGATTCATAATTCAAAAAATGTCGCAGTTACGATGAAAAACACAATAACAAAACAAAAGCTTGAAAGATATTTCAATTTAACTTCAACAGCATTAAAACAAGTTAAAGAAAATATCATCAAAGGAAAAAACAAAGAAGCAAAACAAATAATCAACATGGTTGAAAATTACCTCAGCGACGCAAAACACTTCCAAGACAAAGATGATTTTGTAAACGCATTCGCAGCAATAAACTACGCACACGGCTGGCTTGACTCGGGTGTTAGATTAGATGTTTTTGATGTTAAAGATGATAAACTTTTTACGATTAAGTAAATTATAAAAACACCTCATTCTTTATTCTTCTATGAAAAAGATGATAATAGTTCTAAGCTTAGGTGGAAGTTTAATAATTCCAAATGAAGTAGATGTAAAATATCTCTCAAAATTCAGAGATACAATTATAAGAAATACAATCAAACACAAATTTATAATTGTGTGCGGAGGAGGTACCACTGCAAGAAAATATATTCGAGGGTTAAAAGATAAATCTACTATAATCCAAAGCACTGTAGGGATAGCGTCAACTCGCTTAAATGCTAAATTTATGTCTACTTTTTTTGGACAGGATTTAAAAAAAGAAACCCCGATTAAAATAAAACAAATAAAAAAGTTATTAAAAAAACAAGATATAATTTTTTGCGGAGCATTAGAATTCAAACCAAAACAAACAACAGATTCAAACGCTGCAGAGATATCAGAATATTTCAAAACAGAATTCATCAACTTGACAGACGTCCAAGGCCTTTATGATAAAAATCCTAAAAAATACAAAAACGCCAAATTAATCTCAAAAATATCTTGGAAAGACTTTCACAAAATAGCAAATAAGCTTGGCTTCAAACCAGGACAACATTTTGTCCTAGACCAAACAGCATCAAAAATAATCAAAGAAAACAAAATCCCAACTTACATTCTAGGGAAAAATCTTATGCAATTGGATAAATTGCTCAAAGGGAAGAAGTTTGTTGGGACTTTGATTAAGGGATGAAAATTATATCATAAAAAACATATATTAAATTACAACAATATTTATAAACCACAAAATTAACAAATATTAATACCCAAGTAAAAAGAGTTCTGATAAAAATAAAAATGACAAACGAACCAAAACAAGCACAATACGAATGGGTGAAAAGCAATACTCCTCTAGAACGAAATAATATTGTTTGCCATCTATGGCATATGGAGAATGAGAATATAATACATAGAGAAGATATGAACATGCATGATTTAGAATTATCTGTTTTTGGACCAAAATTATTAATACCAAAAGACAAAGAAGATTTAGCTAGAGAAGAAGGGGCTGAAGACCTCATAGGTAAACCGACTAACGCAGAATTATTCATAAGAGGTTATGCAGGATATGATGCTTATCCAGTATCTAGTGCACACTTTAATGATGGAAAATTTCTACTTGCTACAAGAGTTACAGAATTTTTTAATAGGGACTTGAATGTTCCATCTAATGGAAAATATCTAAGAACATTAGAACATTTCAAACAAGACATGGAAACCTATTTTACTGTAGATGGAAAAGAAATAGCCCATGATGTTAGAATTTCTACTCTAGAATTAGGAGTACCAATACCCCAAGAACAATTATCGCAAATACGAAAAATGGGATATGAAAAATTAGGAAAAGTAACCATTACTTTTGACACATTCAAATCATTCTTCACAGACTCTAACCTCCCTGAAGAATATCGTGATGCAGTTAAAGAGTTGATTGAGTAAAATCTTCCTATCTTATTAATTCTAGAATTATCAAAATTATTTTAAACCCCTTCTCCCTTCACCTATCTATGCAAACAATAATCTCAGAAACAACATTTGAAAAAGCAAGAAAACAAATCCAATCCGCCAAAGCCCCAATTATATTTTCTTCAAACAACGACGAACTAAACAGAAAAATCCTAGAAAAACTCAAAATCAACATCCTTCTAATAAACCAATCAAAAAGAAAAGATTTCTCAAAACAAAGAAACTCTGGATTTAACCATGTTCTCGCAAAAATAGCAGAAAAAAACAAAATACAAATTGGAATAAATTTAGATGAAATCATAGATTCAAAAGGAAAAAACAAGGCAGATATTTTAGCACGTATCAAACAAAATATAAGGCTATGCAACAAAAACAAAATACAAATGAAATTTATCTCAGAGAAAAATAAAAGAAATGCCTATGATATAAAAGCCCTTGGATTAGTTCTAGGGATGCCCACATGGATGACAAGGAATTTATGAACATTCCATTATTGGTATTCAGATAATACAGCTTGTGATATTCCATTCAAGAACCTTGGTCTCTAACTTCTATCCTATTTGAAGTTTGCAGTATGTTTAAATAGACTCTGCATTTAATTTGTATATGAACAGAAAAATTATATTTATCATTTTAATTTTAGGGATTATTTTAATTGGAGTAGGGTATATGATTCTACAATCCAATTTTTTACATACAAAAATACAATATGAAAATATTGAATTTCTTAATCGTGATGATGTGTTTGGTTGTGGCAGACATTTAAGTGGAGGTCTACTAAATCTTGGAGATAGTTTTGTAGTCGACTCTCAAGAGGAATATAAAAAATTGCAATCAGATACAATAAAGTCCTTCAATTGTGAATGGAATACCCTCCCACCAGAAATTGATTTTTCCAAAAAAACTTTGCTAGGAAATCATGCAAGTGGAGGAGGATGCTCAATTGATTTCAAAAAGAAAGTTTATCAAGACGATTCAAATAAAAAAATCATTCACTCTGTTAAAGTCGTTGAAAAAGGTCGTTGTGACAAATTAGGATCCAGCATGAATTGGGTAATAATACAAAAAGTTCCTTCTGATTACAGTGTTGAATTTGAAGTAAAATAATACGGCCTAAACTCCTCAACTCTAAATTTTCTTCGATTCACTCCCCCACATCTTACACCTCAACAAGTTGCTCATGAGTTACTAACGCCGAACTACAACAAACTTCACTTTTCCATTATCAATTCCATCAATAGCGCACCAGCGCCTAAATTTTATAAACCCATGCTTCTTACTAAACCAATGGATAAGATAATACAATCCCTAAGCCCAAACGAAAGAAAGATTCTTCCACATCTTGAAGAAAAACAAATAATAAACATCTGTAAAAAATCCAACTTAGATAAAACTTCAGTACTAAGAACTCTAGAATATTTGCAAAACAAGGGAATAGTAAACCTTGATTATAAAAAAGAAAAAATAATTGAAATAGGAGTTAACGGAGCATTATACAAAAAGAAAGGGCTACCTGAAAGAAGACTTCTACATCTCTTAGACGAAAAAAGAATATTAAAGCTCAACGAAGCACAAAAAGAAAGCAAATTATCCAATGACGAATTTAAGGCAGCCATAGGAGCGTTAAAGAAAAAAGCACTCATTGAATTAAAAAACCAAAACATAATGTTCACAGGAAACAAACAAGAAATCTCTAAAAAAACTCTTGAAGAATTATTCCTTGAATCTCTCCCAATAGAATATAATTCCCTTTCCCCTGAACAACTATATGCATTAAAATCATTACAAGCTAGAAAAAATATAATAGAAACGAAAGAAAGAAAAACAATCCGAATAGAAGTCACTGATTTAGGGGAAAAACTAATGGTCTCTGGAACAAAAGGTGATTTCATAGAACAGATAACACAAGACATTCTAAAAAAAGAATCCTCATGGAAAGGCAAAAAATTCAGAAGATATGACATTAATTCGCACGTGCCAAAAATAAATGGAGGCAAAAGACATTTTGTAAATCAGGCAGCAGACTATGCGAGAAAAATCTGGACAGATATGGGTTTTGAAGAAATGACAGGCCCTTTAGTACAAACTTCTTTTTGGAATTTCGATGCATTATTCACTGCACAAGACCACCCTGTTCGAGAAATGCAAGACACATTCTTCCTAGATAAAAAAGGTGAACTCCCAGATAAAAAAATAGTAGAAGCAGTTAGAAAAGCTCATGAAAAAAGTGTTGGAGGTAGTAAAGGATGGCAATACACATGGAACGAAGAAGAAGCAAAAAAATTTGTTCTTAGAACCCACACAACTTGCCTCTCTGCAAACACACTATCAAAATTAAAAAAGCAAGATTTGCCAAAAAAGTTCTTCAATGTTGGAAAATGTTTTAGAAACGAAACAGTAGACTGGTCTCATGGATTTGAATTCAACCAAACAGACGGAATCGTCATTGACAAAAACGCAAACTTCAGGCACTTACTCGGTTATCTAAAACAATTCTTTAAAAAAATGGGCTTTGAAAAAATAAGATTCAGACCAGCATACTTCCCATACACAGAACCTTCAGTTGAAATTGATGTGTTCCATCCTGGAAAAAAAGCATGGCTTGAACTAGGTGGGGCAGGTATGTTCAGACCAGAAGTAATAATCCCTCTTCTAGGCGAATATGTTCCAGTACTCGCATGGGGTCCTGGCTTTGACAGAACACTCATGGATTACTATGAGATAAAAGATTTAAGAGAACTTTACAAAAACAATTTAACTCAATTAAGAAACATGAGGTTTTGGGTAAAATGAGAAAAATAAAATTAACAGATATCCTATTCTGGACATTAATCCTCTCAGCAGTAGGAGTTGCAATTTGGCTACTTGTAGGTTCTCCCACAATTGAACAAGGATTGTTAATGATAACTTTATTCATCGCAACATCAGAAATATTACTTTGGAAAGCATTATTTTCAGTAGATAAAAAAACAGCCATAGGTTTTGAAAAAGTCAAATCAAGATTTGATAAAATAGATTACCAATTAAAGGAAATTAAATCATTAATTAAAAAATGAAATACTTAATTAAATTAAAGGAATGGTCCTTCATGCGATTTCCGTCGGAGGCAATTAAAGAAATCGCTTCACAGGAACAGGAAGGGAAATTCCAAAGAACCGCTTAGGTTCTTTTGATATGACAATAATAACAATATCAAAAAAACAGTTTGAAAAAGACATTGAAAAGTTCGACGACAAAATGCAACACCATGTTGCAATGTTTGGAACACCAATAGAACATTTAGATGGCGATGAAATTCAACTTGAAATTTTCCCAAATCGTCCAGACCTTTTATCATATCAAGGATGGAAGCGTTCATTCTTAGCTTACATTGGGAAAAAAACCGGATTAAAAGAATACAAAATAAACAAACCAGAAAAAGATTATAAAGTGTATATAGATTCCTCTGTAAAAAACATTCGTCCATACACTGCCTGTGCAATTGTAAAAGGATTAAAATTTGATGAAGAAAAAATAAAAGAGATTATAGACATTCAAGAAAAAATCCATCTCACAGTCGGAAGAAAAAGAAAAAAAGTCGCAATTGGAATTTACCCTCTTGAAAAAATAAAACTTCCAATTACACTTAAAGCACTTGAACCAGATAAAATAAAATTCATTCCACTTGAATCAAATAGAGAAATGTCAGGGCTACAAATTCTACAACGACATCCAACAGGAAAAGAATACGCACACTTGTTGGCTGGAAAGGCCAAATTCCCCGTCTTTATTGACTCAAATAAAAACATACTAAGTATGCCTCCAATAATAAATTCTCAAATGACAGGGAAAATAACCGAAGACACAAAAGATATATTTGTAGAATGTTCTGGAGATAATCTAAACATCTTAAAAAAATGCCTCAACATCATAATAACTACTCTCGCAGATATGGGGGGACAAATCTATCAAATGAAAATAAACTATGGAATAACCCCTGATTTAACTCCTGAAAAAATGGAGATTTCTCTAGAAAACACAAACAAATTAATCGGTTTTGACATAGATGAAAAACAACTCAAAAAATTTCTAGAAAGAATGGGTCATAATTATAACAAAGGAAAGGTAGAAATTCCAGCATGGCGAACAGACGTGCTCCACGAAGTTGATCTAATCGAAGACGCTGCAATTGCTTATGGATATGACAACCTTGTTCCAGAAATACCTGAGATATCAACAATAGGAAAAGAAAATCCAAAAGAAACAATCAAAAGAAAAATCTCAGATATCCTAACCGGACTTAATATGCTAGAGGTCTCAAATTACCATCTAACAAAAAAACACGACCAATTTTCAAAAATGGCAATGCAAGAAAAAGACTTTATTGAAGTTGAAAAATCCAAAACAGATTACACAATATTAAGAAAAGACTTATCCCACTATTTACTAAAAATAATTTCAGAGAATATAGACTCAGAATATCCCCAAAGAATATTTGAAATAGGAAAAGTATTTGAAAACTCACACTCAGAAATAATCGAAAAAGAAAAACTCGCAACAGCAATTACTCCTGGAAATTTCACAAACACAAAACAAACATTAGAATATTTATTTAAGATGCTCAACATAAAACTAGAACTTAAAGAACCTGATGAAATTCCTCATTATTTTATCGACGGTAGATGCGCAGAGATTTGGATTGATGATAAGACTAAACAAATTAATGATAAACAAAATCGAGAAGGTTTGATTAATTCAATTCACTCGGGTAGGGAGGGAGGGGGTGGAGGTGGCCTTATCAAACCTACGAGCGAAATATCGAACAAAAAGATAGGCTTTATCGGAGAAATTCATCCAAAAATTCTAAAGAATTGGAAAATCAAAATGCCTGTAGCATTGTTTGAAATTGAGTTGGAGGATATTTTTGAGAAATTAGAATGAGCTTAACAAAAAAATTAAAGGGGATAAAGAAATTCTTGAAAAAGAGATATGGTGATAATCTAGCAGCAATTCTTGTGTTTGGCTCAGCTAACACCGGACAGTATAAGGAAGGTGTTTCTGATATTGATTTGATTATTTTATTGAAAAGAGAAAACCACCTTAACCTTAAAAAAGAATTCAAGAAGATAGTGAATGAATTAAAAGAACTTAAGGTTTCTTTACATCACCTAAAAACCATTAAAGGACATGAGAAATATATTTACCAAAGAGGTAGCTGGTCCTCTTGGACAGAGACTATTAAAGAGTCTAAAAATATTTATTCAACTCAAGAATTTAGGAAACTTAAAACAAGATTAATTAAAAAACCTATTAGCAAACAAAAGTTAATTGAATATTCAAACTACAAAAATAGAAGGATGAGTAATTATCCAGGGAATAGAAAAGGCTTTTCTCTTACAAAAGGCGTATTCGCAAACTTGAAAACAAGAATGCAAACGAGAGTATACCTCAAACATAAAACGATAATTTTTGATTATAACAAGTGTATCAAAAAAATTAATTTGGAAAAAGAAGAGAGAAAAATGTTAAAAAGAATTCTCAAGAAACATGAACAAAGAAAAATAATCACAAACAAAGAATTTCAATATTATAAAAAATTAATAACAAACCTCACTAAAGAGATGAGTCAATAAACTGAACTATCTGCAAATTTTAAATTATAAATTGATTCAGCTAATCTCTGAGATTCATCTTCTTCAATACCTTTTGCTTTAATCAAATCTCTTTGTATCTTACTAACTATTTTCAATTTCCTATTCTTCTCAATCTTCTTTTTATCGATCTTAGAAGGTTTAACATCATAAAAGGAAATTAATTTCTTATCAATACTCTTAATTTCTCCTGCATCATGAGCATATATCTGATTACTTTTCTTAATATCTGATTTTGATTCAGGGACAATTAAAACCTCTCCAGAAATATATGGCCCTAAAGAAAAATATGCTTTATCAGTCATCCATTTATATTTCAACTTCTTAACCACCGCAACAGTATTTTTTCCAAACAAGTGATTAGGAGGAACATAAAGTTCAGGTTCTCTTCCAAAAAGTTTCTTTATTTTTCTTCTTCCTTGCATCATAAATTTTTCTTGCTCTTTAGCAGGAACCTCGCCAAATCGCAAACAATAATTCTCGTGATGAGGACCAACATTCACTTTATTCTTTTTCCTGTAAGCAATACATTTTTTACATTCATGAGTTAATCCTTGCTGGCCTAAAACATAATCTTTATGTTTAAACAAATTTTTAAAATATCTAACCTGATACTTTTTTATTAAGGGTATCTGAATAGGTGCAAAAGAGATAGCAATAGGACCTTTTCTAGCTAACTTCTTAATACTTTCAAAAGACTTTCTATCAAAACTTTCAAGATGTATATTTATCAAAACCATCTTACCTAACAACCTCATCTAACTTTCCAAACAAAACCTCTAAATCCAACTCCTCATACTTCTCATTCTCAATAATAATATCAAACTTCACCTTCCTACCAAACTCTTTATACTGTCTCTTCCAATCATTAATTCTGTTAATATAATTTCCATCTAATTTTCCAAGTTTATCCTTAATTCTTCTTTCATAAACTTTTTCAGAAACCTTTAATCTAATTATAAAAATTCTATATCCTTTTTTCTTAAGTAGTGGAAAAATATCATCGTATTTTCTATCAATTCCGCTATCAAGAATAATTAATTTATTTTTGAATTTATAATTTTCAAAAAACCATTTATCATATGCATAAGTAACCTCATCCAAATCTAATTTTTTATCTAATTTCGTTACAATTTCACGAATATCATCATTTCTTATTCGAACTCCTTTATACTTTTTCTCTAAGATTTTAGCAACATATGTCTTACCCGAACCAGGAATACCTGAAAAACATATCACCAGACTTTTATAAGAAACATTCAAATTCTTTAATTTTCTAATATGCTTCTGATAAATCTGTTTCATCAACTCTTCTTCCATACAACTCCAAAAGATTATCAATATAAAAATTTATGTGACATATCCTAATTATGTTACACTTTTGGAAGGTCTATCCCATTTCTTTTCAATTTAAACAAACTCCGAATTTCACTAAGATAATGTTTGGTTAACTCAAACATCCCAAGATTATTCTCACATCTTTCAAATTTTAAATCCTTATTGGGAATAAGTTTTCTGAAGACATATTTCACTCTTCTAAGATGATAAGGGGATGTTACAACAATAACAGATTCGAAATCTTCTTTATCTATAATCTTTTTACAATAAAGAGCATTTCCAACTGTTGAATCTGCCATCTCTTCAAGCATCATATCTTTTTTAGGAACACCTCTCTCCTCCGCATAATCTGCCATAAACCTCGCCTCAGACAAATCCTTCCTTGTTTTAAACCCGCCTGTAAAAATAACCTTCCCTGCTTTTCCTTGTCTATATAACTCTGCAGATTTAAGAGTTCTAAGCTTCATACTCTCAACAGATTTAGGATTATAAAATACATTCCCTAAACAAACAATCACATCTGCCATAGTAATAGATTTTTTTAGAATTTATAAATTTTTAAAAGCTATAAAAAAAGAACATTAATATTTATATTTTACACTTTCTTCTTCGCGATCTCCAACCATTACATAATGAGCAATTAACTCTCCTGGAGATTTTGATCCAAAACCTTTTACTACTGCTTCAACGCCCAATTCAGAATTTTTAAATGCTCCCAAAGCAGATTCTGGTCTTTCTGGAAACATAAGAACTTTAATTGAATTTTCCTGTTCATCTTGTAATAAAGACCCAATACAACTTTTCCCACTTACACCCCGACAATGTGTTCTCTCCCAATTAATCTCTGTGTCTTTTACAACTCCCTTAACTTCTACATATTTTGAATAATAGTCTCCATCAAGAAATTTTTTAATTGTAACTTGTTCATATTCCATTGGATTTTTAAAATTTAAATATTTTATAAACTTTCCTAATTAATGATATACTGTAAACATCCACCATACCCCCTCCAACAACAACATTTTTATAAATATATCTTTACTCTAAATCATCATGTACCCACAAACACACTTCCTTGCCTCATATCTAATCGCGCTCATATTTGTAAAATTCGGTGTATTCGATTATAAAATAGCTTTATTCGCTGCTCTCGTCGGACTTTTCATTGACATAGACCATTTCTTAATTTACGCTTTCAAATACAAAGACATAGGACTAAGAGACTCATGGAACAAAGCAGTCAAAGGACTTTACCACGGACGAAGTTTCATACACCATCAAATAGGTTTCATAATCATGACACTAATAATCATCTCCCTATATTTCTATAACACAACCCTATTCTGGATTCTCTCAATTGGATATTACTCTCATATGTTTGTAGATTATGCTCAACTAAATATCCTAAGAATCAGAGAAAAAATGACAATCAAAGAAGCAGGATTCATAACAAAGATAAACAAATTTGAAGTTCTATTAGACATATCCCTAGTAATAGGAATCATATTACTTCTTCTTTAAGTTAATTAATCAAAAAGCCCTTTTGAATCACACTCATTAACTTGGTCTTCTCCACCAGGACAATAATATCCAAACACCCTACATTTCTCTACACTATCTCCATATTTATCATAATAAGCATTTAAGTCTGGTCTAAACCAACATTCCTCATCACTTATTCCTTGCGAATCTAAAGATATTCTAATCTCTTTATAAAGTTCAGGTTCTTCAGTAGGCAATTCTCTAATTCTTTTTTTATCAAAAAATATAAAACCAGGGTCTTTTCTCAGGTCTACTAACATTCCTTCTTTAGTAGCTTGCATTCCTTCTATATCATTAGAAGGCATTAATTCAATACAGTGCTCATAAGGACAATCCAATCTTTGCTCTTCAAATCTTTCATTAAATCTTTTATCAGGAACATACCCCCCCCAAATTGTTCCAACACTTCATCACTTAATCTAAATTTCCCCACCATATTCCTCCAAGAAATAACTCTCTTTTAAACTTTTCTCCTCTTTAACTTCATCTCAATCTCATCAAACTTCTTTCTATTATTCATATCAAAGACCCATTCTAAAAAAACAATTGCAGGAAATAATACAAAAAGGGTCAACACAAATCCCTCAATAGTTAATCTACTTATCTAAGAGTAATCCAAATCCATAAAAACTCCATGAATTATCGACGCAATTGCAACTAAAACAGAAAACACAAAAATATCATCACTTGTCTTTTAACAAAAGGGAAATTTTTCATAAATAAAAAAAGGAATAAAGGTATAAAAATTTATGTAAATCTCTTTCTAAAATCTCTAAATTTTTTGGAGCTATAAACTATCTTTTCACTTATATTATGTTTCCAATCTTTTTCTTTGGCATCATCAATTATCTTAGACAAAGGAACAGCACAATCAAGAATTTCTAGAAATCCATCCCAACTCTGTCTTCCATCACCCAACCGATCATAATAACTTCCAATTAAAGGGGACCTATTCCCTTCTCCAAGCATTGATTCAGGAATTACAACTAATCCCTTAGAAACTGAATCAACAGATCTATAAGCAGGAAGAATAAAATAACCTCCAACAGCAGGGATATAATTAAAACCATTCCTCACAATACATGATTTAGAATCTAATTGTCTCAAAGCATTTAAAGTATCGTCATTACAAAGATGATTTGCTGCACAATAATTTTCAAGTTTATTTTCTTGTATACCTAATTCTTTTATTATTAATTTCCTTCCTACTTCAATAACTTTTATTTGTTTAAGCAAACTTTGCACATAACCATCTGAAACACAAACATGCTCATGATGATAATCTGGCCATCTACCCCTCCCCTTTAATTCATTTAATTCTGCTCTCAGATAATCTCTCACACAACAATGAAGGTCTCCTTCCTGAATCCAGGTTATATTAGAATTATCCTTATGCTCCCTAAATCTTGCTTTAATAGAATCAGGATAATGATTATTTGTAGGGTGAATATTCCCATAAATTCTGATACCATATTCTTCAAGATTATCAACTAGCAATTCTGGTACAAGAAGAACAGAAAGGGGTCTATCTTTTTTAACTAAATCTACCTTCATCATTCATAAACTGGCAATGTAATCCTACTGCTTGCTTCATATCAACCAACAAACCTCCTCATTTTTAAACTTTATCCCAAAGCCTGCGCTGAGACTTGAACTCAGGACCTCATCGTTTTTGGAACAAAAATAATCGAAGGAATTTTAATTCCAGTCATCGTTACCAACGATGTGCTCTACCAAAGCTGAGCTACACAGGCATTATAATTTTAGAATTAACCACATTTAAAAAACTATTTCTTCATCATCCTTAAAAAAATCAACCCTAATAATGCAATAAAAAAAGCCAGTGTAACAAATCCCCCAAATACAGATGAAAAGCAAAAAACTTCTCTCAGAGATTCATTACCAGAAACACTATACAAAAGAAAAAGTATCGAAGACATTAACGCAAACAAAATAAGATTCCTAAAAACCAAATTAATCTTTCTCCTCGTAGAACGAACAACTCTTTTTGTTTTTCTCCCTCTTTTTTTAATTTGTTTTTTCCTTAGCATTTTATTTAAGAGAATGGCTCAAAATGACTAGATAAATTTGAAGTGGGTTTTGGGTCTCCTTTCCAATCCATTTTAATCGCATAACTTGTTATTGATTTTGCATTCACAAACAATGACCCCAACCACGAAAAATAAACCTGCCCTGCTTCCACAAGTCCGGACATTGTTTTAAAATCAATATCTTTGCCCCTAAAAACCATCACAGAACTCATTGAAAGAAAGATTATTAATCCTATTAAAAATAATCCAAACAACTTATGTTTCATCCTCTTTACTTCAATTAGTACCCATATTGCAATTATCAGCACTGCAACAACAAGCACAACAAGCGCTATCATTAAAAATTAAACAAATAAAACTATAAAAATGTTTTGGAGATAGTTTTTTATAGTTTTATCACTAAAATTATTCAAAGCCCCATAGTACAGTGGTCAAGTATAGGAGGTTCTGGTGAGCAAGTTCGTGGTAGAGACTATCGATTGATAATCAATACCTCGTGCGGGCTTGGGAATACCTTCTGACCCAGGTTCGAATCCTGGTGGGGCTACTCATGATTAACTACAAAAAACGCATTTGTCTAAGTTTGATAGGGGAATAATTCGAGTGGATTATTTTTGGGGGTAAGGGAGAATGGCGTGTTGGGTGAAGATAGAATTGAATCTAGGATAAGTGAAATAAGCTGTATTAACTTTTAAATAGTAAATCTTATAAATATTGATATAGTTCTTTTTATATGGCAGGAAAAATTCTTTGTTTAGAAGGAATAACTGGAGCAGGGAAAACAACTCAAGCAAATAAAATAAAACAAAAGTGGGAATTGGATAGAAATTCCTATCTTGTTATAAATGAAAAAGAATATGAACCTTTTAGACAAACAATAATTGAATGGCATAATTCTGGAGCAAATCAAAACTTTAGTTATGAAATGATAAAAGATATTGCGGGGGCAAGAGGAAAAACACATAGAACCCACTTTATTCCGAGATTAAATAATTTGGATTATCTTTTATTTGACAGGAGTTTTTATACAAGTGCGGTTTATCAATCAGACGGAGAGTTGTCTTTTCAAGAAATTATAGATTTAAATATCTCTGAGGGGTCGCTTATTCCAGAAAAAGGAATTATTTTACTTTGTTCTCCTGAAATTGCGAGAAGAAGAATTGATGAAAGAAGACTAAAAAACAATAAATATACTCTCCCTTCAATGCATGAATCAATAGAAGAAATTTCAAAACGAAGAGAACTTTATCTTGAATTAGCAAAACAGCATCCAGAATTATATCTAATTGATACAACAGATAAAACAGAAGACGAAGTTTTTGAAGAAGTTAAATTTGGGTTGGAGTTGGGAAGATGAAAGAACAAACTAAACAAAATCAAGAAGTATGGAATAACTTTTATAGTAACCAAAAAAGATTTTTATATTGTCCTTCCGAGGATTTGGCAGCATTTTTTAGCACTTATTTAAAAAATGATTTGAGAGATAAGAAAGTTTTAGATGCAGGTTGTGGTGCTGGAAGAAATTTACTTTTAGCAGGAAAGTTGGGAGCAGAGATTTATGGTTTGGATTCTTCTGAAGATGCAATAAGAGAATCTCAGAGATTTCTTACAGATCAAGGACTAAAACCAAATTTAAAATTAGGAGAAGTTATGGATATTCCATATAAAAATAATTATTTTGATGTTTCAATTTTATGGGGAGTTTTTCATTATTTATCTGAAGAAGACCAGATAAAAGCAAAAAAGGAAATTGAACGAGTTTCAAAAAATGATTCTTGGGTGACTTTTACACTTAGGTCTATTCATGATTCTCGTTATAGAAAAGGCAGAAAAATAAAAGATAATATTTTTGTTCAAGATAAACCTGGAAGAGAACAAATTACTATTCAATATTGGAACGAAGAAGATGCAAGAAGATTTTTTAAATTAGAAAATCTTTTAATTGGTGAAAAAATTAGAGCACCAATGGGTAGATTAGAAACAAAAAGTGCTCATTGGATGATTGCAGGGAGAATAAATAAAAATGGATAAAAAAATTTCAGTATTTATTGTTTCAGATAAGGGAAATGTTCTTTTATTAAAAACAAATTCTAAAATGTATGACCCATCTTATTGGTCAATTGTAAATGGCGGATTAGATAATGAAGAAACTTTTGAAGAATCTGCAAAAAGAGAAACCTTGGAAGAAACTGGGCTAAAAATAAATGAATTGATTTATTCGGGATATACTTCAAAGTACGAATATCCTAAGGGAAATCTAAGGGAGAAAAAAATTTTTATAGGATTAGTTAATAATGAAAATGTAAAATTGTCCGATGAACATGAAGATTTCAAATGGGTTCCGCTAAACAATTTAAAAAAAGTTTTTTCTTGGACAGAACCTAAAGAGGTGTTAGATGAAATTGTGGGAAAAATAAAAACACTCTTTAGGGAAAATGAAAATAATTAGTTTTGATGGTATGCGAGCAAGTGGTAAAAGCACACAATTATCTAAATTAGTCCGATTGTTAGAAAAAGACAATAAAAAAATAAAGGTTCTTCATGAGAAAAATTACGAGCCATTTAGAAGTCTTGCTTTATTCCAGAATAAAAATAAGAACAGACCGTTTTATCTTTCAGATGTTGAAGATTTTGCAATAGCAAGAAAAGCAGTTTATAAAAAAGAGGTTTCCCCAGTAGAAGAAAAAATAGACTATCTTTTATTTGATAGGTATTTTTACACAAGTGCAGTTTATCAACGTGGGATCTTATCAATGGATGAAATAATGAAAATAAATTTACAGAAAGAGGTTCCTAATCCAGAAAAATCTTTTATTTTTGTTTGTGATCCTATAATTTCCTTTGAAAGAATGAAAAAGCGAGATAATTATGCAGAATCTATTTCAGAAATTTCAAAACGAAGAGAGTTATATCTTGAATTATCAAGACAACATCCTGAATTATATTTAATTGATACAACAGATAAAACAGAAGACGAAGTTTTTGAAGAAGTTAAATTTGGGTTGGAGTTGGGAAGATGAATGGAAATTCACCGATAAGTTTAGGAAAGAATGGATTAAAATTATGTGTGGAAGAAACAAGAAAGTTTGATAAGTTAATTAGAGAATCGTATGAACAAATTGGATTGGGGGTTTATGGAGTAAAGCAAACTCCAGGAATTGCAGTTTTTGCTTATGGTTCTCCTGGAAGAAGAGAATTAATTGGAGGAGATTCCGATGCAGATATTTTTTTAATTGAAAAAGAAAGAACTGAAAAATCTCAAGAACTTAGAAAAAGATTAAAAGAGAGATGGGAAACTTTTGGGTTCTCAAAAGTAGATTTACCGACTTGGGGAACTTATGAAGAAATAGAAACTTATTTAGAAAAAAGTTTAGTTGAGGGAAATCAGGTTTTAGAAACGAGATATTTAACAGGAGATAGTTTAGTAGCACAAGAAGTTTTGGATAAGAAAAAAAGATTTGATTCTATTGAAAGAGGGTTAGAAAATATTGTATTCAATAAGCTGTATTTTAATCAATATTTTAGACAGAGAGTCAGAGACGGAGCTCTTAATTTGAAATATTGCCATGGGGGTTCAAGAGATTTTTTATTTGTATATTGGCACGATCGTCTTGACAGGATGTTAAATAGAGATTCCGATGACCCTTCTTACACTCCGAGAATTGAAAGTGGATTAAATAGGTTAGTTTCACAAGGAAAAATTGAAAAAAAAGAATTAGAAGATTTAATTGAAGCTATCAATTTCTCAACAGAGCTTCGTTCAGATGTTTTAGCAATTAATAAAAATGGATCAGATAGAGGATTAACTTTTTTGGATAGTTCAACTTTAGAGAAATTGCATTCTATTGGTTACCCTGAACCAGAAACAATTCGTTCTTATTTTGAAGAGTATAGAATGAGAATAGAAAATCTTTCAAAATTAGTTTGGGAGGAGACTATTAAAAAAGCAGGGACATTAAGGGAAAATCTCTGGGAGAGACAATTTAGAGATGCATATCTTATTAATACCAATGAAGAAAATAGAAAGAAAATTCCTTCAGATGATCCTCTTTTAAGTACTGCATTAATTTGGGGGGCAAGTGAAGCTGGACAAAAAGAATTGTTTAATTTTTTAGCAAATAAACATAGAGAATCTCAAAATTGGTCAGTTATTGGTTCTATTGTTTGCAGTCCTTTATGTAGTGAAAAACTACTATATCATTTTGGAACAGGTCAATTAAAAGAAAAAGGATATGGATATTTGTTAAGGGTTGTTGCGAGAAATAAAAATGTTAGCAAGGAAACATTAATATCTATCGCCGAAGATCCAAAATTGGAAAAAAGATATACTGAAGTAGCACAAGTTGCTTTAATTAAAGGGAACAAAGAAGCAAATAATCAAATTTAAATAACATAGAATTTTCAAATAAATATGGTAAGAATATTAATCACAAGACATGGGCAAACTAAACAGAATGTTGATGGAACTGTGCAGGGAAAGGAACATGGAGAGGTCAATGAAAAAGGATTTGCTCAAATAAAAGAGTTAATTAAAAGATTAAAGACTGAAAATGTAAGTAGAATAATCTCCAGTGATATTCTAAGATGCAAAATAACTACTGAAGAAATTTTAAAAGATAAAGAATTACTTGTAGAATATACCTCTATTCTAAGAGAAAAAGATAATGGTTCTCTCGTTGGGAAAAGCCATAAAGATTTTAGTTGGAATGATTTGCCAGGAACTTTTGAAACACGAAAAGCTCTAGATGGAGAAAATTTAGAAGAAGTTAGAGAAAGAGGTAAGAAATTCTTTGAGAACTTAAAAGAAAGATATAGCAATAGCCAGGAAACGATTCTTGTTGTTTCACACGGAGCATTTCTTAAAGTGTTTATAGGAAATTTGTTAGGAATGAATTTATATGACTCTATTTTCAAGTTATTTATTGAACATTGTTCTTTAACAGAATTAGAGATTAATGAAAAACATAAGGAAGGATATAGGCTTAATTTTATTAATGATGTTTCTCATCTAAATAATTAATTTTTCTCAGTAAACATTTAAATATCAGTAAGCTTTTATTTTGCTGTAAAATGGCAACGAGGAAATTAAAAAATAATAAAATAAAAAAGAGTGAAATTGGTTCGGAAGTAACGATTCACCGTCGAGGAAAACGCAA
>JBDRGM010000020.1:0-3899 GCA_043817815.1 archaeon
TGATGCTTCAATAAATCCAGATGCAGATGAAATTCCTTATGATGGCATTGACCAGGATTGCGATGGATTTGATTTAACTGATGTAGATGATGATGGATATGATTCTGAAATTGCAGGAGGAGATGACTGCAATGATGATGATGCAGAATATAATATTCATTCAGCAAACTTAAGCCAAAACTGCATAAATGATGCTCCAGTAATTGAGTTATTGGAGAAAATCGTGGTTTATGAAAATGAAGAAGCAGTTTTATACATTAATGCAAATGACCCTGAAAATGATGATTTGACTTATTATATTAATGATTCAAGATTTGATCAAAATGAAAATTATTTTTCATGGCAGACAGGTTATGAAGATTTTGGGGAATATGTTTTTATGGCTGGTGTAAGTGACGGGGAATTTTTTTCAGAAATTGAATTTGAAGTTAAGGTAAAAAATATAAACAGAGCACCAGAATTAACAAGTGAAATACCTGTCCAAACATGGGAAGAAGATACAAACCATACATTAAATTTAAGCGAATATATTATTGACTATGATGGGAATAATATAGCTTTTGTTGTTTTTAATACTTCTGAGGACAAAAATATTACTATTGAAAACATCACAGAAGAAGGGGTTGTGTTTTTTAGTTCTAATGAAAACTGGTTTGGAGAAGACTGGGTTATTTTCAAAGCAGTTGATTTAAGTGATGGAAGTGAAACCCTGACAAATAAGGTAATCTTAAATGTAAGCCCGATTAATGATGCTCCTGTTTTTTTCAGGAATTTTGACAATATAAGCTTTAATGAAGATACTAACTATACTATTAATCTTGAGGGATATTTTATTGATATTGATGATGAGATTCAGTATAGTGTGACAGGAAATTCAAAAATAAACATTAATATAGAAAATAATATTGCATTATTAATACCTGAAGAAGACTGGTTTGGGATAGAAGAAATTGTTTTTTCTGCAACTGACAATGAATTTACAGTTTATTCAAATGAATTTAATATTAGTGTGACTGATGCAGGAGAATATCCTGAGTTTGAAATTATGGACTGCAATACAGAAATTTTAGAAGATATAGAAGAAAGCTGCATATTAAATGCAAGTGATTTTGACAATGATGAGCTTGTTTTCAGTGTTGTCAGCGAGAATTATCTTGAGTGTGAGATACACGCAGATGAGATAAGATATAAATCATTTCAGGATTATTTTGGCAAGGCAAGCTGTTTAATCAGGGTGAGTGATAAAGACGGCTATGATGTATTTTTGCATGAAGTAAATATCACAGCAGTTAATGATGCTCCTGTTATAAATGATTATTCTCCAAAAAGTGAAAATGTAAAAGTTATTGAAAATAAAAACCAGGAATTTGAAATAAAAGCCTATGATGTAGACAGCAGCATAAAAATAAACTGGTTTGTTGATAATTTAAATGTTGATTCAGGAATTAATTATAATTTTAACAAAGAACCGGGTATATATTGGGTTAAAGCCATTGTAACAGACAATGAATTTAGCGTAGAGAAATTATGGAGCGTGATTGTAGGCCCGACATGTGATTTTACATGTGATGAGGTTGAGGGATATATTTGTTCTGAAGATTATTTCTGCCCTGGCGAACTAATTAATGTAAGTAACAGCAATAGCTGCTGTGCAGTGTCTTGTCTGAGAAACCCTCCTGAATTTTCTGATGCATCTACATGCTCTGAAAAATCAGATTTAATTGAAATTACAATCAAAGAACCAGACAATGGGGATGAATTTGAAATCGGGGAAACAATAGAAGTTGAAATAAAAATAAAAAATAAATTTGAGGAAAAATTAGATTTTGATGCTGAGATTCATTTATATGACTTGGATGAAGATGAATCAATTGAAGAAATTGAAAAAAGCATTAAACTTAAATCAGGAAAGGATGAAACAATTAATTTGGAGATTAAAATTCCAGAAGATATTGAGGAAAATGATTTTGCAGTTTTTGTATTTGTTGAAGATGAAGAGGACAGGTGCAATTCAAATTATGTTGAAATTGACATTGAAAGACAAAAACACAATGTTATTATAAAAAATCTGGAAATCAGCCCGCAATTAGTTTCTCCAGGAAGCAATATCAAAGTGAGTGTTAAAGTAAAGAATATTGGAAGCAAAGACGAGGATGTTTATATTAAAATAGAAAACAATGAATTAAATATTTCAGAACAAGGTGAAGAATTTGAAATTGAGAAATATGGGGAAGATGACAAGACAACTAAAACATTTTACATAGATATCCCTGAAGATGCCGAAGAAAAAGATTATGAGCTAAAAGCAACAATAGTGTTTGAAGACGGAGAGAATTCAGAAATTAAAATTTTTGGAATTTTGAAAAAACTGGATAATATTATTTCAAATAATATTGCAAATGATAGTGATGTTTTAAAATCACAAACAATAAGCCTTAATTATGAAAATCCTCAAGTACTAGAAACTAAAAAAATAATCATGCTTGCAAATAAAGAATCTCAAACAAAATCCTCACAAGTCGTGGCAGGAAATGCAGATGCTAAGAGAAATTGGGCATTGTATTTTATTGTTGCCTTGTTAATAGGAATTGTCATTTTAATCATCATAATAACTAGCTATGGTTCCTGGTGCAGGAGAGATTTTTCTTCAAAAAAAGGGCATTTAAAGCTGAAGAAAAATAAAGAAAAGTGAAGAGAATTTTTTAGAAGATATTATAATAGTTAATTTTTTCCACTACCATAAATTATTTATACTTATATTTTTTAATGTTTTTAATAACAATTAAATCATAGGAGGTAAAATAAATATGAAAAAAATAATAATAGCAATGTGCATGATTTTTGTGGTGATGACTTCTTTAGGATTTGCAGTTGCTGGAAAAAACAATATGCAAAAACAAGGGAATGAGTTTAGTTTGCCTGAAAATGCAGTAGAAGTTGCTCCGGGAGTTTTTTATTTAGGAAAAGCCCTTGATAAAGGTAAAGTTGTAGAGGGATATGCTTTTGTGATTAAAGATAAAAAAGAGTTTGCAAGGGCTACTTGTGGAGATGGAAAGTGTCATCCAGTATTTGAAGATGCTGAAAGCTGTTCTATAGATTGTGGAGGAGTTCCTGACCCAGATCCAGACCCAGAAGAACCTGATACAAGTTCTTGTTACACATTTTTATCTGAAGGTGCAAAATGGAAATCAGTTGAAGATTATGTTGTTGATACTGATAATAATGAAGGATTAGATGTTAGTTTTATAAGTAATAATTTAGCATTAGACATTAGTAAATGGGAAAGTGTTGCTGGAACTTATAATATTCTTGGAGATGGAAAAATAGGAGATGTTGATGGAGCAGATACAATAAGTCCTGATGGCAAAAATGAAGTAATGTTTGGAGATATTGATTCACAAGGTGCAATAGGCGTGACAATTGTTTGGGGTGTGTTTAGCGGCCCTGCAAAAAGAAGAGTTTTAGTAGAATGGGATATGATATTTGATGATGCAGATTTTGAATGGGGAATTTGTGAAGAAGGAACCCTATGTGAAGTAATGGATTTTGAAAATATTGCAACTCATGAACTTGGACATGCAGTTGGTTTGGGAGATTTATATAATACAGAATGCAACACTCAAACAATGTTTGGATATTCAGATTATGGAGATACTTCAAAAAGAACTCTTGAAGCGGGTGATATTGCAGGTTTAAACATTCTATACTAAATTTTTTTCTTTTTTATTTCTCTTTTTTATGTTTTTTTTTAATTATAGAAGTTGTTAATGTAAGGATTGAAGGGGGTTGTGGGATGATTTAAATTAACATTAAGAGTGTTTAGTGTGCAGTTTCATATCCCAAATAATTCTTTTGGAATTATTATTTTTTCTTTAGAATATATGACTTCCTCTGCCTGG
>JBDRGM010000021.1:0-6740 GCA_043817815.1 archaeon
TGGTTGTGGATTAAGAGTTAGTGAAATTGTTAATTTAAGACAAGAAGATCTAAGTTTTGAAGAAGGATTAATCAAGGTAAGATTAGCTAAAGGAAGGAAAGATAGATTTGTTAAAATTCCTGAATCAATTAAAGAAGAATTGAAAGATTATTGCGGAATTAATGATTCTGAAATTTTGTTTCCTTCAAACAGAGGTGGAAAATTAACAATTAAATCTATTCATAAAATTGTTCAGAATTCTGCTAAAAAATCTAAAATTAAAAAAAGAGTTTATCCCCACTTGTTAAGGCATAGTTTTGCAACGCATTTATTAGAGCAGGGAACAGATTTAAGAATTATTCAAAAACTTCTTGGACATTCCTCAATCAAGACGACCCAAATTTACACACAAATATCTCACGCATCAATTAAAAATATAAAGTCTCCTTTAGATAATATAACATGAGAAGTGGTGATAAAAAAGGTTCGCATGTAGGAGTAGTATTGTCATTTGTAATTTTCTTAACTTTTCTTGTATTTTTATATTCAATCTTACAGCCAGCAATAAAAATGGAAAAAGATAAGGAATATTTTTTAGATTATCTCGAGAATCAATTAATTGAAAAAATTTCTGCAGACTTGACAAGTTTGAGTATCACAATTAATGAGATGGTTACATTTCAACCAAACAAAGATTGTGTAAAATTAAATGACGCACATGATGAAATTGGAGATTTTATTGAGGAAGGGAATTTGAAAGCTAGAGATGATTCTAATGTGGCTATTCAAAGTTATTATCAGAATCATTTATCTTTAGAAAATCCAAATGAGGAAAAGTTTTATAAGATATATGGTTCTGAAAAATTTATCTCTTTAGAAGGGGATTTAAACGGATGTAATAGTATCTCAAAGGAACAATATTCTGTAAGTTCTGCCAGAACAGAAAAGTATGTTTTTGAATCAAGTGTGGATGAGTTAATAAATTCTTATTCAAATGATTATGATGCCCTTAAAATAGAATTAAATATCCCTCCAATGCATAATTTTGGGATTAGTTTTACAGACGCTGATGGAAATACTAAGAGCACAAATGAAAGAGCTGTGTCTGCAAGTATTTATGCTAAAGCAAAGACAATTCAATATATAGATGATGATGCGGCTATCTTAGTTGGCTCAATTACAATTAAAGTATGGTAATCAAAGCAATTAAAAACTATTTGAAACAATATTAATATGGTAAAACAAAAAAAAGAGAAGATTAGTTTTAATTTTTTTCCTGAAAATCGTCGAGGGTGGATAAGAATTGTCGAGGCTTTTGTGGCAGTGTTGTTGATAGCAGGAGTTGTTTTGATTCTCATTGATAAAAAAGGACTTGAGCAACAAGATATATCTGTAGATATTTATGAAATGGAACTTTCTGTTTTAAGAGAAATTGAGTTAGATGATAGCCTTAGGAATAGTGTTTTAGACATTGAAGAAATTCCTTTGTCTGTTTGGTGGGAAGATGCAAATTTTCCTGAAAATATTAAAAGTAAAATTGAAGAGAAAACACATGCTTATGATTGCAAGGCAAAAATTTGTGCATTGGGAGAAGATTGTGAGATTGAAGGGGATGTCGAGGGGGTGGAAATTTATGTACAGTCAGTTGCTATTACTTCAAATCTTGAAAAATTTAGTCCAAGACAATTAAAAATGTTTTGTTTGGTTGAAGATGGAATTGCATGCCTTCCTGATTGTGCTGGAAAAGAATGTGGCTCTGATGGTTGTGGTGGAATTTGTAACCCTGGTTGTAGTGAAGGAGATATATGTGCTATGGGTCTACCTGTTGAATTAATTTATGAAGAATTTACTAATCTTAATAATTGGGCTCCTCTTCCTTCTGCTTACTATTGGAACCAAATAGGTTGTAATCCTCCTGGCTGTGCACATGGAGCTAACTTTGACCCTGCAGAATTAGAATTAATCCCTTCATTTGATTTATCAAGTGCGACTTCAGCGAAAATTATTTTTGACTATCGGGAAGGGCTCGGGACTCTTGAGACTGATGATTGCTTAGACTGTAACTTATTTGATGGCTCACTTTGGAGTCAAGATATAAATATCTTTTGTGATGATATCGGCACAACTTATCTACCAATGGAGATTGATATTCCTACAAAATATCTCAATAATAATTTCAAGTTCAAGTTCAGAGGAGAGGGTTTTGAGGGATATAGTGAAGATGTATATATTGATAATTTCAAGATTACAAAGACTTTAGATGGTGTTTGCTGTACTCCTGATTGTGCTGGAAAAGAATGCGGAGATGATGGTTGCAGAGGCTATTGTCTTCCTTATGAAAATGATTGTGGTGCAGAAAAATCTTGCTCTTTAGGAACTTGTGTCTGTGAGGGTACCTTAAATGATTGTGACAATGATGGAAGCTGTGAATGTGATATAAATACATATAAATGTTTTGAAAGGAGTTGTGTTATCAAATCTGAGGGTTATATTCTTCTTGAAGATGGATTTGAAGAAAGGGATTGGGATGCAAAGTGGGATGCCAATGGAATAACTGACTGGAGTCTAAACTCTGATGAAAAGAGTGGCTCTCATTCGGCAGTAAATATTGGAAACAATGATGATGATGACTTAATATCAGATGATTTAGATGCTTCGGATGCAAATGAGATTAGAATATTTTTTTGGTATAAGAAAGATGATATAGAAAATTCTGATTTTTGGGTGGAATTATTCAATGGGAATCAATATATTCAAATTCAAGATATAGATATTTATGAGGGTCCTGATAACTGTATAGGAGATTATGGAGATGATAAATGGTGTAGGTTTGATAAAATAATAAGTGATTCACAATATTTTAAAAATAATTTTAGATTAAAATTTGAAGGGAGCGGAACAGATTATGGTTCACGTCATAATGATGAGTGGGTGTGGATAGATGATGTTAAGATTACTAAAACAATATAAATGAAACAAAAATATAAATTTTTAGAACATACTGCTGATATAAAATTTCAGGCATTTGGAAAAAGTGTTGAAGAAGTTTTTGAAAATTCAGCTTTGGCAATGTTTAATTCAATGTACGAAGGTAAAGTTAAGGGAGATAAAAGTTTTAAGATAAAAGCAAGTGGAAAAGATTATGAAAGTTTATTATATAATTTTTTAGAGGAGTTATTGATTTTGTTTGACAGCGAAGGTTTTTTTTTGTCAGATGTAAAGAGTATCGAGATGAAAGATAAGAAATTAGTTGCTGAAGTTGTTGGAGGTAATGCAGAAGATTATGAAATTCACATTGATGTTAAGGCTGTGACATATAATGAGATGTTTGTAAAAGAAGATAAAGGTAAGTGGGTTAGTCAAGTTGTGTTGGATGTGTGAAAAATAACCAGTAACAAATTTTTTCAACAGCAACTGAGCACAATATCCAAAAGACTTCAATTTATTTTTAACAGTCTCTGTCAATTTAAGAATGAAATGAGCAAGTAGACTATAATCTTTAATCCAAAAGATTTATATATAAACCTATATATAATATTATATGGAATCATATAATAAACAAACAATTCACTATCCAAATTTGAAGACTGTATTAATGGTAGAGAAAACTCTCAGACAAGCAGACACAATGATAAATAGGGAGGAGTTAAAGAGAAGGCTACCTCTAAAAATTATGCATCAAACATTAAATTTGATTTTAGATTATTTTGAAAAACATGGAATGATTATTGATAGTCACAAAGGAATTTTATGGATTTATAATCCAAGCCCGAAATTGAAAAAAGCTATTAAGAAAGGAAGAGAAATCTAAGATGTTTGAAAATAAGGAAATAAAGGTAATCTTATCCGAAGAGGCAGATGAAGTCTATGAAGAGCTCAATGAGATTGTTGGGGAAGAGGTAAAAAAAAGGTATTGGAAGTTCATTTCATCAAACCTTACTAAAATCAATTAAAAGAATAATGGAATTATTAAAGAAAAATCCTTTTGCAGGAGACCAAATTAGAAAACAACAAATACCAGAAAAATATAAAAAACTTTATAGCGTGGATAATTTGTGGAGAATTGAACTTGCAAATAGGTGGAGATTAATTTACACAATAACTGGAAATCAAATTGAAATAATCAACTTTATCGTGGATATTTTTAATCACAGAAAATATGATAAAATTTTTGGCTATAGACATTAAAATGACAATAAAAAAAATATCACAAAACATCTATGAAATTCCTAAACAAGGAAAAATGAATGTTCCTGGAAGGATTTATGCTAGTGAGAAACTTATTGAAGCAATTAAACAAGACAAGACATTGGAGCAGGTAAAAAACGTTGCAATGCTACCGGGAATTTTAAAATACTCAATTGGTCTAGCAGATTCTCATCAAGGTTATGGATTTAGTATTGGAGGTGTTGCAGCTTTTGATTTAGATAAAGGAGTTATTTCTCCAGGGGGAGTTGGTTATGATATTAATTGTTCAGTAAGATTATTAAAAACAAATTTGACAAAGAAAAATGTTTTGCAAAATCAGAAAAAAGTTGTTGAGGCCCTTTTTAGAAAAATACCTTCGGGAGTTGGTCGTGGAAGTAAATTTCAGATTACAAGAAAAGAGTTAGATAAAGTTCTTGAAGAAGGTGCAAAGTACATTGTGGATAAGGGTTATGGAGTTAAAGGAGATTATTTACACACTGAAGAAGAAGGTTGTTTGAAAGGTGCTGATGCGTCGAAAGTTTCAGAGCGAGCAATTAGACGAGGAATTGGACAACTTGGAACATTGGGTGCTGGAAATCATTTTTTAGAAGTGCAATATGTTGATGAAATTTACGACGAGAAAATTGCAAAAGTTTTTGGATTGAAACAAAATCAGGTGACAATTATGATTCACTGTGGTTCTCGAGGGTTGGGTCATCAAGTTGCATCTGATTATATTAAATTAATGGAAGAGAAATATGGTTTTAAGAATTTACCAGATAGAGAATTAATTAACGCGCCTATTAAAAGTGAGCTTGGAAAAAATTATTATTCTGCTATGGCTTGTGCTGCGAATTTCGCTTTTGCAAACAAGCAGTTAATCACATATTGGATTCGTGAGGAGATGAAAAATATTTTTCCAAAGTTTAAAGGGGATGTTATTTATGATGTGTGTCATAATATTGCAAAGTTTGAAAAGCATGTTGTCGATACCCAAGGAGGGCATACCCCTGAAGGGCACGAGAACCTCTTACGAGGCGAGAACCTGCAAGCAGGCGGTAAATTAAAAGAAGTTTGTGTTCATAGAAAAGGTGCTACTAGAAGCTTTGGTCCTGGAAGAAAAGAGATTCCTAAAGTTTATCGCGATATTGGACAGCCAGTTATTATTCCTGGCTCAATGGGAACAGCGTCGTATTTATTAGTTGGGACAAAAAAAGCAGAGGAACTTACATGGGGTTCAACGGCCCATGGTGCTGGAAGAGTTTCATCAAGAAGCAAGGCATTAAAAAATATTAAAGGCGAAGAAGTAAAAAGTGATTTGGCTAAAAAAGGAATTGAAGTTAAATCTGGGAGTTCAAAATCTCTAGCCCAAGAGGCTCCTGAAGTTTACAAGGATATTGATGAGGTTGTGAGAGTTGTTGATGAACTAGGAATTAGTAGAAAGATTGTTAGGTTAAAACCACTGGTAGTTATTAAGGGGTGAAATATAAGAAACTTTATAAAACATATTTTATTATATAAGATATGAGTAAAAAGAGTGTAGAGGTGTTAGTAGGTGTTTTATTTTTAATATTATTAATAGGAACTATCTGGGCTGTTGATTCTGTTCCTCCTGGAATTGGAGAAATACCTGTACCTGTTAGTTCAGTGTCTTCTAGTACAGAACCTGTCAATTCAGGGGTGGCTTCTGGAAGTTGCTCAGTTATTGAAAAAAGTGTTTGTGTTAGTCAGGGAGGAAAAAGTGTGATGGGTTTGTCTGCATTGACAAATGCCCACGGACAGGAATTCTTCCAGATAGGTTATAATTATGTTTTGTGTTGTGATTATAAATTAGAAAACGAAAATCTTTATGGAACAAGTTGTGGTTCTCCTGGAGCAACAGTATTAAAATTATCCAAGGAAAGTAATGCTCATGCAGAGGTTCCTGAAGAATGTGAGAGTTGTCCTTCTGGACAAGAATATTTTAAAGAGGTTGGATGTTCAAATTATTGTATTGTTAATGGGGGAAAAAAAGTTCCTGTAGGTTCTGAAGCACATATTAAGATTATGCATTATGATACTTTTAGTGGAACTCTTGTAAATCAGAAATCTTCTAACCATTGGGCAAAATGTACTGCAAAGGGGATTGAAGTTAAAGCGAATGTTTTTAATGAACAAGTTGGTACTACTGGACAAGTAATGGCGTTAGCAGAGTATACTACTGGAGTAGCACAGACAGCGACAATGGATTGCCAGTGTGATCCAACAGTTTACTATAGTGCAAAAACATGGTATGACTCCTCAGAGAAGCAAGTTAAAATAGAATCTCGTGGAGGAGATTGTGCACTTTGTCAACAAAAAGATATTCAACAAGATTTATTATTTTCCGATGCGATTGATACTTGTCAAGATTATTCCACAAATGTTTGTTATCAGGGTTTCACAGACTGTATAAGTGGAACATCTTGTCAGAGTGGATATACTGAAGTATTATCCTTATCAAAAAATACTAATGCACATATTGCAGAGCCAGGATATTATGACACAAAGATTTGTTGTGCACTTCAAGGAGGTATTATTCCTGAACCAAAACC
>JBDRGM010000022.1:0-11458 GCA_043817815.1 archaeon
TTTGACGCGAGTACATTGATAAGTTTTTCAATGAATGGGCTTTTTGAAGAGCTGAGAAAATTAAAGGAAATTTTTGACGGGAAATTTCTTATAACTTCTGATGTAAAGAGGGAGATTATTGACAAGCCAATGACAATTGACAGGTTTAAGTTTGAGGCATTGAGACTGAACCAGCTTCTTGAAGATAAAATTCTTGAGATGCCTGTTGCTGTTGGGGTTGAGGATAATGAAATTTCAGGAGAAACGCAGAGTTACAAGGAGATTGCAAATAGTATTTTTGAAAGTAAAGATGGTTCAATTCATGTTCTTGATTCTGGTGAGACTTCGTGTCTTGCATTGAGCAGAATTCTTGATAATAAAAAAATTAAAAATATTATTGCAGTTGATGAAAGAACCTTGAGGATGCTTGTTGAAAAACCAGACAATCTTAGAGATTTGCTGGAGAGGAGAAGTCACACAAAGATAACTCTTAAGAAAAATAATTTTAAATCTTTTAAAGGATTTAGATTGATAAGGTCAACTGAACTGATTTATGTTGCATATAAAAAAGGGCTGATTAAAGTCGGAAATGGGAAATTGCTTGATGCTTTGCTTTGGGCATTGAAATCAAAAGGATGCGCGATAACTAATGAGGAGATTGTGGAGATGAAGAGGTTAGGTTAGAAAGAGTTAAAAATTAAAGATTTCTTGATTGATTAAGGGTACGTCGTATACTGGTATTATACCTGGCTCCAGCCCGGGAGAAGGGGGTTCAATTCCCTCCGTGCCCATCGAAAAGAGAGGTTGAGATGAAAACAAAATACATTTATCCAAAAAATAAAGAACTCTTTAAGGAGTTGATTCTATTTGCAAAAAAGATTATTAAGATATGCAAGGATAATAAAATTACTCCTGTGATTTATGGGAGTTTCGCACATTTTTATCATACAAAAGATGAGAATATGAAGGTAAATGATATTGATATTTTAGTTCGTGGAAAAAATCTTGTTAAAGTCACAGAGGTGCTTAAAGAAAATAAAATTAAATTTAGGTATTATCCAGAGCATTCTACCATTATAATCAAAAAAGGAAAATTAAGAGTTGAGATTGATAATATTAGTTCTGATTATAGAACTATAAAAAAAGATGCTCTTCCGAGAAGAGTTGATAAAACCGATTTTTATGGGATTGAAGTTTGGTTACTAACACTTAAGCATCTTGAAGAGATGTATCCTATCGCTTATACGAGGTCAGTAGAAAATAAAGCAAGGATAAAGAAGAAGATTAAACACCTTGAGAAATTTTTAGGGAGGAAGTTCAAATGAACACATCCATAATCGCAATCGCAGGAATAATATTTCTTATTGGAAATTATTTTATTTATGGGAAATTTATTGAAAAGAAGATAAAACCGACGTCGAAGAAAACCCCTGCTGTGTTAAATAAGGATAAGACAGATTATTATCCTTCAAATAAGTTTTTTCTTTTTGGTCATCATTTTGCTTCTATTGCAGGAGCAGGTCCGATTATAGGTCCTATTCTTGCTGTGAGTTATTTTGGTTGGTTGGTTACTTCATTATGGATAATTATTGGATGTGTTTTTATCGGAGCTGTTCATGATTATTTATCTTTGATGCTTTCTGTGAGAAATAAGGGAAAAGGAATTTCTGATTTGACTGGGAAAACACTTGGCAAAAAATCAGGGAAAATTTTTGCTTTGATGATTTGGATAACTTTGACTTTGATTGTAACTGTGTTTTCTGTTTCAGCTGCAGACAGCATAATTGCTCAGCCAGGATTGGTGATTCCTGTTATTGCGATTTCTGTGATAGCTGTGCTTCTTGGTTTAGCGGTTTACAAATACAAAAAGAATGCTCTGATTTCAAGCTTGATTGCTCTTGCTCTTGCATTTTTCTTTATGTATATTGGCTACAAATTTCCTATTACACTTCCGTTTTCTGAAAGTGTTTCTAAAATTATTTGGATAACTATTTTAATTGGCTATGGAGGAATTGCTTCTTTGATTCCTGTCTGGGTATTTTTACAGCCAAGGGATTATCTAAGTTCTATTCAGTTGATTTTGTTTTTGCTTTTTGGATTTTTGGGAATATTAATTATCAGACCTATTATTAATTCTCCTTCTGTAATCACAGGTAATTTTCCAATGTGGCCTATTTTATTTATTACTGTTGCGTGCGGGGCCGTATCTGGTTTTCATTCAATGGTTGCATCTGGAACAACTTCAAAGCAATTAGCAAAAGAAAAACATGGGAGATTTATTGGTTATGGGGGGATGATTGCAGAAGGGCTTTTAGCATTGCTTGTTGTTTTGCTTGTCTCTGCACTTGCATGGGATTCAGGAGGATTAAACTTTTTAGATTCTTTAGATAAAGGATGGGTGATTGCATTTGGAAATGGTTTTGGAAATATAATCTCTAAATTAGGAATTCCATTTTTGACTTTTGGAATTGCAAGTTTAATTGGGGTTTTTATGGTTAATCAATTTATTCTTACTTCGCTTGACACTTCTACAAGACTTTCCAGATTGATTATTTCAGAAAATTTAAATGCAAAAATATTCAAGAACAAAGTTGTGGGTGTGTTGATGGTTGTTATTCCTGCGTATTTTTTAGCTGTGACAAAAAGTTATGAAAATCTTTGGAGGATGTTTGGGAGTGCTAATCAGTTGATTGCGGCAGTTGCATTGATTACAATTTCTGCTTATTTTGTTGAGCATAAAAAGAAAATTAAGTTTTTGATTATACCGACGATGTTTATGATTGTTACGACAATTTCTGCATTGTTTTATAGTTTGTTTAACAAATCAGGATATATTTTTACAGGAAACTGGATTTTGGTTGTTGTTTCTGTTGCCTTGATTGGTTTGGCTTTGGTTGTTAGTTGGGAAGGATTGGGGGTTGTTTTTGGGAAGAGGAAAAGTTTATAAATTTCCTTTTTGCATTTGAATTATGAGGAGATAGAATTGGAAAGAAAAGGGTTGACAGGATTAAAATTTTAGATAGATAAACTCCAAAACATTTAAATACATATATGAATAACATTTCATATGAAAAAGAATTCAGTTAATCCATTTTTGAATCATCAGTCGTATCATATATTTTTTACTAACTTGGCGAATCCTTTGAAGATTGGAATAATTTTGTGTTTGAGGCGAGGTGAGAAAAATGTTAGTGAGATTTCTGAAGAATTAAAAGTTGAGCAGAGTAAAGTGTCGCATGCATTGGCGTCTTTGAAAAGTTGTAAGATTGTTGATGTTGAACAGAAGGGTAAGCAGAGAATATATTCTTTGAATAAAGATACGATTGTTCCGATGCTGAGTTTGATTGATAAACATGCAAATGATTATTGTAAATGCGAATGTTGTGTTAGTAAGGGGAGTTGTGGGAAATGAAAAAGACAAATATCAAACAAAGAATATTAAAACAAATTAAACAGGTAGAAAAAGAAAAAGATGTGAAAGTTTTATTTTTAATTGAATCTGGAAGTCGTGCGTGGAGATGGGAAAGCGAGGATAGTGATTATGATGTGAGAGGTGTTTATGTTCAGGATTATTTGAAGGTTGAAGACCCAAAAGAGCAGATTGAATTAATTGAAGGAGAATTAGATATTGTTTTATGGGGATTTAAGAAATTTTTAAGGCTTATGAAAAAATCAAACCCTTCTGTTTGGGAGTGGTTAAGTAGTGATATTATTTATATTGACAGTGAAATAAGAAAGAACTTGAAATTTTTATTCAAGGAAAATTTTAATGAGTATTCTCTTAAACAACATTATATCTCAATGGCGAGGCAGAATTTTGAAAAATATATTAATAACTCTAAGGACAAAGCTAATCTAAAAAAATATGTTTATGTTTTAAGAAGTGTTGCGTGTGTTCTTTGGATAGATAAGCATAAATCTCCTCCTCCAAAAGATTATAGAGAGGTTGTTGGGTTTTTGCCAAAGCATGTTCAGAAGTTTTTTAATAAAATTGTTAAAGATAAGAAGAAGTCAGAAGATTTAATGGGACCTAGAAATAAGCAGGTAGATAAATATATTAGTGGTTTTTTTAGTAAAAAATTTCCAAATCAGGGAAGTTCTTTTGATGAAGAAGAAATTGATAAGATATTTAAGAAATATGTTTGGGGGTCTGGGAGATGAAACAAAGACAATCAACTAAAAAACTTTACGATGGATTTGAAGGAGATTCATTAAGTGATATTTGGAAGAAAACAAAGTTTGAACCTGAAGCAGTAGAGATTCAATCTGATATTGTGAGAAAGGGTAAGAGTGCTGTGAAGATAACTATTCATAAGGGGGATAAAATTGAGAAAGGATATGAGAATGTAAAAACAAGTGAGAGAGATGAATTATTAGAGAGAAAAGAACTTGGTCCAGAAGAGGGGAAGAGTTATAGTTATTCTTTTAGTGTTTGCATACCTGAAGATTTTCCTATTGTTCCAACAAGATTGGTTCTTGCTCAATGGAAACAAAACGAGGTTGATGACAAGGCTTTAGTAAACAATCCTGTTCTTGCATTAAGATATGTTGATGCAGAATTATTTATTACATTGCAGACATCTGAATGGAAAAATCGAACTCGTCTTTTTAGTACTAAGGAAGATATAAGAGGTAAATGGATTGATTTTGTTTTTCATTTAAATTTTAGTCGTACAAAATCAGGGATGGTGAAAGTATTAATGAACAAAGAAAAGATTATTGATTATAATGGAGTTACTGCTTACTCTGAAAAACAAGGTTATCCTAAAAAAAGTGATTTTTATTTTAAGATGGGATTGTATAGAGATAGGATGGATGAACCTATGACCGCATATTTTGATGAATATAAAAAGGAGGAGTTGAGATGAAACTTTATTTACATGGAACAGAAAGAAAGAATCTGAATAATATTTTAAAAGAAGGTATTGCAACAAAATATGGAAAAGCAACATTAACCGATAACCCAAAATACACAATCTCTTATTCGTCTAAGAAAACATGGGGAACAACAAAAAAAATTAATGATTATTTAGATAATATCAAAGGGGGGATGATTGTTGTTATTAAGAGTAGAAATATCAAAGTTGCTGAAGATAGTAATTTAATTTATGATAATAAAAATAAAATAATAAGTGGCTGGCCAAATAGATATAAAACAGAACAATTTGGATTTTTTCCTAAGAAGAAAACCGAACTTGTGACGATTAAACCCTCTTCAATTGTGGCTATTTTTGGATTTAATAAACTCTTTATTGATTTTTTGAATAAACTTTTTCAAGAGATAATCGGCGGGAAAATTGACGAGAAAAAGATAAAAAAGTATGTAAAAATGTTGTTAAAAATTCTTTCGAATAAAAAACTTCAGTTGATAAAACCAAAAATAAGTATCGAAAAAATTGCAGATAGTATGGTTAATGGAATGATTAGAAATTTGATTTTACGAGAGATAAGACAATCTTATTTGAGTATGATGAAATTGAATGATTGGAAAATAATTAATCACGGTGGCCACCCTGTTAAATTAAAAAATAAAAAAGAAATTGCGGAAACTAAGAAGAATCTGTTGAAAATAATAGACGAGGAGTTTATTGAGAAAGATGTAAAAAAAGAATTTAAGGAGGTGTTTGGATGAAACAAATATACTTTGACAGCGCAGCGACGACAAAAGTTGATGAGGAAGTTTTGAAAGAGATGATTCCTTATTTTACAGAGAAGTATGGCAATGCGTCGTCTGTTCATGAGAAAGGTCAGGAAGCAAAGCATGCAATGGAGAGGGCTCGCAAGATTATTGCTAAGTCAATTAATGCTCGCTCGCATGAAATTGTTTTTACGTCTGGTGGGACAGAGGCGAATAACTTTACATTAAAGGGTTTGTATTTTTACAATAAAGAGAATGAGACTGGGAAGAATCATATTATTACAACAAAGATTGAGCATGATTGTATTTTAAATACTTGTAGATGGTTAGAAAAACAGGGAGCGAGTGTTACTTATCTTGATGTTGACAGCGAGGGATTTATTGATATTGAACAATTAAAGAATGCTATTACAGACAAGACAATTGTTGTGTCTTTTATCCAGGGAAATAATGAGGTTGGAACTCTTCAGGATATTAAAGCAATTGGGAATATTTGTAAAGAGAGAAATGTTTTGCTTCATATTGATGCTTGTCAGAGCTATACTAAAATAGATCTCAATGTGAGAAAGCAGAATGTTGATTTGATTACTTTGAACTCTCATAAGATTTATGGACCAAAAGGTGTTGGGGCTTTGTATATTCGTGAGGGTGTTAAGATTACGCCTTTGTTTCATGGAGGAGGACATGAGGACGGAAAAAGAAGCACAACTGAAAATGTTCCTGGAATTGTTGGATTTGCAAAAGCAGTTGAGATTTCAAATAAGAAAGATGTTGAGAAAATGAATTATTTGAGAGATAAATTAATTGGAGGGATTTTGAAAATTGAAAATGTTAAGTTAAATGGTCCTCGTGGAGATAAGAGATTATGTAATAATATTAATGTTTCATTTAATAATATTGAAGGCGAAGCAATTGGAGGTTATCTTGAGCAGAAAGGAATTTTTACTTCAACTGGTTCTGCGTGCGCGTCGCATTCATTGAAACAGAGTTATGTTTTAACTGCTTTAGGTTTAACTCCGATTCAAATAAATAGTTCAATTAGGATTAGTATAAGTAAATATACAACTGAAGATGAAGTTGATTATTTTTTAGAGGTGTTGCCTGGAATTGTAAATAAATTGAGGAGGATTTCGCCGTTAGTTCGGTGAATGTTGGTGTGATGGAACCAGAAGAAATTAAACAAATTGTGAAAAAAGGTTATTCGCAAATAGCGAATGAAGGTTGTTGTAGTTGTGGATGTTCTGCGCAAGAAATTTCAAAAGAGATTGGTTATTCTGAAAGTGAAATGGGTTTAGTTCCAGAGGCTAATTTAGGATTAGGTTGTGGTAATCCTACTGCATTGGGAAAAATAAATGCTGGAGAGATTGTTCTTGATTTGGGAAGTGGGGCTGGTTTTGATGTTTTTTTAGCTGCGAAAAAGGTTGGAGAAACTGGGAGAGTTATTGGAGTAGACATGACTGAAAAAATGATTGAAAAATCAAAGACAAACGCTGAGAAATATGGTTATAAGAATGTTGAATTTAGATTAGGAGATATTGAAAAGCTTCCTGTTAAGGACGACTTTGTTGATGTGGTAATTAGTAATTGCGTGATTAATCTTGCTCCAAACAAAGATAAAGTTTTTGAGGAAGCATACAGGGTTTTGAAAAAAGGTGGAAGAATGTATGTGTCTGATATTGTCTTACTAGAAAAACTTTCAGAAGAGCAAATGAAAAATGAAAAACTTCTTTATGGTTGTGTTGCAGGAGCATTGTTGAAAGAAGATTATTTAGAGATAATAAAAAAAGCAGGATTTGATGTTAATGTTTTAGGAGAGGATAAGGAAATTAGCAAAAAGCAATATGAGGGAATTGCACTTGAAAGTATAAAAGTGGAAGGAGTGAAAAAATAAATTATAATGAAAAAAATAACAAAAGACACAAAGATAAGTGAATTGATGCAAGAGAAACCAGACGCTGTTGGGATTTTATTTGAGGCGGGAATGGGATGTTGTGGATGTCCTGCTGCTCAAATGGAGAGCATTGAAGATGGTTGCAAAGCTCATGGAATGAGTGATAAGGATGTTGATGAACTTGTTGAAAAATTGAATAAAAAATGAAAGCAAAATTATGTGATTTGAAGGAATGTGGTTTTATCATAGATAATAGAGAAAGAAGGTACTATTCAAAAAGTAAAAAGATATTTTTGAATAAATCTGCCACAGACGCGTTGCTAAAGGCAAAAGAGTATTTGCCTAAATCACACAATTTTAAGATTACTGATGGAAAGCGGTCATTAACTGAACAAAGAAAAATTGTTAAAATGTGTGAGAAACAATTTAAGAAAGAGTATCCAAAAAACTGGGAGAAGTTATTGGATATTTATACCGGCGGTTATGTAGAGCTGAAATTTAAAAAAATTCCTTTTATGAATCATTTGTCTGGAAATACTGTCGATTTAACAATCATAAAAAACAAAAAAGAGTTAGACATGGGAGATGTTAAATTTAACGAAAAAGACAAATTAAGTTTTTTTGAGAGAAAGAAAAATTTAACTAAAAAAGAGAAAGTTATAAGAGATAATAGAAGAGTTTTGAAGAAAGTTATGACAAAAGCAGGATTTAAATCATACCCTTTAGAATGGTGGCATTGGGGGTTTAAGAAATAAAATGAAAAACGCAGATTTACACACACATAGTTATTATTCAGACGGAGAACTGCCACCAAAAGAAGTTGTACGAAGAGCAAAAAGAAAAGGGATTAAATATCTTGCATTAACAGATCACAATTCAGTTGAAGGAATTCCTGAGGCAATTAAAGAGGGAAAGAAAATTGGAGTTAGTGTAATCCCTGCTATTGAAATTCGTGCTCAAGAAGACGAGGTCTTAGGGTATTTTGTTGATTATAAAAATAGAGAATTCGAACAGGAAATAAGAATTATACAGGATAAATTAATTGGAAAAATTAAAAAAACAATGAAAAAATTAAATCAGATAGAGATTAAAGTCACTTTCTCTGATTTATTAAAGGAGTATCATCCTAACAAAAATTTCATGGAAATTCATTTGATTAAATACCTTCATAATAAGGGATATGGGCCTATAAGGGAACTCTATGATGAGTATATCTCCAATAAAGAATGTAAAACATATGTCCCCCTAAAAGAAATTTCTGTAATAAACTCAATTAAATTAATCAAAAAATATGGGGGGGTTCCTGTTTTGGCTCATCCTTGGGTTGAACCTCAATCGAAAAAATTATTAGAAGAGAAAAGATTTAAACAATTAATTAATGCAGGATTAGAAGGAATTGAAATAGATAATGGGGATAGAGATGAAAGAAGAGATGAAAAGACAATAAAAAAGATAAAATTACTATCTAAAAAATATAATCTTATCATTACCTCTGGAAGTGATTTTCATGGAAATTCTCTTACTGAAGCGAACCGCTATCATGGTATGGGAAGGTGTAATTGTGATGAAAAAATTGTAAAGCAACTCAAAATTTTAAAGGAGGTTGAATAAAAAATGAAAAAAGTTAAAATTGCAATTATTGAATTATATCCTAATAGAGGAGAGTTTAGTGAAAAATTATTAAGAAAGACAAGATATTCTAATGATTTGGACGTAACCATCTTTCCAGTTCACAAAGATAAGAAGATTCCAAAAGATTTTGATGGAGTTATCTTAACTGGAGGAGTAATTACAGTTAGTGAGGAGGAGAAATATCCTTATTTAAAAAAAGTAAAAGAATTTCTTTTAGAATCCTCAAAAGGAAACCTTCCAATATTAGGTCTTTGTTTAGGACATCAAATGATTGCTGATGCTTTTGGAGGGAAAGTAGAGGGGCTAGATAAAACCGAAGTAGGTTTTAGGAAAATGAGAGCCAATAAACAAAACCCCTTATTAAAAGGGATTCCAAATGAGTTTTATTGTTTTAATTATCATGGAGAATACGTTTCAGAAATCCCTCAGGATTTTGAAAATTTTGCTTCTAGTAAAGAATGTAAAGTTCATTTGATACAACATAAAACTAAACCTATTTTTGGAATACAATTTCATCCAGAGTATGATAGAGAGACGGCAAGAAAGATTATTAATTTTGAAAAAGAAGATCTGGAAAAGGAAGGTTTTGATATTGAAAGCCTGCTTCAAGAAACAACTCTTTATTCTGAAGATGTTTCTATAAAAATATTTGAAAATTTTATTAAAATAATTTCGAAAGAGAAAAATAAAAAATGACATCAGAATACACAAAAGAATTAATGAAACGTTTTAGTAATCCGAAGTTTGTGAAAAGTTTGAAAAAGCCAGACGGAGTTGGTGAAATTGGTAATGTTAGTTGTGGTGATGTTATGCATCTTGAGATTAAAGTTAAAGATAATAAAATTGAAGATATTGGATTTAAGACATTTGGATGTGGGGCTGCAATTGCGAGTTCTGATGTTGTTTGCGAGTTGGCTAAGGGAAAGACATTGGATGAGGCAAAGAAATTGACAAAGGATGATATTGTTGAGAAGTTGGGTGGAATGCCGAAGATAAAAGTTCATTGTTCTGTTTTGGGAATTGAGGCTTTGAAAAAAGCAATTGAGGATTATGAGGAGAGGGGAAAATGAATAAGAATATTAAAGAATTAATTGAGTATCCTTCAGAAGGAATATTAAGTAAAGAAATTTTTAAAGACGGAAAAGTTGATGTTACCTTGTTTTGCATGGCTGAGAATGAAGAAATTTCAGAACACACTTCAACAAGACAGGGGATTATTCAGGTTGTTGAAGGAAAAGGCATATTTAATTTGGAAGGAGAGGAGATTGAGATGAAACCAGGAGTTATGATTTTTATGAATGCAAATGCTGTTCACTCATTAAAGGCAGAAGATAAAACATCTTTTGTGTTGACGCTTTACAATGGAAAATAAACAAGTAGGTTGGTTAATTGTTGGAATAGGAATTGTGATGGCTGTAATTGTGTTGATGTTTAATTTTGTTTTGAAAGAGGCTGTAGGTGCTACGTGTTCGCATGGTCCGACATGTGGAATGTATACTGATGTCAGTATTCAGACCTGGATAAGTTTGAGTATTGTCGCAATTATAATTATTATTGGATTAGTTATAATGTTTACAAAACCAAAAGAGAAAATAGTTATTAAAAAAGTTAAAGAAAAAAAGAAAAAGATTGATAGGAGTAAATTAGATAAGGATGAGAAGAAAGTTATTGATTTTTTGGTTAAAGAAGGTAAGGCTGTGTTTCAGGCGGATTTGATGGAGAAACTTGAGATTGGAAAAGTTAAAACAACTAGGCTGTTAGATAAACTTGAAGCAAAGCAATTAATTGAGAGAAAGAGAAGAGGAATGAATAATATTGTTGTGCTTAAAGATTAAGATGTTATTCAAAATACAAATCAACGTAGTCATTTGCATAATGAATAATCTTGTTTTGTTGAGGGATTGAGGAATATTAATAAACAAGTTTTTCTTTAGTGGTGAATGGCACAAAATAAAGATTCTATCATAATAAAAAATCTTACAAAGAGATATAAAAAACTAATTGCAGTCGATGATTTATCTTTGCAAGTAAAGAAAGGAGAGATATTTGGAATTCTTGGACCAAATGGGGCAGGAAAAACAACTCTCATAAATGTTCTTTCAACATTATTAAAACCTTCTCAGGGTAAAGTGTTAGTAAATGATTTTGATATTCAAAAAAATCCTGGAGAAGTGAGAAAATCAAGAACCCAATCGCAGCAAGCTGCGGGGTATGTTAGTTCAAAATTCATAACTAATTAGTTTTTTATCATTTCTTCCTTGATTCAACACATAATTTTTTACAGCAGTTAAAGCTCTCCCGTCCCCAACAGTATCAAT
>JBDRGM010000023.1:0-4435 GCA_043817815.1 archaeon
ACCTTCAAATTCCTTAAATCTATCTATAAGATTCCCTCTTTTAATTTCTTTTTCTAAGATTTGTTTTAATGAATAAGCTCTTGGATATCTTTCATCACTTAATTTGATAATGTTACTCCAATTAATTGCAATAGCATAAGTCAATAAAGGGTCTTCTTGAAATCTATGAAAAATTGTGTTGGAAAATCTATCAAATGATTTATTGTTTATCAAAGGATCAAGAACAATATTTCCTTTTTCATTTATCCAATCTATTATTTTCTTTTTCATTTCTGCTCAACTCCAAAATAGCCTCAGCCAAGTCACCTGTTTTTTCAAGTGCTTTTTTAGCTTGGTCTTCAGACTTGTTTGTTTTTTCTACTATTGTTTTAATATCTTCTTGCGATATTTCAACTTCTTGATTTTCTTCTTGAATATCTCCTGCAATCTGAAATGTTTCTTGGCCTTGCATTTTGACTTTTGTTACAGAGGGGTTATTTATTATTAATTTGCTTCCATTATTTTTTTCAATTATTACTTTAGAAGCATCTATATCTTCTTGCGAGATTCCCATTTGCTTCATAACTGCCTGCATTTTTTTTGGGTTTAATACTGGAAACATTTTATTAGAAATAAACCTCTAAGAATACTCTAAATCCAATTATTAAAATTATAAACGCGATTATGTAGGTTGGTTTTAGACTGAATTTACTTGAATATTCTTCGCTAAATCTCATTAATCCGCCAAATCCAGCAGGCATACTTATCTTGTTATCTTGTGCCATAATTTTGTTATGAGTAAGGAGTATTTAAAGATTTCTTAAGAAAACTTTATAATCTTAAACTTATTTAAATTATAATGGGCAAGAAAGAGATAGATTTTATAAAAATAGAGAAAAAATGGAAAGAGTTTTGGGAAAAGGAAAGTATTTACAAATTTGATTCTAAAGACAAAAAAAAGATTTTTTCAATTGATACTCCTCCACCAACTTTTTCAGGTGAAATGCATATTGGGAGTGCAGGGTCTTATTCTCAGATGGACTTTATTGCTAGGTTTATGCGTATGAAGGGATTTAATTTGTTTTATCCTTTTGGAATAGATGATAATGGTTTGCCAACAGAAAAACTTGTTGAAAAGACAAAAAGAGTTAAGTCTAAGGAAATGTCTAGAGAGAAATTCATCAAGCTTTGTCTTTCTTTTTTAAAAGACAATATTTCTGAATTTGTGCAAGGTTGGAAAGATATTGGAATAAGTTGTGATTGGGATATTGCTTATTCCACAATTGATAATCATTCAAGAAGAATTTCTCAGTGGAGTTTTTTGGATTTATATAAGAAAAAAAGAATGGAGAGAAGAGATGCACCTTCAATGTGGTGCCCTGAGTGTAAAACAGGTATTGCTCAAGTTGAAGTTGAGGATAAAGTTTTACCTTCTGTGTTTGTTGATGTTAAATTAAAAGTTGGCTCAGAAGATTTGATTATTTCAACAACAAGACCTGAATTATTTCCTGCAAGTGTTGCTGTTTTTTATCATCCTAGTGATAAGAGATATAAACATCTTAAGGGGAAAAAAGCTAAGATTCCTTTGTTTAATATTGAAGTGCCTATTTTTGAAGACAAGCGAGCTCAAATAGATAAGGGAACTGGAATTGCATATTGTGCAACTTTTGGAGACCAAACAGATATGGAATGGCAAAAAGCTTTTAATCTTCCAATTAAAGAAGCTATTGATAAGGATGGGAAGATGACTTCTATTGCAGGCAAGTATGAAGGAATGAAGATAAAAGAAGCAAGAGAAAAGATTATTGAAGATTTGAAAAAACAAGGGTTTTTAGTTAAACAAGAGAAAATTACACATCCTGTTAATGTTCATGAAAGATGCGGGACTGAAATTGAGTTTATTAAAAGTAAGCAATGGTTTGTGAGGTATTTGGATTTGAAAGAAGATATGTTAAAATGGGGAACTGAATTAAAATGGCATCCCAAATTCATGAAACATAGATATGATAATTGGGTTAAGGGTTTGCAATGGGATTGGTTGGTTTCTAATCAAAGACATTTTGGAGTTTCTTTTCCTGTTTGGTATTGTAAAAAATGTGGAGAAGTTATTTTGGCAAGAGAGAAAGATTTGCCTGTTGATCCAATTGAAGACAAACCTCCTGTAAAGGAATGTTTAAAGTGTAAATCAAAAGAATTTATTCCTGAAAAAGATGTTTTTAATACATGGTTCACTTCATCAATGAGTCCTCAGATTACTATTCAGTTAATGGATAAGAAAGTACAGAGTAAATTATTTCCAATGACCTTGCGTCCACAAGCACATGATATTATCTCATTTTGGTTATTTAATACTGTAGTTAAGTCTCAATTACATTATGGAAAGAATCCTTGGAAAGATGTTGCTATCTCGGGGTTTGTTACATTAAAAGGAGAGAAAATGTCAAAATCTAAAGGAAATATTGTCAGGCCCCAGGAAGTTAGGTATAAATATGGTGCAGATGCTCTGAGGTTTTGGGCAGCATCATCAAAATTAGGGAAAGATTTTGATTATCAAGAAAAAGAAGTTATTGCAGGAAAAAGATTCATAAATAAATTGATTAATGCATCAAGATTTGTTTTTATGAATTTAGAGAATTATTCTGGAGATAGACCAAAGAAGTTGGAAGAATTAGATAAAGTTTTTTTGGAAAAGCTTTCTGTTTTGATTAAAAATGCTACGAGTAATTTTGAAAAATATGAATATTCAAAAGTTAAACAAGAGGTTGAAAATTTCTTTTGGCATGATTTTGCTGATAATTATATTGAAATTGTTAAAAAGAGAATTTATAATGAGAAAGGAGATAAAAAGAAATCTGCTCAATACACCCTTTATCAATCATTATTAGCAATTCTTAAGATGTTTGCTCCATTTACTCCTTTTATTACAGAAGATATTTATCAAAACTATTTTAGAAAAACAGAGAAAGATAAGAGTATTCATATTAGTGAATGGCCTAAAGAAATTAAATTAGGACAAGTTGATTCTAAATTATGGAGTTTAATGCTAGAGATTATTTCAAAAGTTAGACAAGAAAAGACTAAAGCAGGAAAAGCAATGAATTCAGAATGTGTTTTAACAATCAGTAAGGGCGATAAAGGCAAATTAAAAGATGTTTTAGATGATTTAAAAGCAGTTACAAATGCTAAAGAGATAAAAACAGGAAAGTTTGATGTTGAGTTTGTTTGATTTTTTATCCCCCCCGCCCAACCCTAAATTGTTAATTGATAATATCTAAATTTTTAAGGAGGTTGTTTATTAAAAGAATTATATTAATCTGCGAGTATAGCGAGCAGTAAGTTTTAATCACTTTTAAAAACTCTCTTTCTCTTTTTAAATTATGATACTAACAAAGGATGAACTTGAGGAAATTGTTGAAGTTCTTGAGAAATATAAAGGTAGGCACACTGAGTTAATTAGTGTTTATATTTCTGCAGGTTTTGATGTGAATTCTGTTCAGAGGCAACTTGAAGCTGAAAAGTCAACTGCAAAGAATATAAAGTCTACAGCAACAAGGAAAAATGTTTCTGATGCTCTTGATAAGATTGTTAGGCATTTAAAGACTTTTAAGAAAACTCCTGAGAATGGTCTTGCTATTTTTGTTGGGAATATTTCTAAATCTGAAGCACAAGATGATTTACAATTATGGGAAATTGAACCGCCTATGCCTTTGAATATTAGATTATATAGATGTGATAAAGAATTTGTTTTAGAGCCATTAAAAGAGCAACTTGAGGTTTCTGAAGTTTTTGGACTTCTTGTTATGGATAGAAAAGAAGCAACAATTGGTTTATTAGAAGGAAAGAGGATTGAGGTTCTTCAAAAAATGACTTCAGGAATTCCAAGCAAGGTCAGGGCTGGAGGACAATCCTCCCAAAGATTTCATAGAATTACAGAAGGTTTGACAAAAGAGTTTTATAAAAGAATTGCTGGGGAAATGAAGAAGATTTTTTTTGATAATCCTAAATTAAAAGGTATTTTGATTGGAGGCCCTATTCCTACAAAAGATGAATTTATTGAAAATGGTTATCTTGTTACTAAATTAAGGGAAAAAGTTATTGGGAGAAAAGATATTGGTGGGAGTGATGAATCTGGATTAAAAGAGCTTGTTGAAAAATCACAAGATGTTTTGGCAGAGCAAGAGATTGTTCATGAGAAAAAAATACTTGAAAGATTTTTCAGGACTCTTGGAGAAAAACCAGACATGGCAACTTTAAAAGAGCCTGACACAAAAAAAGCACTTGAATTTGGAGCTGTTGATGTTTTGTTGCTCTCTAAAAATTTAGATAAAAAGATTACAAAAAAGCTTAAGGAAATTGCAAACAATACTGGCTCACAGATTGAGATAATCTCAATAGACACAGAAGAAGGAGAACAGTTTGATAATCTTGGAGGAATTGGAGGAATTCTGAGGTTTAG